>CAYQZM010000347.1:0-7279 GCA_964421935.1 uncultured Rhizobium sp. | reverse complement strand
CGTATCTTTTCTTTACGGTCCACTGCAAGATGCCTCCAGGTTTCGTTGAGGCGCGCGTCCTGACGAGCCGCTTCAGCCTGATAGCAAAGGGCTTGCGACAAGGTTCCTTTGTTCTCAGGCGCACTTTCGCATAAGCGGATTTCTGCGGTAAGGCGCTTTTGCCAGTCTCGGTCTTCCGCCGCCGCTCCTGAGGCGAGCTGCATCGCCAAGAGCGTCGCTATCGAGAGCATCCGCTTCATTGTTCCTAAACTGAAAGAAAGCTCGTCATTATTTGGTGTGCCCTTTTCCGTATATCTCTCCAGTGCTCAACAAGCGGACGCCCATATCGCAGCCAATAAAACGTGTCACCAGTTTCGAGAACATCATCCCATCCGATGATACCCCCATGGTCATTGTAGGCCGTTATTCGCGATCCATCACCATTGAACCACAAAGTCTTCTTAGGATCTGAAACTGATATGTCCTTGGCTTGCTTTTCGTTAATTTCGTCGCCGTATTGATCCGGGATACGAAATTTTCGCGAGCTCAAGTTTGACCGAGTGTGCTCAATCGAAATGACATGTCTACTCCACTCGACCGGTGCTCCAAGGAAGCCCTTTTCGAAGAGAGATAGGTTATCAGCAGTGACGCCATTCATGTCAGGGTAGGTAGCCCGCAAGGTCAGACTTAACTGCGGGGTACGTGGAATAAGGGCCGCTGTAACGATCCAATTACGCGGAATGGTGTAATTTCGTCCATCGAGAACCACATGTACCGGATACTGCTCAACTGATGGAGCCGACCAGAACTGTGTCACGGATATGCTGTCCAGCGCTTTGTTCTCGGTCCCAGTCATCACGGTCCCAAATCCGATTGGAAAGTGCTACCCGTTCGCACTCTAGTCAGGGACCGCTTTGTGGGACTTTAATATCTTTTCACGTTGCCCCGACGCTGCGCACTCGACTTGACGGGTAAGGCAGCCGAACCGGCAAGTCTCCGCTTTGGGCCAGAAGCGGACATTCGCGCGCAATCAGAATGACACACCGGGATCTAATTCGGCGGCCAGGGCCCGGGGCCCTGATCCTTGCGCGGATAAGGCCCGATGATGTCCACCGGTTTTTCGCCCGGCTTGGGCAACGCAAAGGCGATCAGCACCTGGTGATAGACCGCATTCTCCCGCGGCGAGGGACGGTGCGCGTTGCCAGGTCCGCCCGCGGCGATCACCACATACTGGCGGCCGTCCTTGCCGATATAGGTCATCGGCCCGGCGTCGGAAGACGCGGGCATCTTGACCTGCCACAACATCCGGCCCCGGCGGGAATCATAGGCATAAAAACGGTCGTCGGTGGCCGCAGCAAAGACCAGGCCGCCACCGGTCGCCAAAGTGGGACCGATACTGGCCGCGCCCATATCCTTGGCGCCAGCGCCATACTCGTCTTCCAGCGATCCCAGCGGCACGCGCCATTCGATTTCGCCCGATCCCAGATTGACCGCAACCAGCTGGCCCTGCATGCCGCCATTGCAGCTTCGCCCGCCCTTGTCGTGGAAGCGGACATTACCGACATTGGAGTGAAGCCCGCCATTGCCTTTCACCCCGTTTGTGGTCTGGGTCACCGTGATCATGGTGGGCATATTGTCGACATTGGCGAAGGCAAGCCCTCGCTCCGGATCGATCGAGACCCCGCCCCAGTCCATGCCGCCGATGGCGCCGATGCTGTTGAGCGCCCAGGCCCCGCCCCCGACCGGCACCGAGAAAGGCCCCACATCTGAAAGCTTGCGCTCGTCGAACAGCGCCTTGCATTCTTCATTGGCCTGCGGCGAAAGCTGGCTGAGCTGATCGCGCTTCACGGTCGCGGGGATCAGCTGCGGCGGCTTGATGGTGAAAGGCTGGGTGGGTGACGACTTTTCGCCAGGGATCGTGCTCTGCGCCACGGGCCGCTCTTCCCAGGGATGAATGGGCTTGCCGGTCGCCGCATCCAGGATCCAGATCATGGCCTGCTTGGTGGGCTGCACCACCACCTTCATGCGCTTGCCGTTGCTGGTGATCTCCACCGGCGCGGGCGCGGCATTGGTATCCAGGTCGAAGATGCCGTGATGCATTTCCTGGAAGCGCCACTTGACCTTGCCGGTTGCCGCATCGATCGCGACGGTGGAGCCCGAGCCCACATTGTCACCCGGCCGCCAGATGCCGACATAGTCGGGACTGGGAGAGTCGGTCGGGACATAGACAGTGCCGCTGGCCTCATCCACGGTCATATGACCCCAGCCGCCCATGCTCACGACGCTCTGCGTGTCCGGTCCCCAGCTGTCGCCGCCCGGCTCGCCCTTGCCCGGGATGATACGCGCGGTCCACAGCAGCTTGCCCGTGCGCAGATCGTTGGCATGCGGATCGGCAGGCTGGGCCGGCGGCGGCAGGAAGCCGGTCGCGCCCATGGTGATGATCATGTTCTTGTAGATGATGGGCGGCGCGTTGGCCTGAACCCCGCCACCGATCTTTCCGCCCTGCGCCGGATTGGGCAGACCGATGTCGAGACCGGTGGCTGGCCAATCCGAAGACAGTTGGCCGTTCTTGAGGTCGAAGCCGTACATCACATGGCCCCAGATGGCGACGATGCGTGGCTTCATGGCGCCATCGCCAGCCCAATAAGCGAGCGCACGGCGATTGAGCCCGGCGCCCACCGTGACCGGCGGCTTGGCGCGCCAGACCAGCTTGCCGGTCTCGGGCTCCATGGCAATGAGGTCGCCGGATTGGCTTTCGGTGAAATAGAGAAGCCCGTCGATGAGCAGCGGCCTGGTTTCCCAGGTCCGCCCCAACTTGCCGCTATCCCAGACCCAGACAGGTTTCAGCCCGGCGACATTGGTCGCGGTGATCTGATTCAGGGGCGAATAATTCATGCGGGCGATGCTCCCGCCCCAGTCTTTCCACTCGCTGGCACCCGGCTGTGCGTTCGCTCCGCCCACCAGCCCTATGCCGGCAAGGGCCAGTATACAAACCGCGCGATTTTTCATTGCCATCCCCGAGCTGTTATGTGGTGAAGGGCGTTCGTTGCGTGACACCCCATTTCCATGAATGAGGGACGCTAACACACTTCCCGGCGAGCCAGAACCGCAGCCGGCCGGTGGACTTGACGTTTGGCCGATGCTGTCATCACCCTCGTACAACTCTCCCAGGGGATGCGTTTGAAGCGATTTCTTCCGGCCCTGATCGTCGGCGCCATGATCCTGGGCGTATTGGTCGGATTCCTGATCAATACACGCCTGTCCCCGGCGGACGCCAAGGCCGCGGCCGGCAACCTCTCCATCATCACCGACATCTTCCTGCGCCTGATCCGGATGATCATCGCGCCCCTGGTCTTCTCCACCCTGGTGGTGGGCATTGCCCATATGGAGGATTCCGCCGCCATCGGCCGGGTCGGGGTCAAGACCCTGGGCTGGTTCATCCTGGCTTCGCTGGTGTCGCTGACCCTGGGCCTGATCATGGTGCATCTGCTGCAGCCGGGCGCGGGCGTGGGCCTGCCGCCGCCGGCAGCCAGTTCGGGCGTCGCCACAGCCGGCTTCTCGCTGAAGGACTTCATCGCCCATCTGGTGCCCACCTCCATCTTTGATGCCATGGCGCGCAACGAGATCCTGCAGATCGTAGTCTTCTCGGTGTTCGTTGGCACCGCGGTGGCGGCGCTGAATGGAAAGGCGCCCATGATTCTGGCGGCCTGCGAGCAGGCGGCGGCGGTGATGCTGAAGATCACGGGCTATGTGATGGTGACGGCGCCGCTGGTGGTGTTCGCGGCGCTGGCTTCCACGGTGGCGACGTCGGGCCTCTCGATCCTTGTCGTCTATGCGAAATTCGTCGGCGGCTTTTACCTGTCACTGTTTCTGCTGTGGGTCCTGCTGATCGCCGTCTCGGGGCTGGCCGTCGGCCGGCGCATCGGCCTCCTGCTCAAGACCATCCGCGAGCCGCTGCTGCTGGCTTTTTCCACCGCCACGTCGGAGGCCGCCTATCCCTATCTGCTGTCGGGCCTGCCGAAGTTCGGCGTGCCCCGCAAGATCGTGAGCTTCGTCCTGCCGCTGGGCTACTCGTTCAATCTGGACGGGTCGATGATGTACTGCACCTTCGCCAGCCTGTTCATTGCCCAGGCCTATGGCATTCCTCTTAGCCTCGGCCAGCAGATCACCATGCTCGCCCTGCTGATGATCACGTCCAAAGGAATCGCCGGTGTGCCGCGCGCTTCACTGGTGGTGATCGCGGCAACCTTGCCGGTGTTCCACCTGCCCGAAGCCGGGCTGCTGCTGATCATCGGCGTGGACCATCTGCTGGACATGGGCCGCAGCGCCACCAATGTGGTGGGCAATTCGGTGGCCGCGGTGATGGTCAGCCGCTGGGAGAAGCAGCTTGGGAATGCCCAGCCCGAGCCGGCCGCCACGGGATGAGTCTCAAGTCGGTTGGCGGGGCAATTCGCCCGGTGGTGGCGTCGCGGGGAAAGTTGGCGTGTCGCGCCAGCGCAAGGTGAAAATCACGCCCGGCCCCACGCTGACCTGCGGCTCCGATGGTGGGGTCGCCTTCGTCTCCCGTTCGCGCTCGGTTACGCATTGCTGCACCAGGCCGCCCAGGCCGGGAAAGTCGCCAGCCATGGGCAACGCCCGCAGGAAGCAATCGTCGAAGAAGGTGTAGTGGTCCATCTCGCCGCAACCGAAGCTGGTGCGATCGGGCCGCGCCGCCGTCATGACGATGCGGTTGTCGCCCTGCAGCGGCGCCACGAACTGGCCGGAATAGCAGGACGACATCACGATCACCGTCGGCCGGGCGCCGCAGGCGCTGCCCACCATGTCATGCATCTGGTCGGGCGAAAGCAGCGCGTCACCCATGATCATGCCTGTCGGTGTGCCGTGCGAGGTGAAATAGATCAGGCAACCGGCCTTGGCGCGCTTCGCCAGGGTCTGAAATTCCGAGGCGATGTCGGGGATGGAGACATGCTCGGTGCCCTCGTCATAGTCCACCGAGAATTGCAGCATGTTGGCGCGCTTGAAGCCCAGTTTGGTGAAAGCTGTACCCAAGTCGCGCCGGCCATTGTCAAAGACCTTGGAGGGCGCGCCGGAATGGGCGCGATAATCGCCCGCCACCAGCAGCACGGCCCAGTTGGAGAAGTCGGTGAGATCGGAGGGGACGCGCGCTTCGCCGGCCGCCGCCGGCGCCGGCTGATGCAGCAGCCAGAAGCCGCCTCCGAGAAGGCCCAACCCCACTATTGCAGCCAGTGCGATCAGCGTGCGTTTCACGGCGACGCTCTCACCTTCTGACGCCCCCGCGTCCTATCGACCCCCGGGGCGGTGAAACCCGCCCACCAGCTCAATATGCGACGACCAGAGAAATTGGTCTATCGGCGTCACCGGGCCCGGCCGGTAACCGCCCCTAACCAGGATGGCGGCATCGCGGGCAAAACTTGATGCATCGCAAGAAACATAGGCGATCGCCGGCACCCGGGATTTGGCCAGGCCCCTGATCTGGGCTTCGGCGCCCGCCCGGGGCGGGTCCAGCACCACCGCGTCATAGCCAGCCAGTTCGGCCGGGGTCAGTGGCAGCTTGAAGAGGTCGCGCGGTTCGACGGTGACAGGCTTGAGCCCAGGGGCTTTGGCTGCGCCGGCCAGGGCCTGAAGTGCCACCTTGTCCTGTTCCACGGCATGGACCTTGGCTTTGTGCGCCAGCGGCAGGGCGAAGGTGCCGACGCCGCTGAAAAGATCGGCCACGGCTTTGGCCTTGCCTGCGATCTTGAGCACGCGTTCCTGCAGCGCCGCCTCGCCCTCCCGGGTGGATTGCAGGAAGGGGTTGGGTGGCAGCGCCACCGTTGCGCCGCCTATGGTGACAGCCGGCACCGCCTGTTCGAACACCAGCTCGCGGCCCATGGTGAGGCGCGCGATGCCAAGCCCCGACAGGGCTGCGGTAAGTCCGGCGGTCAAGGTCGCGGTCAGGCCCGCGCGCCAGCGCAAGGCGCAGTCAAAGCCGGTGCCGGTTTCGGTGACATGCAGCTCGGCCGCCTCGCCCACGCCGAACAGCGGTTCCAGCCGCTGGCGCAAGTGCCCGACCAGCGCGAACAGACCCGGCGTCAGCACGTCGCAATGATGCATGTCGATGACGGTATGGCTTCTGGCGGCATGAAAGCCGATATGCAGGCCCTCCGGCAGGCTCTTGATCTTGAACACCGCGCGCCGGCGCGAGTGTGGCGGCACGATGATGGGCGCCAGCACCTCGGCGATAACGCCGGCTTTCATCAGCGCATTCTGGACAGCAGCGCGCTTGGCGGCGGCGTAGTCGGCCGGGGGCAGATCCTGCAGCGAGCAGCCGCCGCAGACGCCGAAATGCGGACAGGTTTGGGAGCTTTGCTCCCCATGCATCGATGGGTTCGGCATGAGGATCAATCTAGGTCCTCATCCTGAGCTTGTCGAAGAATGGGGAGCGGTCGAAGGCGAACGAAACGATCCCCGCGCCAGCAACAGCGAAGCGCTAGGCCGACCTGCCCAGGTGAATGGCTTCCGCACCCCGCCCCAGCGCCTGCAGCGCCGTCCGCAGAATGCCGTCGGCATCCAGCCCCGCCTGGGCATACATCTTCTCCGGCGAATCCTGATCCTGGAAGACGTCCGGCAAGGTCATCGGCCGGATCTTGAGACCACGGTCGAGCAAGCCGTCATGCGCCAGGAAATGCATCACATGGGCGCCGAAGCCGCCGGAAGCGCCTTCCTCGATGGTGATCAGCACTTCGTGGTTCTTCGCCAGGCGCCGGATCAGGTCGGTGTCCAGCGGCTTGGCAAAACGCGCATCGGCGATGGTGGCGGAGAGGCCATAGCCGCCCATGCGCTCGGAGGCCAGCAACACCTGGGTCATGCGGGCACCGAAATTCAGAATGGCGATGGAGGTGCCTTCCTTGATGTTGCGGCCCTTGCCGATTTCCATCGGCACGCCCTCCTTGGGGCGCGCCACGCCGGTGCCCTCGCCGCGCGGGTAGCGGATGGCGCTGGGCCGGTCGTCGATGACGGCGGCAGTGGCGACCATATGGGTCAGCTCGGCCTCATCCGACGGCGCCATGATGACGAAGTTTGGCAGGGCGGCGAGATAGGCGATGTCGAAGCTGCCGGCATGGGTGGCGCCGTCCGCGCCTACCAGGCCCGCCCGGTCCATCGCAAAGCGCACCGGCAGCGACTGGATCGCCACGTCATGCACCACCTGGTCATAGGCGCGCTGCAGGAAGGTCGAATAGATGGCGCAGAAGGGCTTCATGCCTTCGGTGGCAAGGCCGGCGGCGAAGGTGACGCCATG
>CAYQZM010000346.1:0-10460 GCA_964421935.1 uncultured Rhizobium sp. | reverse complement strand
GACGAAATTGCCCGCCGCGGTGGCCGCCGCGGTCAGCCGCGCCTGCGCATCGGCCGAGAGATAGGGATTGTTGGTGAAGAAGGTATTCGGCCGGCTGCTGGAGGCGCTGACCACCAGCGGCGCCCAGGTGGAATAGTCGCCCGACTCCGCCCAGTTGCCCTGAATATAGAAATTCATGTCCGGCGTGATGTCGTAGCTGAAGCGGTTGAAGAACTCACCCTGGCGCTGGCGCGACTGCAGGGTGGCGATATTGTCTTCAAAGCCGCCATCGCCACCCGACTCCAGGCCCGCTGTCCCGGTGGGAATGCCATGGGTCATGGGAACGAGTTGGCCGGCGCCTGTGAAGGTGTAACTGTTCAGGCTGCAAGCCGTGCCGCTGGTGATCGTGCCGGTGATGCCCTGATTGAAAAGATGGCCGTAAGGTACGTTCACAAACGGATTTGCGGCTGTGCCGTTGCCGGCCTGCACCCAGGTATTGTGATTATAACCATAGGGACGCTGCTGCATCTGAATACCGTCCTGCTGGAACAGGCGCAGCGCCAACTCATAATGGCCCCGGCCGCCGAACAGATCGGTGCCCCAGGCCAGGCCGATCTTCTCTTCCGCGGCATCGCCATATTTCGAGATGCCGGCATTGACGTCGTATTTGAAGCCCTCGAACTTCTTGTCGAGAACGAAGTTGACCACACCGGCCACGGCATCGGAGCCATAGACGGCCGAAGCACCGCCGGTCACCACGTCCACCCGGCTCATCAGCATCTGGGGCAGCGCGTCCACGTTCACCGTGCCGTCGCGGTTCGACGGAGCGACGCGCTGACCGTCCAGCAGAATCAAGGTGCGGCTCACGCCCAGATTGCGCAGATTCAGGGTGTTGCCGGAATTGTTGTTCTGGCCGTTGTTCTGGCTGCGCGGGCTGGCGCCGCCGATGAAGTCGGGCAGCTTGTTCAAAGCATCGGGAATGTTGGTAGGCGTCGTCGCCTGCAACTGATCGGCGGTCACCACGGTCAGCGGCGTCGGCGACAATTGAATGTTGGAAATAACCCGCGAGCCGGTAACAGTAACCTGCTCGACGTTGTTTTCCGACTGGGCCCGCGCCCCAGCGGTCAACGCTAGGACGCTGGCGGCGCACATCAGCGTCAGCCTGTTGTATCGTGCAGTTCTCATGAAAGTCCCCTGGATTCTCGCGTGTCTGGTTGGCGCGGAAACTAAGGGGGGATTGGCAGCGCTGCCAAGAAGAAAATGTAACCGCTACCATTCAGCCATGCCGGGGCTTTTTTGAGAAATTGTCAGTCTGATCTAACGGTTTGTTTCTGCAACAACTATCTGATGACGCCACCAAATGGCGTGCAGAAGCACTGTCCGAAGCATCCAGAGATCAGAGTCGTTTGTGGGATTCTTGCAACAGTCAGCACGCTCGCTGACCGATCAGCTTGTTGCGCCGACGATGAGTTCAAATCCGAGATCCACCACCGCCGATGGTCCGGCAGCCAGCAGGAGGTTTGCACCAACCTTGCCCATTGCGACACGCGGGGTGCGTACGGTCGACAAGGGCAGCGGGGTCAGCCGGGTAACCTCCAGGCCGTTATAGCCGAACAAAGCCAAGTCGCGCGGAACGGAGATGTTGCATTCCAGGCAGTAAAAATACCCCCCGAGCGCCAAATCGTCGTTCGAGAAATAGACGGCATCCAGCGTCGGCTGTCGTTTCAAAAGCCGCGCCAAGCCAATTCGTCCCGCTTCGACACTGGATTCACCGCTGGGGAAAAACTCCCGGTCTAGGATGCTTAAGCCCCTCTCCCGCATTCCGGCTTGGAACCCCTGAAGCCTCTTTCCGGCACGAATGTCGACCTGGATGTCGTGACCGACATAACCGATACGCCGGTAGTTTCGCGCTAGCAGATGTTCGGCACTTCTGCGGCCGGCCATGTGGTGGGAGGAGCCGACGACGATGTCGATTCCTTCGCCGTCGATGTCCAAGAGTTCAACGACACGAACACCACAGCCTTTGAGCATGGCGCGTGCGCGCGCGGTATGTTCGAGACCGGCCACCAATATGCCGGCGGGACGCCAACTCAGAATGGATTCTATGAGGATCTGCTCTCGCGCCGGATCATAGTTGGAGACGCCAATAACCGGCTGGAAACCCGCATCTTCGAGCACGGTATTGGCTCCAGCCAGGATCTCTGGCACGACCGTGTTGCCAACCGAAGGGACAATGATTCCAATCAACTTGGATGTCATCGACGCCAGGGTTCCGGCAATCCGGTTCGGCACATAATTCAGTTCGGCCGCGGCCTTGAGAATTTTCTCGCGTGTCGCCTGCGAAACAGAACCGTGATTGCGCAATACTCTCGATACCGTGCTTTCGCCGACCCGGGCGCGCCGCGCGACATCGGTGAGCGTTACGATCTTCGCCCTATCACCGTTTCCGGCGCCCCCGCCCATGCGAGCTGACACCGGTTGCGATGCCTCGTCCGCATCTGCCGACCGTCCGCGCCTACCCTGCCGTTTTGGCGGCGCGGGACGTGGCTTTTGGCGTCCACGCTTTTGCATCAATCGAAGCTAGGTCCTGTCTTCGCACAAAATATAGGGATGGCGTCTCAAAGTAGCAGCAACGATTTACCGTCGCCAATGCATCCACCGTCCAACCTCTCAAAAATGAAAACTGCGATCCCGTTCAATCGCTTCGGGGAAATTCAGGGATATCCCTACGCACGGCGGGACAACGCGCCGCGCGCAAGTTAACCCTACACTACGACATGCGGCGGACATGAAAAGTGACGCCCGGCTCACCTTTGACTTTGAGAATGAATTTGTCGGATGCGCTCGTGATAGTCACCAGATAGCTGCCGGCTGGCCTATTCCACTTCGCAAAGACCAGATCGGCTTCTTCCTGGCGATAGACCTGGCCATTCTTCAAAACGACAGTGAAAGCCCCATTCTTCTCGAATTTGTAGGACGCCATGGGAACGTCGCTCACAATGGGCTTGGAAGACCCCAGAATGTCGGCAAAAAAGCCCCGCGATCTTCCAGAAGGTGGTGCATATCTGGCGGCGTCCGGAGCGACGTAGGCTGCGCCCGGTGGCGGCACCAGCCTGGTCTGGGCCGCGGGCGCTGGTGAAAGCCCCAGCAGCGCCCGCATGGGCTGCGCGGAGCCGTAGAAACAATCGAGCCAGGCGCGGTTGTCGGCTATACCGGCGCAGCGGGCGGCGCCGGACATGACCTCGTCCCTTGTGGGTTCAGCGAAAGCCGGCTGGGTCAGAAGTGCAAGCCCGATCAGTGCAAGTCGACAGCGCATGCCAAGCCCCGAGAAAGCCCAGCCATTTTAGCTATGCCATGTCGCAGAGCAACAGGCTGAGCGCGGAGCTCCCGACATGCTTCACGCATTCCCGGCCGGCAAACGCATCGCGGCCCGGCAGCCGTTGCCTATCAGCCATTCGCGGGACGATACTTGACCTGTCCGCCGGCGCGGGCTCTATCGCGCCGGCACAGGGGCGCTGTCATGCGGGATCTGACACAGGGGGCGATCTGGCGACATCTGGCGGAAATGGCGCTGTTCATCGGCGCCGGCCTGATCGTGCAGACGCTCTATATGCTGATAGACCTGTATTTCGTCGCGCGGTTCGGCAAGGAAGCCGTGGCGGGTGTCGCTACGGCCTCCAGCGCCATGTTCATCGCCATGTCCATCTCCCAACTGGTCAGTGCAGGCTCGCTGGCGTTGGTCAGTCACGCGGTGGGACGCAAGGATCCTCAAGACGCTCAACTGGTGTTCGAGCAGGCTTTGTCGCTCGGGTTGGTGATCGGCGCCCTCTTTCTATGCCTGGGTTATGGCCTGGGGCCCTGGGTCCTGCGGCGGATCGCGGCCGATGAGGCCACGGCCCTGAACGCGCGCCATTATCTTTTCACCTATCTGCCGGCGCTGGCCACCATGTTTCCCGGCGCCGCGCTCGGATCGGCGCTGCGTGCCTGCGGCGTGGTGGGCATGCCGATGATGCTGCAGTCAGCAACAGTCGTGCTGAACGCGATCCTGGCGCCCGTTCTTGTGATCGGTTTTGGCACCGGCCATCCTCTTGGCGTTATCGGCGCGGGCCTTGCCAGCTCCATCGCCGCGGTCGCCGGCATGATTGGGCTGGGTCTGCTGTTCAACCGGGTACAGGCCTATATGCGGCTGCACTCAGCGCTCAAACCCAAGCTGGAGGTGTGGCAGCGCATCGCCGCCATCGGCCTGCCAGCCACCGGCGAATTCGCCCTGATTTTCATCACCACGGCGGTTGCCTACTGGTCGATCCGCGGCTTCGGCCCCCAGGCCCAGGCCGGCTATGGCATCGGCGCGCGAGTGATGCAGGCGATTTTCTTGCCGGCCATGGCCGTGGCCTTCGCCACCGGACCGATTGCGGGCCAGAATTTCGGCGCCCGGCATGCCCAGCGTGTGCGCGATACCTTTCGGCATGCGGCGCTGGCAGGTGCGGCGATCATGCTGTCCCTAACGGCGCTCTGCCAGATCAATCCGGCGCTTCCCGTGCGTCCCTTCAGCAACGATCCAGCCGTGATCGGTGTGGCGGCGGAATTCCTGCGCATCGCATCCTGGAATTTCGTGGCTGTGGGCCTGACCTTTTCCTGCTCGGGCATGTTCCAGGCCTTGGGGGATACACGGCCGGCGCTGATCTCCAGTGCAAGCCGCCTTCTGACCTATGTCGTGCCGGCGGTGTGGCTGTCGAGCCGGCCCTGGGCCGTGCTGCACGGCTTCTGGTATCTGTCGGTGGCCTCACTGACGCTGCAGGCCGTGTTTGCCTGTGTCCTGCTGCGCCATCAGCTGCATCACAAACTGAAGCTGTTCGGGGTGCCGGCGCTCTGAACCAAGCGAATGCGAAGGCGAATCTGATTGCATCAGCTAGGTGGGCGACGCCAGCGGCACCAACGTCTGAGCCATCGGTTTGCGAGACAGCGCTTAGGGGCGGCAAAAATCTAATAAATAATTGTAAACGCTATATAATTTCAAGCCGAAGAATTGGCGCGTGCGACGTTCGGATCGCACGGCGGGCGCGCGTTGCGGATGCGCTTGCGGTTGGCCAGACTGCCGTCTTCTCGTGCCGTAACGGCGCATCGACACAATAAGAATATGGTGAGGATCCATGCCTGGCCCCAGCCGCCGGTCCCTGCTCGCTTCGGCCGCAGCGGCCCCTTCCCTTTTGTCGCGGCCGGGTCTGGCCGCGCAGAAACCGCCCATTCCCATCGATGGCTTCTTGGGCGGGGCGGTGTATTTCCGCAAATCCAATCCGCCGCCCGACGAATGGGCGCGCGATTATCGGGCAGCGGCGGCCAATGGCATGGGCGCTTTCCGGCATTGGTTCATGTGGTCGGCAATCGAGGTCGCGCCCGGCAAATTCGATTGGAGCGACTATGACCGGCAGATGGATCTAGCGGCCGAGAACGGTCTGAAGACTGTCATCGCCATCATCGACAACTGTGCTCCGGAATGGGCGTTTCGGCAGTTCGCGGCGTCCCGCTATCTGGCTTCCGATGGCCAGCGCGCCGCCAGTGTCGAATCCGGCAGCAGTTCCACAGCGGGCTTTCCGGGCCTGTGTTTGGACAATGAAGATGCCCGGTCGGCTTGCGGCCGGTTCATCACAGAACTGGTCAAGCGCTACCGCCATCATCCCGCGCTGCTGGGTTATGACCTGTGGAACGAGACCGGCAGCCAGGGTGGCGTGCCACCGCATATGTATTGTTTCTGCCATGGCACCAAGGCGCGCCTGCACGATTGGCTGAAGAAGCGCTATGGGTCACTGGACGCGGTCAACAAGGCCTGGCACCGCTACAGCTATGTCAGTTGGGACGATGTTGAGCCGCCCCATACGCTCGATGATTACGCGCAAAGCCTGGACTGGCTGCAATTCCGCCTCGAGAATGCGTATGACCTGTTCGACTGGCGCATCGCGCTGGTGCGCAAGCTTGATCCAAACCATCTCGTCATCGGCCACGGCACCGGCGCAACACTGGTGTCACATGGTACCAGCACTAACGATGAATGGCGCGCGGCCTCGCGCGTCGATGTCTATGGTTTCACCTGGGTGGCGTCGCGCAATGGCGCCGCCGCCTGGCGACAATATCAGGCCGTGGATCTGACGCGCGCCGGCGCCAGGGACAAACCCTTCTGGCACGCCGAGGCGACGGGCGGCCCGCTCTGGATGCAGCCGCAACTGCTGGGGCGGCCCCGCGAAGACGGCCGCGGCACTGATGCCCAGGATGTGCGGCTGAACTTCATGGTGTCGTGCGCGGGCGGCGCGCGCGGCATCTTCTACACCCGCTGGCGCGCGCTGCTGGATGGCCCATTGTTCGGGGCATTCGGCCTGTTCGGAATGGACGGCAGCATCACGCCTCAGGCCGAAATGGCGGGCAAGCTGATTCGCTGGGCCAAGGCGCATGCCGAATTGTGGCGCAGCCGCCCCATCACCGGCGAAGTCGGGCTTCTCTTCGCCGAAGAGTCCGAGTTCTTCAACGTCGTGCAGCAGAAATCCAGCGACTATTACGCGACATCGGTGCGTGGCGCCTATCAGGGATTCTTCGACAACAACATCCAGCCTGACTTCGTCCTGCCCCAGGACATCGGCAACTACAAGCTGATCTATGTGCCCTACCCGGTCATGCTGCGCAGCCAGACCGTGGCCGCTCTCGCGCATTACGTCCGGGCTGGCGGGGCGCTGGTGTGCGAAGGCCTGCCGGCCTATTTCGGTGATCATGGCCATGTCGGCGAGGCACAGCCCAATTACGGCCTGGACGGACTGTTCGGCTGCCGCCAGACGGCTGTGGAATTCGACCCCGACCTATCGGAAGACCTGCAATTCGAGTTGCGCGGCCAACAACTGTCTGGTCGTTATTTCCGGCAGGAATACGAAACGGCTGGCGGCACTGCGGTCGGCCACTTCGCCGGCGGCGCCGTGGCGGCGGTGGAAAACCGCGCCGGCGCGGGCAAGACATTGTTGATCGGCACGTTTCCGGGCGCGGGCTATTACCGCCACAAGGCAGAGCCTGCCAGGGCCCAGTTTGCGCAGCTGCTGGCATGGGCCGGCATCACGCAGCGGGTGAAGGTCAGCAATCCGGCAGTCCAGGCGCGTCTACACCGCGGCGACAAGACCATCCTGTGGGTGACCAACGCGACGTCCCAGAACCAGACGGTCACTATTACCGTCGACGCCACCTTTGCCGGCGCCAGGGATTTGTGGGCGGACAGGCCGGTCATCGTGGAAGGCCGCGCCCTGTCCCTCACCTTGCCGGCCAAGGACGCCGCTGTTCTGGACTTGGTCTGAGGCAGACGCATTTTATTCCGGCTGAGGGACGGCTTTCCGCCACCGTTTCGCGGCCGACGCGAAACGGTGGCGGGCGCCGCCAAGCCCGCAAATTTCTTATAGGCGGGCCCGGATGCCGAGCGTGAAGTAACGGCCCATAATGTCTTCTTCGGCCGGGATAGGATAGTGGATGCCCTGCACCGCACTATTTTCATAGACCTGTCCCTTGGCGTTGAAGAAATTCTGAATATTGAAGTAGCCGGTCATGTCGAAACCGCCCGCCTCGAAATCCCGCTCGACATCGACATCGACATAGTTCTTCGCGCGGATCCAGGGGTCCACATAGATCTGGCTGACCCCCGCCGTCGAGACCCTGCTGTATTTACCAAGCCAACGGTCCTGTACCGCGAAGGTCCATTTGTCCAACTGGTACGACAGAGAGCCGTTGAGATGGGTCTTCGCGATCAAATCGCTATTGGGCGGGACTGACGTAAAGGTGAACGGCGCGCCCGGATAGGCCTGGTTTTGATTCACGGGCTGATAGTTGCCCAGCACGCGGGCCGTCCAATTGCCCCCGAGCGCTTCGAAAGCATAGTTCGCCTCCAGGTCGAAGCCCTGAATCTCCACAAGGGCCGTGTTCTGGGTGTTCGAGAATACCTGGATGGGATAGTTGGCCGGAGACGTATCGCTGAAGGGAAGTGGCCGCACATACAACGCGCAATAGGGCGAGGTTCCGCCGGAGCCATTGCAGAGGTTCTGAATCGACACGGAGGTGCCGGAAATCTGCCCGATCGCGTTATGCAGACGCACCTGGTAGTAGTCGAGGGAGGTGGAGAATCCCGGGAAGAAACCGGGCGTCAGCACGAGGCCGGCGGTGAAGGTGCGGGCAATTTCCGGCTGAAGATTTGGGTTGCCGCCTGTGACGACCCGCGTGTTGTTCTGGGTAGAGGTGTGAATGTCGAAATAGCCGGATCCCGAGGATGTGGTCGTCGGCTGAAACAGATCGTACAGATTCGGTGCGCGAATATCGACAGACCAGGTGCTGCGGAAGCGCAGCATATCGTTGACCCCGTAGTTGAGACCGACCTTCCAGGTCTCCACCCCACCCGACGTGCTGTAGTTGGTGTAGCGGCCCGCCAGGTCGACATTCAGGCTGTCTCCCAATGGGGAATCTTTCAGCAAGGGCAGGTTTGCTTCAACAGCCCCTTCTTCCACATTGTTGGAAGCCGATATTGATGATCCGCCGTTCAGCCAGCGTAATGCGGTCGGATCGCAAAGGCGCAGGCCCGTGCAATCGACCAATCCGCTTCTGTTGGGGCCGCCGGCCACGATATCCAGGGACATGAAACGCGCCTCGGCTGACAACGCCACCGTCACCGGGCCGGCCCAGATGTCGAACGGACTGCCGGAGATGCTGGCTTCAACATTGTCCATTTTGTTGGTCATCCAGGTCGGGGTATCGGCGTTTATCCAGTTAAACTGCGCCTGAGACAGCGGTCCGGGGCCAAACGGGTTCAGCGGAACGCAATTCTTGTAGGCTGCCGCTGTCGCTGCTTGGGTCGCGGCATAACACTGGACCGTCATATTGCTGACATTGGATGCTATGCCACCAGGCCCGGTGCCGGAGGGTGCGAGAACGGCGTCCTGAGCAGCATAGAGATGCTGATAATCCTGGTTGGCCGTGACGACGGAATCCTCCCGCGCTTCGCCGTGCGAGTAGTACAGACTCCAGTTATACGATCCCCATTTGCCGTCCAGGCCCGTCGCAACCGAAAGCAGCCGGTCGACACCGCGGCCGCCCTGCTCCTGCGACGGTCCGCCATCAAGGAACTTGCCCATGACAAAGGTATTGGTGGCATTGGAACCGCCATTGTTGCCCTGAGCGCCGGACCCGGGGACGAAAAAGGCCGGGTTCGTCCCGTTATTGCCCAACAGGGCCTGTGTCGCCGCCGGAAGAAACGGATTGTTCCTGTAGTACAGACCACCATAGGTCACGGGCCCGATCTTGATGGGAAAATACGAGGTGCGATTGGCCGACTCGCTTGCCGTTGCATTGATGTAGAATGTGGTGTCGTCGTCCAGGTCATAACTGAACCGGGCAAAGCCGGTGTTGACCTTTAGCGCATTAAGCGCGCTACCGTATTTGTTCCAGCCGCCATCGCCGGCCGTCGTGACATTGCTGGTGCCTGTCAGGTTGCCCGGGTTGTAGGGCGAGAGCACACCGGCAGAGTAGAAATTGTAACCCGTGGCCGCACACCCGCCACAACTGATAATCGCGCCACCAAACGGGGCCGTGGGGCGCTGCGCAAATTCCGTATCCACATAAGGGTTGGCGGCCGTTCCCGCGCCCGTTTGCACCCAAGGCTGCCAGCCATAGGGACGGGCATTATCATACACCATATCGCGGTGCCGGCTGCTCACTGCGACTTCGAAGTGTCCTCGTCCGCCAAAAAGGCTGGTCCCGGCGGCTGCATCAATCTTGAAGCTCGCGCCATCCCCATAGGTCGAGATGCCGCCATTAAGATCCACCTTCACGCCCGTGAACGCCTTGTCGAGAATGAAATTGACGACACCGGAGACCGCATCGGACCCGTAGACGGCTGAAGCGCCGCCCGTAACCACATCGGTCCGCGTCATCAGCGTCATGGGCAGGGTTTCCAAACCAACCGTACCGTCCTGCAGCGAGGGGGTCACGCGGTGGTTATCCATCAAAACGAGGGTTCGATTTGCGCCGAAATTGCGCAGGTTGAGTACCGTCAGATTCTGGTACGCCTGGCGCGGGGACACAGAGCCTGTGAACACCGGCATCTTGATCAGGGCATCCGACACCGATGTCGGCGTCATCTGCTGGAGCTGGTCGTTCGAGAGAGTCGTCAGGGGCGTGGGAGAGTTGGCGATATTTGTAATGACGCGCGAGCCTGTGACGACTACCGATTCCGTCGATTCAGTCGCATTTTGCGCATACACTGGCGAGATGGATAATCCGGCGAGCAAGGCGACCCATGAAACGCTGGATTTGGAATTCGCAAGCATGTCTTTCTCCCCTACTTTTAGATTGTTGTCTTGTTCAATCGTCTCCGTTGATCAGTCCGGGTCGGCGTTGCGTGCCGCCGGCGCGGCGGCCGCCTTGCGTCCTTGCCGTGTCAGGAACGCCATCAAGTCGGCAAACTCATCCTT
>CAYQZM010000345.1:0-12422 GCA_964421935.1 uncultured Rhizobium sp. | reverse complement strand
ATGCCGGCAAACGCGAACAGCATCGCTGCAACAGCGAGATGACGCAGGTTTCTCATGCCGCGCAGTCAATCCGGAATTGCCGGGTTTGGCAATGCGCCGTACAACAACGGCAAACAGGGAGTGGGCAATGGACAATGACATGACGCGCCGCGCCGTGATGCAGACGGCGGCCGCCGCGATTGCCGCGGGCGCGGCCGTGCCCCGCGAAGCCTTCGCCCTGACAGGAGACATGGCCGGCCTGCCCTGGTCCAACAACGCCATGCGCTGGGCGCAAGTCGCCTTCACCGAGGAAGACCCGCCCCGTTATGACCCACAATTCTGGTTCGACCTGTTCAAGAAGACTCATGTCGAGGCGGTCTGCCTGTCGGCCGGCGGCTGCATCTGTTTCTACCCGTCCAAGGTGCCACTGCATTACCGCGCCAAATATCTGGGCGACCACGACATGTTCGGCGAGATGGTCAAGGGCGCCCGCGCCCTCAACATGAGCGTGATCGCGCGCGTCGATCCGCATGCCATGAGCGAGGAAGCCTTCGCCGCCCATCCCGAATGGGCCGCCTGTACCGAGGATGGCAAGCCGCGCCGCCACTGGGCCGCGGCCGACATGTATGTCACCTGCCAGAATGGCGGCTTCATGTTCGACTTCATGCCGGCGGCGCTGAAGGAGATCACGGACCTCTACAAGCCCGAAGGCTTCTTCGGCAATCGCTGGGCCGGCAGCGGCATGTGCTATTGCCAGACCTGCCGCACCAAGTTCCGCGCCGCCACCGGCATGGAGCTGCCCACCACCAACGATCCGCAGAACCCGCAGCGCAAATCCTATATCCAGTGGAATGCCGACATGCGCTGGAAGCAGTTCAAGCTGTGGGACGACACGGTCAAGGCGTCGAAGAAGGACTGCTTCTTCAGCCCCAATGGCGGCATGAACGATCCCAACAAGGTCACCATTCCGATCGTGGCGGTGGACCGTCAGGGTCGCAGCGGCACCACACCGGTTTGGATGATGGGCAAATACGCCAAGCAGGTGCGCGCCTATATGCAGAACCTGCCGGTCTGCGGCCTGTTCAATGTCGGCATCGAGGACGAGAACCGCTGGAAGGATTCGGTGCAGCGGGGCCCGGAGCTGGAAGCCTGGGCCCATTCCGGCATCGCCCAGGGTTTCCGCCCCTGGTACTGCAAGTTCAATGCCCGCGTCTTCGATCCGCGCTGGGTGGCGCCGGTGACGAAAATCTTTCAATGGCATTACGCGAACGACAAATACATGCGCAATACCGCCAACCTGGCGCGGGTGGCGATGATCAATTCCACCCAGTCGGGCATCTTCACCGCCGGCGGCACCGCCTTCACCGCCGGTGACGGCGTGCGCGCGGCGCAGCGCGTGACGGATTCACAGAACGGCTATTACCAGGCGCTGGTCGAAGCGCGCATCCCCTTCGAGATGGCCGACGACCGCCAGCTCGAGGCCCAGCATATCGGCCGCTATCGCGTCCTGGTGCTGCCCGACATTGCTGCGCTGTCCGACAAGCAATGCCAGCAGATCCGAGACTTCGTGCAGGCGGGCGGGCGCATCGTCGCCACCGGCGAGACCTCGCTTTACGACGAGCTGGGCAAGCGGCGCGCCAATTTCGGCCTGGCCGACCTGTTCGGCTGCGATTACGTCAAGACTACCGACAGTGTGAAGAACAGTTATCTGACGCCGCGCCATCCCCATCCGTTGACGCACGGGCTGGAAGACGCACCGCGCATCATCGCCACCGCCCAGCAGCTCACGGTCAAGCCGCACGATGCCGGCAAGCAGCCGCTGACCCTGGTGCCCAGCTATCCCGACCTGCCGATGGAGCGGGTCTACACCATGACGCCGGAGACTGACATTGCCATGGTGTTCTGCCGCGAGGTGGGCAAGGGCCGGGTGGTCTATTTCCCCATGGATATCGATCGCACCTTCTGGGAAGTGCTGGCGGCCGATCACTGGGTGCTGCTGAAGAACGCGGTGCAATGGGCGGCGGATGAGCCGTCGCCGCTGACGGTGTCGGGCGCGGGAATGCTGGATGTGTCCTACTGGCGGCAGAAGAACTCGTTGGCGGCGCACCTGGTCAATATGAGCAATCCCATGATGATGAAGGGGCCCTATCGCGAGATCATGCCCGCCGGCCCTTACACTGTGTCGCTGGTCATCCCGGCCGGCGCCAAGGTCGGCGCTGTCAAATTGCTGGAGAGCGGCGCAACGCCCAAGACCTCGCACAACGGCGACCGGCTGGTGGTGGAGGTGCCGCGCATCCGCCTGCACGAAGTGGTGGCGGTGGATTTGGTCTGACTACTTTTTCGTCCAGGCACCGCGCTTATTTTTTTGTCCAGGCGCCGCCTAGGGGCTTGATGAACTGCCCGGCCGGTGTCTTGGCGATCAGCTGCGCGCCGGTGGCCTGACCCGCAGCATCGGGCGTGACCCCCGACTTGGCCGCCGTCTGGGAATAGACCTGACGCCGACCGGCATTGATCTCGTTCACCGCCGCGGTGACGGTGCCGTCGGCGCTGCTGACGATACCGAGATAGCCATCGGCCTGCTCGCCCACGGTGCCGGCGGCCTTGGCCGCGTCCACCGCGGCCTTGTCGCTGGCGAGGTCGGCAAAGGCCGGTGTCGCCAGGAGCAACGCGGCACCAGCGAAAATCACGGATTTGAGGTTGCGCATGATCGGCATCCTTCAGTCTAGAAGAGGTCGGGGTTTTGCTGGATGGCGGTCTGGACTTCCTTGTCCAGCCGCACCCGCACATCGGCATCGAGCTTGGCGTAGATATTGATCGGGGCCACCTCCACCCGAATGGTGGGTGTGCAGGCGCCCAGCGTTGCCGCTGCACAGGCAGCGAAAAGCATTTTCTTCATGGCTTTGCTCCAGCCGCCACATCCGGATGCCCCTCCGGACTGAGTGTTTTTGACCACGCTTCGGCATAGGACTTCAAGAGTTCGTCAAAATTAAGGGAGGTATCCAGGGTCAAATCCACCGGCGTGCCGCTGGGCAAGGGGATGGGTTTGTAGAGCGCCGTGCCGTTAATGATGTCGGCAATGGCGACATCGGCGGTCTGGTGCTGGGGCGGATCGCTTTTGCCCTTGATGTGGAAGATGACCTGCAGCCGGCCGTTGGCGACGGAATTGAGGTCGGCACTGAGACTGTCGAAGGCCAGATTTTCCAGCGCCTGATAGGCAAAACCCTGCACCGCATTGCTGCTGATGGCGGCGTCCCCTTGCGCCCATACCGAGCGGGCCACCGACAGCCGGCCCGGACCATCGGCAGCGACATGCCCGTTGGTGATGCGAAAGCCATCCGGCCCCATCGCAAAGGGGATATGGCCCGAGACTTTTCCTTCCAGCTTCACTTTGCTGGCCAGGTTGGAAGCGGTAACCAGAGAGTTCAGCGAAATGCCTTTGATGTCCGCGACGCCGGCAATCGTGCCCGGATTGGACAGTGAGATCGTGATCGCGCCCAGGCTGGCATGGCCCTCGGCAATATCGGTATCGGCCTTGGCGAGCTGAACCACGGTGGGACCAAAGCCGAAGCGGACATCCACTGCGCTTAACGGCAAGGTCCAGTCGATGCGCGAGATCGTGAGTTGCTGGCCGGGCGCGGTCTGGGGCGGCAACAGCGAGGTCAGCGTGATCTGGCTTTTCACCGCATGCGCCTTGCCCAGCGGCGTCAGGAAATCCAAGCCGAGCACAGTCAACTTGCCCCGGCTGCTGATCTTGTCCCGCGTCCAGTCAATGTCGCCGGTAAGCGCCGCACTGCCTTCGGCGCGGCGCAACGCCACCAGCAACGGCGAGAGATCTGCCGGCTGCAAACCATCCAGAGAAAACGTGATCTTCGGCGCATCGATATGAGCGGTGCCCGCGCCCGTCGCCATCGTGTGCACAAATGTCGCCGCACCCAGAGACGCGCTTTTCAGATCGCTGACGGTAAAGCGGCCGCGCCACACCCCATTCGCCAACGAAGCGGCGCCCGTCCCCGACAGCGGCTTGAAGCGCGGGCTGGGGGCCCGATCAGAAATCTGTCCGGCGGTAACGGTGGCCGTGCCTTTGACGGGCGCGCCCTCACCATCAAAGGCCAGCTTCGCCGCCACTTTCTCCACATGCGCGGTTGCCGACGGCAGATCGGCCGCGCCGTTGCGCGCCTCACCGGTCAATGTCCAGCCATTACCTTCCCCGGTCAGCAACGGCTGTTGTGGCAGCGCGCAAATATCGCCGCGCACATTTTTCGCCAGGTCGCTGGCGCCCGGATGAAAGGCCGCCAGCGAGACTTGCACGCAGCCCGCAGGCGTGAACGCATATTGCCCGTTCTGCCAGGACAGTGTGCCGTCGCCGCGCAAGTGCATATTTTGCAGCATGGCATAGCTGAAATCGGCATCGAGATGTGCATGGGCCGTGAAGCCGCCACCGCTCCACAGCAGGTCTTTGACATCGGCGCTCACATTCGGCAGTCCGCCTCCGCCAAAAGCGGCCTGAAAGCTGGCCGAGACACTGTCGGCGCCGCCGGCGAATTGCAGATGCGTGAGGCTGAGCCTGCCGCCACGGGCACCGGCGATTTCCAGCGGCGTCGCAAAGCTGATGCTGGTGCGGCCATCACGCAGCGCCAGATGGCCCGTGCCCTTCACATGGAGATGCGCCAGATTGCCCGCCAGCGCCCGGTCCAGCCGCGCATCGCCCGTATGCGGCACGGGCATCACGGCGGCGGGATCGAACCCGCCATTGAAACGAACATCGGCGGAAGCCTGCGCGCCGGCATAGGAAAAATTGGCGACAGTCGCGTTCAGGGCCGTAGCGCGGATGCCGTTCGCGGTGGTGGCCGACAAGACAAGATCCGCAGAGGTCAGAGATGTTGAAGACGAAGACCAATGCAGATCCCTGGTCGTCAGCTCAGCCTTCAGGCCGCTGAACACCAGGCTCCTGTCCTGGACATTCGCGGCGCGGCTACCGCTCGCGGTGGCGGCCGTCAAAGCCAGATCCGCCGAGGTCAGGGAAACGGACAGCGCAGGCCCGGCAGACCAGCGCAGGCCATCAGCCTTGAGGTCGGCTTCCAGACCACGAAGATCGAAGCCTCTGCCCTGAACATCCGCGGCGACATGTGCCGCAGCCTTGCCCGAACTTTGATAGGTCAGCCGTCCTGCCCTGACCCGGACCATCATGCCATGCCAGGCCAGGTTCGCGGGTCGCAAAGCGAGATCGGCGGAGGCCGGGAGATTCTTCACCAGCCGGACATTGCCGTCCACTTCCGCAGCTCCTGCCGGCGTCGCCAGCAGCGCGCGCAGACCTTCCAAAGAAACGACCAGGTCATCGCTGACAAAACGCGACTTGCCCTGTTGCCGGCTCAGGGAGTCCAGCCACGCCTGCAGCGACCCCAACGTCACCTTGCCATCATCGGTCACACGCGCCCGCAAGGCGGGGTGGATCAGGCGCACTTCGGTGACGAATGGAATCCAGTGCAGGGGAGAAAAACGAAGCTCGATGCGCTCAGCGGAGAAATCCGGCGCATTGGCCGGACCCAAAGCGAAACTGCCGGAGACGCCGGAAAGACCAAGGGCCCCGACTTTCACGGAAGCGGTGACGCCATGGGAGCGAAAATAGTTGCGGGCGAATTCCGCGGCGATATAGGCGCGCGACAGCCATAGCGCCAGCAGCGCTACGACCAGACCTGTTGCTATCGCCAGCCAATGCCGCCGCTTCAAACCAACACTCCTGTGCCCTTGATCAGAGGTTACGACAGGCTTGGCGACAAATCAGGCGCGGATATGGCGGGTTTCATGCCTGGGCCGATACAGCCGCAGGGCATTGCCGCCCATCACGGCGGCCACGGCACTTTCCTGTTTGGCGGCGATAGCCTCCCGCGCCTGGGCGAACCAGCCCGAATAGGAGCCAGCCAGGGTGAGAACCGGCCAGTCACTGCCCCAGACCAGGCGTTCAGCGCCGAACAGATCGAACAGCACGTCGACAGCGCGGGCGACATCATCGCGTGTGCCGGCCGGCGTCAGCTCCGTCAACAGGCCACTGACCTTGCAGGTGGCATTGGGCATGGCGGCCAGCTTTTCCATCTCCCGCGCCCAGGCCAGCATGGCATTCGCATCGCCCAGCCTCGGCTTGGCACCATGATCGAGCATGATGGCAAGCCGGGGATGGCGCCGGGCCAACTCGGCGATCGCCGCAATCTGGCGCGACAGAATCAAAGCGTCGAACACCAGACCCGCGGCAGCGATGGCCTCCAGCGCGGGCGCCAGAGCGGACTGCAGGATCCAATCCGAATCGGGCAGATCCTGCAGCATGGGACGCACGCCCAGAAACAGCGGGTCATCTGCGCGGCGGCGCACTTCGCTGGTTGCATCAGGCGCCAGCAGATCGATCCAGCCGACAACACCCAGTACCCAGGACGTGTCACGCGCTATGCCTAGCAGATAATCGGTCTCGTCTGACGTCGGCGCCGCCTGCACCAGGATCGTGGCGTCCACGCCAGCTTCGGCCATCAGCGGCTGCAGGTCGGTGGGCAAAAAAACGCGATGGATGGGATTGTCGGGCTTCAGCCAGCCATAATCGCCACGCGCCGGATTCCAGAAATGCTGGTGGGCATCGACGATCATACCGGCAATGGAGCATCCATGCGGATCAACTTTTCCCCGCGCAAGTCCCGCCACAATGCCGAAGGAATCTTGTGCTGATACAACGCCAGTGTCTGTTCCACCCGCTCCGGCGAATCCAGGCCGGGGATGACGCTGGCGACCAGGGGATGGGCCAGCGGAAATTGCAGCGCCGCCGCAGCCAACGGAACGCCATGACGCGCGCACACCGCTTCGATACGGCGAACCTTGTCGATCACGTCGGCCGGCGCCGGCTCGTAATTGAAGTAAAGCGGCGCGCCCGCTTTGGTCCCTACCGCCAGAATGCCGGAATTATAGGGTCCACCGATCACGATCGCGGTGCCTGCTTTCTCGCAACGCGGGAACAAGGCATCCAGCGGCGTCTGTTCCAGCAAGGTATAGCGGCCCGCCAGCAGAATCACATCCAGGCGCGCATGATCCATCACCTCCAGGCAGGCGGCGACTTCATTGACGCCCATGCCGAAGCCGGCAATGGCGCCGCCCTCGCGCAATTCCTCCAGGGCCCGCAAGCCCCCGCCCTTGGTCAGTTCCGTCATTCGGGCGGTATTCTGCTCACCATGGGTCAGCGTACCGATGTCGTGGATATAGAGAATGTCGATGCGCGACAGGCCCAGGCGCTGCAGGCTGCCTTCATAGACGCGCATCACCGCGCTGTAGGAATAATCGAATACCGGCTCGAACGGCATGGGCGTGGCATAGCCGTGTCGTACCAGCGTTTCATCGACCGGTCCTTGCACCGGCGCCAGCAGCCGGCCGACCTTGGTGGAAAGCACCACATTTACGCGCCGGCGCAGGGCATCGCCCAGCCGGCGCTCCGACAGGCCGAAGCCATAGAAGGGCGCGGTGTCGTAATAGCCGAAGCCGGCTTCCGCCGCCGCCTGCAAGGTGGCGCGCGCAGTCTCATCTGGCAGCGGCCGGAACAGATTGCCCAGCGGCGCGGTGCCGAAACCCAGTTCGGTCACCGACAGACCGGTTCGGCCAAGCGGACGAAGTGGAAAGCTCATGCGGTCCTCAGGCCTGTCGTCTTCAGTTTGGGCGCGAACAAGCCAAAACTCACCACCACCGCATAGCAGGCGGCCAGGATGAACATGCTCCAGTGCAGCGCGCCGGTGAAGGAGGCGAACAAGGTCATGACCGGTGGCACCACCGCGGCGCCGCAAATCGCCATGACGATGAAGCTGGAGGCGAACTCGGTCTCATGCCCCAGACCCTCGAGTCCCAGCGCGAAAATGGTGGGGAACATGATGGACATGAAGAAGCTGGTCGCCACCAGCGCCCAGATGCTGGGAAAGCCGCCGATCAGGGCGGCCAGGCAGCACAACACGATGTTGCAGCCGGCATAGAGCATCAGCTGGCGCGGCGGGTTAATGGTCCGCTGCAGCCAGGCGCCCACGAAACGTCCGACACAAAAAGCGACCATGGTGGCTTCCAGATAGACCTGCGCCCCGACTCGTTCGGGCACATGCGCCGCTTCCTGCGCGAAATCCACCAGCAAGCTCCAGGTACCCACCTGTGCACCGACATAGAAGAATTGCGCGACCACGGCATAGAGCACACGGGGCCTGGCCAGCACCGCAAAGGGCGAGTGGGACGTTTCCGGCGTGACGTCAGCGCGCAGCGGCGGGTACTTGGTGAGTGCGATAGCCGATGCGATCACCACCATCAGGATTCCCAGCACCAGATAGGGCGGACCGACGGCGGCCGCTTCCTGCGCGCGCCAGTGATCCACCGCGGCCGGCCCCATCGCTGCCATCTGTGCCGGGGTATATTCCACGCCGGAGAAAATCACATAACCGCCCACCAGCGGGCCCAGGACGGTGGCGACGCCATTGAAGGCCTGGGCGAAGTTCAGACGGGGCGAGGCGGTTTCGGGCGCGCCTAGGATGGCGATATAGGGGTTGGCGCTGGTTTCCAGGAAGCCCGCACCGATGGCGATGATGTAAAGCGCCGCCAGGAAGATGGCATAGATGCGCATATGCGCGGCCGGCACGAACAGCAGCGCGCCGATGGCGTACAGCGCCAGCCCCGTGATCATGGTCTTCTTGTAGCCCAGACGGCGTATGATCATGGCGGCCGGCAATGGCGCGCAGAAATAGCCGATATAGAAGGCAAACTGGGTCAGGCTGGCCTGCGGCCGCGTCAGGTCCAATGCCTTCTGGAAATGATGCAGCAACAGATCGTTGAACTGGGAGGCCAGACCCCAGGCGAAGAACAGCGTAGACGTCAGCGCAAACGCCACGACATAGCGTTTTTCCACGATCGGCAATTTCGGCATGTCCCGCCCCTCCGTTCGGATCTTCGCGTCCGTTCACCGCCACTCTAAGCGGTTTTCGGGGCGGCGCGCTACATCGTGGCGCCGATCTGCCAGGGCACGAATTCGGCGTCGCCATAACCGAGCTTCTCGGACTTGCTGCGTGTGCCGGAAGCGATCTTCAGAATGTGCTCAAAAATCTCCTTGCCCTTCTCCTGGATGGAGACGCCGTCCAGCACGTCGCCGCAATTGATGTCCATGTCGCCGGTCATACGCTCATAGACCGGCGTGTTGGTGGCGAGCTTGATGGAAGGCGTGGGCTTGCAGCCATAGGCCGAACCGCGACCGGTGGTGAAACAGAGAATATTGGCGCCCCCAGCCACCTGGCCCGTGGCAGAGACCGGGTCATAGCCGGGCGTATCCATGAAGACGAAGCCCTTGGCCGTCACCGGCTCGGCATATTCATAGACGGCCTTCAGGCGGGTGGTGCCGCCCTTGGCCGCCGCGCCCAGCGACTTTTCCAGAATGGTGGTCAGGCCGCCCGCCTTGTTCCCGGGCGAGGGATTGTTGTTCATGTTGCCGGCATTGCGGTTGGTGTAATCCTCCCACCAGCGGATGCGCTCGATCAGCTTCTTGCCGACATCGGGCGCGGCGCGGCGGGTGAGCAGATGCTCGGCGCCATATATTTCCGGCGTCTCCGACAGAATGGCCGTGCCGCCATGGGCCACCAGCAGGTCGACCGCCGCGCCCAGCGCCGGATTGGCGGTGATGCCGGAATAGCCGTCGCTGCCGCCGCATTGCAGGGCCAGCATCAATTCGGAGGCCGGTGCGGTCTCGCGGCTGGCATTGTTGACGGCGGGCAGCATCGCGCGCACCGCGGCCAAACCTGCTTCCACGGCTTTTTGCGTGCCGCCGGTGTCCTGAATGGTCAGGGAGCGGAAGGTGTCACTCTCGACGATGTTGTAGGCCTGTTTCCAGCGCGCGATCTGGAAGGTCTCGCAGCCCAGGCCTACCATCAGCACCGCGCCCATATTGGGATTGGCGGCATAGCCCCACTGGGTGCGCTTCAGCACCTCATAGCCTTCGCCTTTGGCGTCCATGCCACAGCCATGGCCATGGACCAACGGGATCACGCCGTCGACATTGGGAAAATCGTCCAGCAGACCGCTGCGCTCCACCTCGCGTGCGATGATGCGCGCCACCGTGGCTGAGCAATTCACGGAGGTGAGAATGCCGAGATAATTGCGGGCGCCGAAGCGGCCATTGCCGCGGCGAAAACCCTGGAAGGTGGCGCCGGCAATTGGCGCGGGATCTTTCGCGTCCACCTCGAACTCGTAATCACGATCCACAGACTGGAAGGCGATGTTGTGCTCATGCACCCAGTCGCCGGGCGCGATATCCTGGGTGGCAAAGCCGATGATCTGGCCGAACTTCAGCGCCGGCGCGCCCTTGGGTATCGCCCGCGCCGCCGCTTTGTGGCCGCGGGGAATGCGCCGGATGATCTTCACGTCATCCACGACATCGCCCGGTGAAAGGTCCGCCACCGCCACCACGACATTATCGGTGGGATGAAGCCGCAAATATGCCGCCATGATTGTTCCTGAGCGCCCAAGAAGCTTTAAGATGGGGCTTTATAGTCCAGGGTCCAAGGGAGAAACCATCAAAATGAGCCGCCGCCTTTGCTTCGCCCTGGACCTGGTCAATGATGCCGCCAAAATCACCGAATATGAGCGGTTCCATGCCCCCGGCGGGGTCTGGCCGGAGATCGTGGACGACATCCATGCCCAGGGCATCGAAGGCATGGAAATCTGGCGCACCGGCGACCGGATGGTGATGATCGCCACCGTGGCCGATGACTATCCCAGGGGCCGCGACATCCCGGCAAAATATGATGAATGGGAAGGGCTGATGTGGACTTTCCAGAAGGCCCTGCCCCATGCCGCGCCGGGTCAGAAATGGATGCCAATGGCCCAAATCTTCGATTTGGCGGAGCAGAAAGGCGTTACAGGTTCATAGCCCGGACATTGCCCAGGCGAGCGCGAGTGGCTTTGTCGGCGTACTATCGCCCCTGTGCTGAATTCGAGCCCGAAACAATACTTGCTACTGACTGATTTGCTCCAGCTCCTGACCCGGCGGAATTTTTCGAAGGAACAAGGTTGCCCACAATCCCAATGGAAGGATGACGGCGACCACCAGCCAGAGGAAATCGGGCGTGGAGGTTGCGCTGAATAAAGTCCACAGCATGGTTCCGACCAGAAAACCGACGATTTGCACGGCGGAGAGAAAGCCCACCGCCGTGCCTCGAATCCGCGTGGGAAAGCTCTCGCCCTGATAGGCATAGCCGGCCCCGGACCAGGTGCCATTGGTGGCTTGATAAAGGAAAAAATACACCACGCACACCGCCCAAAAGGCGTGAGCGTATAGAAAAGCCAAGCTCAGCGGAGCAACCAATATTCCAGTGCCGATCAAGACCGACCGCCGCCCAAATCGTTCACCAAGCAAGCCGCCCAGGATGTAGAAAAAGAACCCTATGCCGCCGGAGATCAGGAGCAATTCACTCGCTTGATCCGGGCTGAATGATTTGAAATTGGTCAACCAGTAGGTGATATAGAAATTGGTCGGCACAATCGCCGCGCCGTAGAAAATCCAGATGATTGACAGCAGGACTAGCTGACGGCGCACGCCCCCGGAGCTGCTGAAAAGCTGTCCCAGGGTAACACGGTCAAGCTCTTTCACGGCAACCGCATGGTGCTCGAGAAGGGCATCCAGGCGCGCCTTATCGCCAGAACGGTGCGCCTTGCGTACGTCCTGAAGATGAGAAAAACGTTCGGACTCGCGAATGAAGACGCGCCCGAGTATGACAACGACCAGCGGAAGGACGCCCAGCAAAAAAACGAAACGCCATCCCAAATGTCCAAAAGACAGGTAGACAGCAGAGGCAAGGGAGACGCCCAGAGGCCATCCACCCTGAACAATCGAATATAGAAAGCCGCGCCTATAAGCCGGCACCTGTTCGCTGACGATGGTGATGGATACCGCCGCCTCGGAATAGGCGAAACCTGTCGCCAACGCCCTGACCACGCACAGCTGCCAGAATTCATTCACAAAATAGGTCAGGCCCGTAAAAATCGCGCTTCCGGCCAGGCAAAACATCCACATCCGGCGGCGGCCCAAAGTATCCATGCCGTAGCCGGCAAAAAGCGTGATGCAGAATTGCGCGCCGAAAACGCATAGGCCCAGAAATCCAAGACCCGCCTGGCTGATATTCAGATCTTTGGCGATTGCGGGCAGCGCCAGCACGAGAAGATTCACATCGTAGGACGCGAGCGACCAGCCTGCCAAAGCCACTGCAACCAAGTAAACGGAATACCGGTCAAGCCCAACCTGACGGACACTCATTGTCGCTGTCATTTCAGCCATCAGCTGCCAACCGGCTGCGCAGCGCGGAAATGCGATCCCGCCAGGTCTGGCTGCCCAGAACTGACCTATTGACGATCGCTCCGGAGGGAGCGTGACCGTCGCGATACTCCAGAACGGCCTGAAT
>CAYQZM010000344.1:0-9554 GCA_964421935.1 uncultured Rhizobium sp. | reverse complement strand
TGCTCACGCGCCGCGCGCAGCATATTCAGCGGCTATTGGCCGCGTTTGGCGCTCGAAGCAAAACGCACCGCTTCCTCGGCGGCGGCGAGCAGGGCCTTGGATTTGTTGATGGTCTCCTGATATTCGGCCTCGGGCTGGCTGTCGGCGACCACCCCGCCGCCGGCCTGCACATACATGATGCCGTCCTTGACCAGCGCGGTGCGCAGTACGATGCAGGTGTCCATCGAGCCGTCGGCGGCGAAATAGCCGACCGCCCCGGCATAGGCCGCGCCGCGTTTTTCCTTCTCGAACTCGTCGATGATCTGCATGGCGCGGATCTTGGGCGCGCCGGTCAAGGTGCCGGCGGGCAGGCCCGCGGCCAGCGCATCCACCGCATCCAGGCCGTCGCGGATATCGCCTTCGACATTGGAGACCAGGTGCATCACATGGCTGTAGCGTTCGATGAAGAAGCTGTCGGTGACTTTCACCGCGCCCGTCTTGGCGACGCGGCCGACATCGTTGCGGCCCAGATCGACCAGCATCAGATGCTCGGCCCGCTCCTTGGGATCGGCCATCAGGTCCTCGGCCAGGGCCTGGTCTTCCGCCGGTGTCTTGCCTCTCCAGCGCGTGCCGGCGATGGGCCGGATGGTGACCTTGCCGTCGCGCAGCCGCACCAGCACTTCGGGGCTGGAACCCACGATCTGAAAACCCGGCATGGCCAGATAATAAAGATAGGGCGAGGGGTTCAGCCGGCGCAGCGCCCGGTAGAGTGAGAAAGGCGGCAGCGCGAAGGGCCGGCGGAAGCGCTGGCTTGGCACCACCTGAAAGACATCGCCCGCCATGATGTAGTCCTTGGCGCGGGCCACGACGTCGAAATACTCGGCCTTGGTCATGTTGGATTCGACCGGCACGCCGGTCGGCAGGTCTGCCGGCACCTCGGCCGACGGCGGGGCAGGGCGCTCCAGTGCCGCCACCGCCTCGTTCAGCCGCTCGGTGGCGCGGGCGTAAGCCGCCTTCGCGTCGACGGCCTTATCCGGCCAGACCGGCGTGATCAGGATGATCTCATCCTTCACGCTGTCGAAGATGGCCATGATGGTGGGCCGCAACAGGATCGCGTCGGGCAGGCCCAAGGTATCGGGCGGCGGATTGGGCAGGTTCTCCACCTGGCGCGCCATGTCATAGCCCAGATAGCCGAACAGGCCCGTGGCCATGGGCGGCAGGCCGGCGGGAATCTCGGCGCGGATCTCGCGCGTCAGGGCGCGCAGGCTTTCCAGCGGTTTGGCCGCCTCGGCGACGAACCCTTTTGCATCATGGCGCGCATTGCGGTTGATCTCGGCGCGGCCACCGCGGCAGCGCCAGACAAGATCGGGCTTGAGACCGATGATGGAATAACGGCCGCGCGTCTCTCCGCCCTGGACGCTCTCAAACAGGAACGCGTTTTCCATCCCGCTGCCATCATGTTCGTGGGCCAGCTTGAGGAAGGCGGAGACCGGCGTCTCCATGTCGGCGACCAGGCGGGTATAGAGAAGCTGCGGGCGGCCGGACGCATGGCCGGCCGCAAAGCCGTCGAACGGTGGCTGGATCATGGCTTGACGGCGCTGGGTGTGCTCATTGCCCGCTTTCGGTCATCTGGCTGAGCAGCTTCTGGTTGACCTTCACGCCCTGGCGGGTGCGCGCGGCATTGGACAGATCGATGGAGAAATCCTGGGCCATCGCCTGGGACAGGCGTTGCGCGCCCATCTGGAAGCCGGGGTCGCGCGGATTCTGCGGCGGATGGCTGATGCCGGTGATCCTGGCGATCATGAAATTGCCGGCCGAACCCTGCGGACCATATTCCACCCCGCCAGGCGCGGTGCTGAACAACCGCTGCACCATCATGGAATTGAACTGATCGTCATTGGTGTTGCGGGCCAGTGCCGGGCTGTGCTGGATCTGAACCTTCAGCTCCTTGGTGATGCCGTCCAGCGACTTTTCCTTGGCCGCGCGCTGGGAAAGCTCGCGAGCCTTGTTGGCCAGAAGGCCGGCGCGCTGCTCATTGGTCCAGTCGGCGGTGACTTGGGCGCGCACATGTTCCAGCGGCTTCAGCGTGGGCGGGGTCACGCCGTTCACATGCACCGCGAAATAGGCGCCGGCCTTGGTGGCGAAGGGCTCGGTGTCTACGCCCACGTCCGCCTTGAACAAGGCGGGCAGGAATTCCGGATCGGCCGGCACTTCGGCCGGTGTGCCGTCCGGCTTCTTGCCGGTGACGTCGGTGGCCGCGACATGGGCCAGCTTCATGCCGGATTTCTGCGCCGCCTCTTTCAGGCTGGCGCCGGTGGACTTGGCATCGGTGAAGGCATTGACCACGTCCACCAGCTTGTCGGCCGTCAGCTTCTCGGCCAGGCTCTTGCGGATGTCTTCCTTCACGTCGGCCAGGGTCTTGTTGGAGCCGGGTGTGATCTTGGTCACCCGCGCCAGCGCCCAGCCGCCAAAGCCGGTCTTGAGCGGCTGGCTCACTTCATTCACGGGCAGGGCGAAGATCGCCTTGGCGCGATCGGCATCGGGCAGGTCGGATTCGGTCAGGGTGCCCAGGGAGGTCTGTTCGGGCTTCTGGCCCCGGCGCGATGCCAGCTCCTCGAAGGTCATGCCCTTGGTGATCTGGGCGCGGGCATCGGCCGCTTCCTTCTCGGTCTTGAACTCGATCTGCTGCACGTCCCGCTTTTCGGGCACCACATAGGTCGCCTTGTGGGCGTCGTATTCCTGGCTGATCTGCGCGTCGGTGACATTGACCTGTCCGGCCACGTCGGACGGCAGGATCACCGCATAATCGGCGTCGCGATATTCGGGCGTGGAATATTTGTCGGCGTGGCTCTTGAGATAGCTGTTCAGGGTCGTGTCGCTGGGCGTGGGCAGGTTGCCCGCCATGTCCGGCGTCAGCACCACATAGTCGGCGGCCCGCTTCTCGCCGATATACTGGAACAGCGCCTGGGCGTAGGTCTGGGGCACCACGAAATTGCCCTCCACCGCCTGGGTGAGCTGGTCGCGCGTCAGCTCGTGGCGCACTTCCTCGATGAAGGCGTCCTCGCTGTAGCCGGCATTGCTGATGGCCTGCAGGAAGGTGGGACGGTCGAAGGTGCCCAGCGCGCCGCGAAAGGGCGCCATGGCGCGCACATACTGCGCCACCGCCGTGTCGGACGTGGTCAGGCCCAGGCGCGCGGCTTCATTGTCGATCGCGGCCGAGCCGACCATCTGCTGCAGGGCGACCTGGGGCAGGCCCATCTTCTGGGCCATGTCGGGCGTGATCTCCATCCCCATCTGCTGGCCCTGGTTGCGCAGGAAATTCTTGTAGCTGCGCTGGAATTCCTGGGTGCCGATCTCGGTGCCGCCGACCGACGCCACCGCCGTGCTGGATGAGCCGGTGAAGACGTCGGCAATACCCCAGACGACAAAGCTCAAGGTCAGGCCGCCCATCAAAAGGGTGGCGACCCAGGACTTGGAGAGGGCGTGCATCCATTGAATCATGACGGCGAATCCGTGACTTAAAGCGTGACCTGGGAAGGCGGCGGATGATAGGGAGGGGGACCCCTCCCGGCAAGCGAAGCTTTGGCGCGGGTTTTGCCGCCGAAAGCGGCCCAATACAAGGATTTATCCATGCGTTCGCTGGTGGCGGGAAACTGGAAGATGAACGGGCTTTCGGCCAGCCTGGCCGAGCTGGACAAGCTGAAGGGGATGCTGGCGGCCAAGGCACCGTCTTGCGAGGTGCTGGTCTGTCCACCGTTCACGCTTATTGCCCAGGCGGCCACGGCTGTGAAAGGGGCTTTCCCGCTGGGCGGTCAGGATTGTCACGCCAAGGCCAGCGGCGCCTTCACCGGTGACATCTCCGCCGAGATGCTGAAGGACGCCGGCGCCTCTTACGTGATCGTGGGCCATAGCGAGCGGCGCCAGTATCACGCCGAGAGCAACCGGGACGTCGCCGCCAAAGCCGAGGCCGCCTGGCGCGCCGGCCTGACCGCCATCATCTGCATCGGGGAGACCGAAGGCCAGCGCTCGGCCGGGGATCACAACCAGACCTGCAGCGACCAGATCGACGGCAGCGTGCCGATGGCGGCGACCGCGGCCAACACCGTGATCGCCTATGAGCCGGTCTGGGCGATCGGCACCGGCAAGACCGCGACCGCCGACGACATCAAGGCGATGCACGCCCATCTGCGCGCCTGCCTGGTGCGGCGGCTGGGCGAAGGCGCGCGCCAGATGCGCATCCTCTATGGCGGCTCGGTCAAAGCCGACAATGCGGCGCAAATCCTTAACCTCGCAGAAGTCAACGGCGCACTTGTCGGCGGTGCCAGTCTGAAAGCCGAGGAATTTCATCGCATTGTTCAAGGCGTGAATGCGGCTTAACCAGTTCGCTCTATAAAATCTTAAGGCGCCATCCCACATTCTAAGCGCATAAAAATAGAAAAGCGTTTGGTGGGTAATGAGCAAACTGTCTTTCGACAGTTGTGATGTGTTGATCTACGACCCGGTCCCGTCCAACCGCGCGGCGACACGGTCGGCGCTCTATGCCTTGGGCTTTCGCCGCACCGAAACCGTTTCCACCATCGATACCTTTGTCGAGTCGGTGCAGAAGAATCCGCCCGATATCGCCCTCTGCGAGGCGCAAGGCGGCGCCGAGGATCTGTGCAACACCATCCAGCAGCTGCGCCAGGGCGCGGCGGGGCACAATCCCTTCATCGTGATCATCGTGACGGCCTGGGAAAAGAACACCCAGATGATCAACCGGGTGATCTCCAGCGGCGCCGACGACCTGTTGCTGCGGCCCTTTTCCACCGCGCTGCTGGGCCAGCGGATCGAGGGCCATGTGGAGCGGCGCAAGGGCTTTGTCATCACCACCGACTATGTCGGTCCCGACCGGCGCAAGGATTCAGGCCGCGCGCCCAATATCGAGATGTTCGAGCCGCCCAACTCGCTGAAGATGAAGGCCAAGGAACGGCTGACCGGCGATGTCATCGCCAAGCGGCTGGACCTGGAGCTGCGCGACGCGCGCGAGAAGCTGACCACCGAGAAGCTGAAACGCGATTCCTTCCAGGTCTGCGTCTTGTGGCGGCTGGTGCAAGACAGTCCGGTGACAGCGGGTCAGGTGCCGGCGGATCTGCCCCGGCTGATGAGCTTGTCCAAATCCATCGAGACGCGCAGCCGGGACAGCGAGTTCGAGGCGGCCATCGAATGGTGCCATGCGGTGAGCGCTGCCGCCGAAGGCCTGGCCGCGGGCGTGGACCGCAACGCGGCAATGCATCTTCTGGGACATGCGTCGCTATCGCTGCACCAGGTCTTTTACCCCGAGAAGACCGCGGCCGATCAGTTGACCGAGATCGACGCGACGGTGGCGCTGATCAAGGCGCGGGGCATGACCGAGGCGGCATTGGCTTGTTGATTTCGGTTTAAATCTGCCAGCAAACCCATAGTGTCATCCCCTCGCGAAGCTTTCGCTTCGCTCAGCCGGGGATGACAAGGGGCGCTAAACCAGCGCCAGATCCGCCGGCTGCGCCGCGGGGAAAATCTGCATCAGCTGCGTCTGCGACAGGCCATAGCCCTTGCGCAGCAGGCCACCGATCAGGCTGCGATAGTCGGTCAGCACCGGCCAGTCGCGGTCCTGGAAAAGGTTCGCCTGTGTCATCGCGACCTGCGGGCCGGCGATACGGCCGCCGCGCACCGCGCCGCCCAGCACCCAATAGCTGCTGCCATGGCCATGATCGGTGCCGCGATTGCCATTCTCGCGGAAGGTGCGGCCGAATTCGCTGACCACGACCACCAAAGTGTCTTTCCAGGCAGGACCCAATGACACCTTGAGCGCGGCAAGGCCGCGGCCCAATTCGCCGATGCGGCCGGCGAGATAACCCTCCGCGCCGCCCTGGTTCACATGGGTGTCCCAGCCACCGACATCGACAAAGCCCAGGTTGAACTTGTCCTGCATCAGAAGGCCGATGCGCTGGGCGGCCTGCTCGAAGCCGCGCGTGGAAACCGCGTTGCGGTTGGCCGCCATCATCTCCCCGGAGATGGTGTCATAGACCTGATTCTGGACGGCAAAGCCTTCCGTCACCGCCGGCGCCAAGTCCTGGCCCTGGTACATGGCCTGGATCAGTTCGGCATTGCGGCCGCCGACGCCGGGCTTGCCGGCGAAGTTCAGCGCGATATTGGGCACCGGGCTGCCACCCCGGAAGGTCAGCGGCAGCTGGGTGGTGAAGGAGATGGGCTTTGTGCCCGACAGAACCTGCGCCGTGCGGCTCATGAAGCCGGACTGATAATTGCGCGAGCCACCGCCCTTTTCATTGGGTAGGGGCTGGCCCAGCTCGATCGTGTCCTGGGTCTCGAAATGCGAGCGCGAAGTATCACCGGTGCCGGTGAAGGGGATGAAGGCGATTTCCTTGCTCTGCCACAGGGGATAGATCGAATCCTTCAGCGCCGGATGAAGGCCCCAGTCGCTGTCCAGCGGCAAGGTTGCCGTCCTGGCAACGGCAAGATTGGGCCGCGCGGCATAATAGAAGTCGCTCGACACCGGCACGGTGATATTGGCGGCGTCGTAGGCGCCGCGCAGGAACACCACCAGAAGGCGCGGGCCGCTGACCGGCGCGGCGTAGAGCGTGCCGGCGGTGAAGAACGGCGCGGCGGCGGCAGCACCGAGGAAGGTCCGCCTCCCCATCGCGCGCGTCAGCGCCTGCGAGGGGGAGGTGCCCGTAGCACCGTTGAGGCCGTCCACCAAAGGTCCGGTGGACCTTTGGTAGGCCGAACGGTGCGAAGGGCGGAGGGGGTCGTCAATCATGGCTATCTCCGCATGAATTCCGGCGAGGACAGAAGCAACGCGTTGCGGTCGGCCGCGCTGGTGCCCTGGGCGACGGCGTTTTTCGTTGTGGCCGACAGCTCCGGTGTCAGGGCCGCGTAATAGGCGGTTTCCTGCAGCGCCGGCACCGGCGCACCGCCGCCAGGCCCCGGCTGCATGAGAAGCCGCAGACTGGCCTCGGGATTCTTCTGGAAGTTGGCGCGCAGATTGGCCAGCATTTCCGCATCGATCGGCTTGAACAGGTTGCCGGCGCCGGCGCCGATCTGCTGCGCAACCTCGAAGCGCGTGGTCATTTCGCCGGGGCCCGACCAGCTCGCCGCGGTGAGCGGGTAACCGTCCGGTGTCTCATGGCCGTAAAGCGGCTCGCCCATCCGGTTCAGCCAGGCGATCAGGGGCAGGGGATTGGCGATCACCCGGTTGCCGTAAAGCGCGCGCACCGCCGAGACGGCATAGTGCACCGGGTCCTTGAACTTCCTGCCCAGCGACTGGTTGAACTCGGCGCTGTCGAACAGGGTCTTCAACACGTCGGCGATGTCGCCGTCGCTGCGCTTCCAGGTCGCGGCCATGGCGTCGATCAGCTGGTCGGAGGGCGCGTCACAGCAGAAATACTGCGCCAGCTGGCGGGAAACGTGCCGCGCCGTGGCGGGCTCGCGGCTCAATATGTCGATGGCCTGGTTCACCTCGGCCAGACCATCGCCTTTTATGTCATGTCCCAGGAAATGCTTGTCGCCATAGTCGTGGCGGCGGGGCACGAACTCGAACAAGCCGCCCTTGCCGATATCGGTGCGATAGTCGGCGCGCGCGAACGCGGCCAGGCGGCGTGGCTGGCCGCTGAGATTGACGCCGACCCCTGTCAAGATGCGCGCCAGTTCCTGCACATCGGTTTGCGTATAGCCGGAGCCCACGCCCATGGTGTGCAGTTCCATGATCTCGCGGGCATAATTCTCGTTGATCTTGTCGGCGGCGTTCTGCTGGTTGTCCAGATACTGGATCATGGCGGGATGAAAGACTGTCGCCGCCAGCAGGTCGCGGAATTTGCCCAGCGCGTGCGGGCGGATCGCCGTCTCCTCGAAATCGCCCACCAGGGCGGCGACCTCGCGCTTCCTGGCATAGACATTGAAGTGATTGACCCAGAACCAGGTCAGCTGCTCCTTGAGCTGGTTCTGGGAATAAAGATCGCGCAGCAGCGAGCGGGTCTGGGCCTGGACCGCCAGCGACACCAGCTTCTGGCGATAGGGCTTGATGATGTCTTTCAGGTCCGCCTTGTCGCTGGCGCCATCGGCGCGCTGTTCTTTGCGCGCGTCACGGATGGCAAGCTGCATCTGGCGGGTCTCGATGGCGATTTCTTCCAGCGGCTTTTGCGAGATCTCCATGCCTGCGATCATCGCCTGAACGTTCGGCGGCAGGCCGTCATCGGCGTTGGGATGAAGCTGGCCTTCCAGCCAGGCCCTGGGCGAAAGACCGTGCAAGGTGTCGCCCTGCGCGGTCTCGCCCCAGGAAAGGCGATTGACCAGGGCCAGACCGCCCGGCGCAGCGGAAGGCGCGGCTGTGGCCGCGGAGGCGAGGGTAAGGGGAGCCAGGATGGCCAAAAGGGAGGAGCGCGACAGCATTCAGTTCTCCATGCCGGGTTTGGCCCCTCCCGGCAGGGAGAGTTTCCTCGATTCCGGGCTGATTTTCGCGTGAATTCTCGGACATTTACCGCCAAAACCTCGGAACTTCCCAAAAGCGGCCCAATGCTTTAAAGACCCCGCCCGGAAGCGGCAGCGTCCCCCGCGCGCGACCCCTAAAAGTAAGCGGAATTACTCAACCATGCAGACGCTCTTGCTAGTCGCCGAACTGATCATCGCCGTGGCGCTGATCGGCTTTGTCCTGTTGCAGCGCTCCGAGGGCGGCGGGCTGGGCATCGGCGGCGGCTCTTCCAGCATGGGCGGCTTGTTCACGCCCCGCGGCGCGGCCGACACCCTGACGCGCACCACCGCGATTCTCGCGCTTCTGTTCTTCCTGACCTGCATCGCGCTGAACCTGCTGGCGCTCAATGGCCGCAACGAGACCTCCATCCTGGATACCGCGCCGCCGGCACCGGCCACGAACGCGCCGGCCAAGCCCGCGCCGGCGCCGGGGCTGCCCATCGGGCCTTCGGTGCCGAAGCCGCAATAGCGCACAGGCACTTTTGGCCTCTGGCGTCCTACGCTGACGCTAGGACCGCTCGTCGCTCATGGGCTTTTTGCCCGTCCATAGCGACAGCGTGTGGACGCTCCTCGCTCCTGGCCAGCGACTCAAAATTGCCTGTGCGGAACTGCGCAAGTCGCATAGCTGTTAGCGCGTAAAAATTTTTCCATTTTTGTGCTTGAGTGCGCCTTCGTGTTTCGACATGTTGGCCTCCCATGGCCCGGTTAATCTTCATCACCGGCGGCGTGGTCTCTTCCCTGGGAAAAGGTCTGGCGTCCGCCGCTCTCGGCGCGTTGCTTCAAGCGCGCGGTTACAAAGTCCGCCTCCGCAAACTGGATCCCTATCTGAACGTCGACCCCGGCACGATGTCGCCGTTCCAGCACGGCGAGGTCTATGTCACCGACGACGGGGCGGAGACCGATCTCGATCTGGGACATTATGAGCGCTTCACCGGCGTGTCGGCGCGCAAGTCCGACAATGTCACCTCCGGCCGCATCTACAGCCAGGTGATCGAGAAGGAACGCAAGGGCGGCTATCTGGGCCGCACCGTGCAGGTGATCCCCCATGTCACCGACATGATCAAGGAATTCGT
>CAYQZM010000343.1:0-3680 GCA_964421935.1 uncultured Rhizobium sp. | reverse complement strand
GCGGAATCCTGCACCACGGTGCCGATGGGAAGGCCGGGCGGCAGCAAGCCGCCGTCGCCCGATGACACCACCTGGTCGCCGGCATGCAGGGTGACGGTGCGCGAGACCATTTCCAGCATCGGCATCTTGCTGTTGTCGCCCGTCATGATCGCCGGAATGTTGGGGGATTTGCCGGACGATGCCGTGATCATGACCGGAATGCGGCTGTTCAGATCGGTGAGCAGGATCACCCAGCTGGTGCGCCGGCCGCTGAGATAGACACGCCCGATCATCCCGCGCGCATCCATCACCGCCTCGCCCGGCAGGGCATGCTGGTCGCGCCCCGCGTCCAGGATCATGGTCTGCAGGAAGGGACGGTTGGCGCGGCCGATCACCCGGGCCAGCACCGCATCCATCTTGGGGTCGGGGACGGCGTGCAACAGCGCCTGATAGCGGCCCACCCGGCCCTGCAGCACGATGGCGACATTGCGCCATTGGCGCAGGCGCGCATTCTCTTCCTTGAGCTTGAGGTTCTGCTCATAGACGGAGAAAATTTCGAAGATCGAGCCGATCCAGCGCTCGAACGCCGCCACCGGCGCGTGCACTTTCTCGAGCACGGGCGCCATCGCATCGGTCGCGCCGGAGCGCGCCCGGTCGAACAGGCCATTCTGCGCCTTGCCCAGGAGAACCAGCACGATCGCCAGCGCAATGACGATGACCAGGGGAAGCTGGGCATTGCTCTTGCGGGCGATCTTCCAGGCGTTGGCCATTACGGACGCGGTCCTTCGCCCGCGGTCTTAGAAAGCGGTGGAAAGGACGTGACGCATTCCCTTCGTGTTTTCCAGCACCCGCCCCGTCCCCAACGCAACACAAGACAAAGGATCGTCGGCGATCGAAACCGGCAGGCCGGTCTCATCGCGCAGTACCTGATCCAGATTGGCCAGAAGCGAGCCCCCACCCGTCAGCACGATCCCCTTGTCGACGATGTCGGCCGCCAGTTCCGGCGGCGTCGCTTCCAGCGCCACCTTCACGGCTTCCACAATGGCGCCCACCGGCTCGGCCAGCGCCTCGGCAATATGGCGCTGGGTGATGGTGATTTCCTTCGGCACGCCGTTCAGCAGATCGCGGCCCTTGATCTCCAAGGTCACGCCATTGCCGTCCATGGGGAGGGCGGCCGAACCGATCTCCTTCTTGATGCGCTCGGCGGAGGCTTCGCCGATCAGCAGATTCTGGTGGCGGCGGATATAGGCGATGACGGCTTCGTCCATCTTGTCGCCGCCCACGCGCACGCTGCGGGAATAGACGATGCCGCCCAGGGACAGCACGGCCACTTCGGTGGTGCCGCCGCCGATATCCACGACCATGGAGCCGGTGGGTTCGGAGACCGGCAGGCCGGCACCGATGGCGGCCGCCATGGGTTCCTCGATCAGGAAGACCCGGCGGGCGCCCGCCGACAGCGCCGATTCCTGAATGGCGCGGCGTTCCACGGCGGTGGAACCGGAAGGCACGCAGACGATGATCATGGGATTGGCGAAGGAGCGCCGGTTATGCACCTTGCGGATGAAGTGCTTGATCATTTCCTCCGCCACCTCGAAGTCGGCGATCACCCCGTCGCGCATGGGACGAATGGCCTCGATATTGCCGGGGGTTCGCCCCAGCATCATCTTGGCGTCGTTGCCCACCGCCCGGACGGACTTCTTGCCGCCCCTGGTGGTGATGGTGGCGACCACCGAGGGCTCGTTCAGGACGATGCCCCGGCCTTTGACATAGACCAGCGTATTCGCGGTCCCCAGGTCGATGGCCATGTCGCTGGATAGCGCGCCAAGAAGACTACCGAACATATTGAACCGCCATCTTCATGAGGAAAAATTTCCTTAAGCCAGGAGAGCCAGAACCAAAATCGTTAAGCGCCGATCCCTGAAAAACCGGCCCCGGGGCGCCTTTCCCGAGGCCGGTGTTAAGACTTCACGATGCGACGGGGCCCCTTGCCACAGACAGGGGTTCCGGCTCGCGCTTTTCCCTTTTTACCAGAAGCTTGTTTAACGCATTCACATACGCGTAGGCCGCCGCCACCATTGTGTCGGTGTCCGAGGCCTTGCCGGTAACGGTTCGTCCATTTTCTTCCAGCCGGACGCTGACCTGGGCCTGAGCGTCCGTGCCCTCGGTGACCGCGCTGATCTGGAACAGCTGGAGAGTGGCCGTATGAGGATAGGCCTCCCGGATAGCCATGAAGATGGCATCCACCGGCCCATCGCCCGAGGTGGTCACGCTCTTGACCTTGCCGTCGGCCGCCAGGGTCAGGGAGGCGACCGGAATGATGCCGGTGCCCGATTCCACCCGGAGGGCCTTGATCGAGATGCTGTCCTGGCCGCGCATGATCTCGTCGTCCACCAGGGCGGCGATATCCTCGTCGAAGACATGCTTTTTCTTGTCGGCCAGGTCCTTGAAGCGCTTGAAGGCGTCCTCGAAAGCCTCGGTCTCGAGCGCATAGCCCATGCTTTCCAGCTTGTCCTTGAAGGCATGGCGGCCCGAGAGCTTGCCCAGCATCAGGGAGGTGGCGTTCACCCCCACATCCTCGGGCCGCATGATCTCGTAGGTCTCGACATTCTTCAGCATGCCGTCCTGATGGATGCCGGACTCATGGCTGAAGGCGTTCTTGCCGACGATGGCCTTGTTGTACTGGACCGGGAAGCCGGTGACGCTGCTGACCAGCTTGGAGGCGCGATTGAGCAGTGTGGTGTTGATGCCGGTGGAGAAAGGCATGATGTCCCTTCTCACCTTCAGCGCCATCACGATCTCTTCCAGCGCGGCATTGCCGGCGCGCTCACCGATGCCGTTGATGGTGCATTCCACCTGCCGGGCGCCGGCCAGGACGCCGGCCAGCGAATTGGCCACCGCCAGCCCCAGATCGTTGTGGCAATGGGTGGAAAAGATCACCTTGTCGGCATTGGGCACCTTGTTCCGCAGCATCGTGATGATGTCGAAGAATTCCTGCGGCGTGGAATAGCCCACCGTATCGGGCACATTGATGACGGTGGCACCCGCATTGATGGCCACATCCACGCATTTGCAGAGGAAATCCGGCACGGTGCGGGTGGCGTCCTCGGCCGACCATTCCACTTCCGAGGTGTAGTTGCGCGCCCGCGTGACCGAGGCGCCGATCGCTTCCAGCACCGCATTCTCGCCCATATTGAGCTTGTGCTTCATATGCACGGGACTGGTGGAAATGAAGGTATGGATGCGCGGACGGCGTGCGCCCTTCACCGCCTCGCCGGCGCGGTCCACATCCTTGAACCCGGCGCGGGACAGGGAACAAACGCTGGCGCGCTTGACGATCTTGCTGATCTCCTGCACCGCCTTGAAATCGCCGGGCGAGGCAATGGCGAAGCCTGCCTCGATAATGTCCACGCCCATCTCGTCGAGCAGTTCGGCGATCTGGAGTTTTTCCTCATGAGTCATGGCGGCGCCAGGCGACTGCTCGCCATCGCGCAAGGTGGTGTCAAAGATTTGAATCGGGGTGGTGTCGGTCATCGTACTGGTCATGACAAAAGTCCTTCTGTTCGCCGCTTGTCGCGCGGATCGATTTCTCCTTGGCCAAATCCCCTAAACACCGGACGCGCGAACCATTCGCGCACCCGAGCGCCTAGGGGCTGCTAAGCAGAAGCAGCGCGAGCGAAGAACCGAGGGAAGGACGGGGCTGA
>CAYQZM010000342.1:0-11759 GCA_964421935.1 uncultured Rhizobium sp. | reverse complement strand
GGAAACAATTTGGAATATAGTTTGAGGGTCAAGAACGCCGCTCGGCGCGCGGGCGCCGAAAGTCCCGCGCAACGCGTCTGACAACAACAATTTTTTTGCTTCGCGGCGAAATGACTCTTGCCGGGGCGCGCGGATTGCCCCACGCTTCCCGCCATGAACGAACTCGCGCTGAGTGTTCGCACGGCGCGGCCTGAAGATGCCGCCGACCTCGCGCGCATCTATATCGAATCCTGGCAGGATACGTATGCGGGTGTGATCTCTCATGCCCTGCTCGGCGCCATGTCGCACAAGGGTCATACCGCGCGCTGGCGCAGCACCATCCGCACGATGGGAAGCACCGGCGCCGTGCTGGTGGCGGAAGATGCGCGCTACGGCGCCATCGGCCTATGCAGCCTGGGTACGGCGCGCGATCGCGGTCTCGGCTTCGAAGGCGAGGTCTATACGCTTTACGTCGATCCGGCTTTTCTGGGCCGCGGCGCGGGGCGCGCATTGCTGGCGGGCGCCTTCGATGCCTTCAAGGAGCGCCGCCTGCGGTCCTGCCTGATCTGGGCACACGCCCGCAACAATGCCTGCTTCTTTTACGAGGCGATGGGCGGACGGCGGGTCGCCATCCGCACCACCCGGCTGATGGGCGAGCTGACGCCGGAGATCGGCTTTGGCTGGAAAAGATTGGCCGCCCGCAAGCAGTCGCGGACGCTGCCTTCGTGATCCATCAGGTTGGGCTGCACCGTCCCGCAATCGCAGACAATTTCCGGCGGCAGACTGAGCGGAACGCGCGCGCGGCGGTGGAATCCTTCCGATAGCGCCAGAAGCGCGAGGGCCCCCGTCGGAGTGGTTTCCCAGGTGGCGGCACCGCTGCGGAAACAGTGGCGACAGCGGAGGACCTTCTCCAGATGCTTGGCCTGTTCCATGCCGGCCAACATACATAACCAAATGCAAATGCCAGGTTGGAGCCGTCGTCGAATTTTTAATCAATTCACGGATGAAAAATTCTAAACGTCTTTCGGCCGTACGAAATCCACCAGCTTGCCCGCGCCTTTTTCCACATCGCGCCAGCGGCCGATGTCGAAATCCAGTATGGCCAACGCGCTGGTCGGAAATTTTTCTTCCAGCGCCTCATGTCGGGCGCGCTCCTTGCGCCGCACCGGCTCGCGGGCGAGCAGGGTCGCGATATTCTCAAGCCCCGGATTGTGCCCCACCAGCATCAGATTGGTGACGGCGGCCGGCGCCCCGCGCACCGCCGCCAGCAGCTTGGCCGCCTCGGCCAGGTAAAGATTGTCGCGATACTCGATCTCGCTCTCCAGCGCCTGCAGCACCAGTTCGGCCGTCTGGGTGGTGCGGGCCGATGACGAGCAGAGGATCAGGTCCAACCGGTAATCGCCCTTGCGCATGTAACGGGCCACGGCGCCGGCATCCTGCATGCCGCTCAGCAGCAGGGTGCGCTCGAAGTCCTCGGTCGAACCGTCGGCAGGCTGGGCCTTGCCGTGACGGAGCAGAAACAGGCGCTTCATGACCGGGCAAGCCTTGCGAATCCCGCATAAAGCTTATGTTCTTGACCTCGCCCCGGCAACCGCGCGACAAAAACCCGATGGTGCCGCGGTTTCGAAGTTCGCCGCATTCCTGATATCGGCCGTGGGGCGACCTTCGAAACCGCGCGGCACCAGCCATTAGTAAATAGCCAGTGTCCTTCGATTCCGAAATTCGCCCGGTGCCTGATATCGAGATTGTGCGAATTTCGGATCGGGACATTGGCCAAGGACAAAGTGTTATGGCGACGAACAAGAAGCCCGGCAAATGGCGCAAACGCACCCAGGCGGTCCGCGGCGGGCAGGTGCGCACATCCTTTCAGGAAACCAGCGAGCCGCTGATCTTCACCGCCGGCTATGCCTATGAGACCGCCGAGGAGGCGGAAGGGCGCTTCACAGGCACACATCCCGGCTACCAGTACAGCCGCATCGCCAATCCCACCGTCACCATGTTCGAGGAGCGGATGGCACAACTGGAAGGCGCGCCGGTGGCGCGCGCCACCGCCACCGGCATGGCCGCGGTCAGCGCCGTTTTCCTGGCGGGCCTGAAGGCGGGCGACCATGTCGTGTCCGCCAATGCCCTGTTCGGCTCCTGCCGCTATGTGATCGAGACCGTGCTGTCGCGCTTTGGCGTCACCGCGACCTTCGTGGACGGCACCGACCTCGCCGCCTGGGAAGCAGCGATGCGGCCGCAGACCAAGCTGCTATTCGTCGAGACCCCGTCCAATCCCACCCTGTCGATCGTGGACATCGCGGCGGTGGCGAAGATCGCCGAAAGAAGCGGCGCGCGCCTGATCGTGGACAATGCCTTCGCCAGTCCCGCCCTGCAGCGGCCGATGGAGCTGGGCGCTCATATCGTGGTGCATTCCTCCACCAAGTTCATCGACGGTCAGGGCCGCGCGCTGGGCGGGGTGATCCTGTGCCAGCAGGACTTTCTGGATGAAAACCTGAATATGTTCCTGCGCAATACCGGGCCCGCCATCAGTCCCTTCAATGCCTGGCTGCATTTGAAGAGCCTGGAGACGCTGGAACTGCGCGTGAAGCAGCATTGCGACAACGCCTTGAAGGTCGCCGACTTCCTCAGCCACCAGAAAAAGGTGACACGGGTCCTCTATCCCTTCCGCGCCGACCATCCCCAGCACAATCTGGCCCGCGCTCAGATGGATGGCGGCGGCGGCGTGGTCAGCTTCGAAATCGAAGGCGGCAAGAAGGCAGTGTTCCGCTGCGCCAATGCGCTGCAGCTGATCGATATTTCCAACAATCTGGGCGACGCCAAGAGCCTGTTCACCCATCCCGAAAGCACGACCCACCAGAAGATGACCCAGGAGGCGCGTGACGCCGGCGGCGTCACCAGCGGGCTCGTCCGCCTGTCGGTCGGGCTGGAGGATACCGATGATCTTTGCGAGGACCTGGATCAGGCGCTGAAAGTCGCCTGATGTCTGAACACCGCATCGTACTGGACTGGAAGCTCGGCGATGCGGCGTTCACCTATGAAGCCTATCCACGCAGTCACACCATTCGCTTCAAGGACGGTCAGGAGATCGTCACCGTTTCCGCCTCGCCGGCCTATCGCGGCGATGGCAGCAAGGCCGACCCCGAAGACATGCTGGTTGCGGCGCTGTCGTCCTGCCACATGCTGAGTTTCCTGGCTATCTGCACCAAGAAGCGGCTGACGGTGACATCTTATCAGGACGAGGCAGTCGGGTTTCTGGAACAGAATGGCGGCAAGCTCTGGATCGCCCGCGTGATCCTGCGGCCACAGGTTGAGATCGACTCAGACGCGGAAACTCTGAGGCAAATCCATCACATGGCGCACGAAGCGTGCTTCATCGCCAATTCGGTCCGAACGGATGTGACTGTCGAACCGCGCTAAACGCCGTTCGTCGGCAGAAGGTGCCAAAGGCGCGCGGAATTGCCGCTTGCGCGGAACCCGAAGCGCCTCCAATACTCCCGCCCATGCCTATCTTTGAGCCCCAGAAACGCCCGCGCCCGCCTGTGGTCGATCATCAGTACGAGCTTGAGACCAAGCGCATCCGCGTGGCGGTGCGCCCGGCCTATCTGCACGACCAGTCCGATCCCGAAGACGATCGTTACGTCTGGTCCTACACAGTGACTATCGAGAACAAGGGCGCGGAATCGGTGAAGCTTCTGTCGCGCTACTGGAACATCGTGGATGGCCAGGGCCGGGTGCAGGAAGTGCGCGGCGCCGGCGTGGTGGGCGCCCAGCCGACCATCGCTCCGGGCGAAAGCTTTCAATACACGTCGGGCTGCCCGCTGGAGACGGCGTCGGGCACCATGAGTGGCCGCTATCAGATGATGAGCGCGTCGGGCGAAAGCTTCGAGGCGGAAATCCCCGCTTTCCTGCTGGAAAGCCCCTACGAGCGCAGGCAGATTCACTGAAACCGGCTTAAAGCCCTATTTTGTTGTGGTTGAAACCCGCAAGGTGAAGCGGGTTTAATCCGCTTTTCTTCCAGCGGATTTCGCATGGCCAAAACCGACTACACCAATCTCTGCGCCAAGACCGCGCCCAACCGACCCTCGCGCGAGGAGGCCGAAAAGGCCGTCCGCACCCTGCTGCAATGGGCGGGCGACAATCCGGAGCGGGAGGGGCTGATCGATACCCCGGCCCGTGTCGCCAAGGCGTTCGAGGATTGGTTCTCCGGTTACGATCAGGACCCGGAGGCCTATCTGGCCCGCACCTTCGAGGAAGTGGCCGGCTATGACGACATGGTGATCCTCAGGGACATCCGTTTCGAAAGCCATTGCGAGCATCACCTGGCGCCGATCATCGGGCGCGCCCATGTCGGCTATCTGCCCACCCATCGTGTGGTCGGCATCTCCAAGCTGGCGCGGGTGGTGCAGGCATTTGCCCGCCGCCTGCAGGTGCAGGAGAAGATGAACGCCCAGATCGCCTATTGCATCCAGAAAGTGCTGGAACCGCGCGGCGTGGCGGTGGTGATCGAAGCGGCGCATCAGTGCATGACCACCCGCGGCGTGCACAAGACCGGCGTCACCATGGTGACCTCCACCATGCTGGGCGATTTCCGCACCCACTCCGACACCAGGCGCGAATTTCTCAACATCATCGGAAATCCGGCCAATCGCGAAGTCGGCTGAGATGTCCACGCTCGACCTGGTCAAGGACCTCATCGCCTTCGACACCACCAGCCGGGATTCCAATCTCGCGCTGATCGATTATGCGCAAGGCTTGCTGGAAATGGCCGGCGCGCGCTGCCGGCGCACCTTCGATGCCAGCGGGCAGAAGGCCAATCTGTTCGCCACCTTCGGTCCCGACAGCGAGGGCGGCGTTGTGCTCTCGGGCCATACCGATGTGGTGCCGGTCGATGGGCAGGACTGGTCGTCCGATCCTTTCAAGCCGGAGGTGCGCGATGGCCTGCTCTTCGGCCGTGGCGCATCGGACATGAAAGGATTCATCGGCGTCGCCTTGGCCCTGGCCTCGGACATCGGCAAGGCCAGGCTGACGCGCCCTGTTCATTTCGCGTTGTCCTATGACGAGGAGGTGGGCTGTGTCGGTGTGAAGGGCCTTCTCGATGATCTGAAAGCGCAGAATCTGAAGCCGGCGCTGGCCATCATCGGCGAGCCCACCCTGATGAAGATCGTTGGCGCCCACAAAGGCGGGGCCAAGCTGGTCACCCGTTGTTGCGGCCGTGAAGCCCATTCCAGCGGACCGGAAAAGGGCGCCAATGCCGTGATGATGGCGGGCGAATTCGTCGCCCTGCTGGACAGCGTGTGGGACGAACTGCGCGCCGACTCCGATTCACGCTTTGATCCGCCCCATTCCACCGTGCAGGCGACGGTGATCCATGGCGGCACCGCGGTGAATATCCTGGCCAAGGAAGCCGAGGTGACCTGGGAATATCGCTGCCTGCCCGATCGTGATCCTGAAAGGATCATCGCGCGGGTGAAAAGCCGCGCGGCCGCCGAGGTGCTGCCCAAATATCGCCGCCGCGCGCCGGAGGCGGCGCTGACGACCGAACTCCAGGCCCAGTATCCGGGCCTGACCATGGATGAGGACTCACCTGCCATCCTGCTGGCGCGGGAATTGACCGGCGCCAACCAGGTGGAAGCGGTCGCCTATGGCACCGAAGCAGGCCATTTCCAGAGTTACGGCATTCCGGCCGTGATCTGCGGCCCCGGCTCTATCGAGCAGGCGCACCGGCCGGACGAATTCTGTGCACTGAGCGAGCTGGAGGCTTGCGAGAAATTCCTGCGCAAGGTGGTCGCGAAGGCGGTTGCCTAGGGCAGAAGGCCCGGAGAAACACAACAGGCCGATTGGGGGAAATGGATATGCGGATCTGGCTTTCTCTCACTGCCGTGTTTCTGATCGGCGCTCCAACGATTCTTTATGCGCAGGAAAAAAGCGGTCCGCCGACGGGCAAATCTCCCGGCTGGTTCTTGCAGGAGCCGGCGCATCCCGCTACCTCGCACCCCCAGGGCCGGGCCAATTTCGCATCCCTGAATGGTGCAGGCATTCCGCCCTGCTCGCATTCGCCCGTCTGCGACCCCGCACATGGTGGCTCCGCCGACCGCGGCGCCCTGGCGCGGGTGCAGTGGCGCCAGACCATGGGGTACATCTTCTCGTATCCGTTCAAACCTTTCCCGGACGATGGCGGCTCCTATCATAGCGGCGTTCCCGCGGTCGGTACCGACTCCAAGGACAATCTATGGGTCTTTCAGCGCAACAGTGCCGGCCACCCGCAGCTTTTCAAATATGATGCCGAACACAAGCTGGTCCTGACCGTGCCGGAACGCGTGCTGGGTCATCAGCAAAAGGCGCACGGCATGGCGGTGGATCCGTTCGACAATGTCTGGGTCGCAGATGCGGACGGCAGCACGGTCACGGAGCTAAATCCCGACGGCAAAGTCATGAAGGTCATCGGCGTCAAAAATCGCCGAGGCGACTGGAATGAAGCCAAGGGCCAGCGGCTCTTGTGGCAGCCCATGATGATCGCCTTCTCGCGCAAAGGCGATGTGTTCATCGCGGAAGGCCATGCCAATGAAAGCCCGAACGATGCCGATTCCGCTGATCCGGCCAGCAATATCGGTGCGGCCCGCATCATCCACCTGGACCGGTCCGGCAAGTTCGTCAATCAATGGTTCGGCAACAGCGTCGGCCAGGGCAAGTTCAGTATGGCGCACGGCGTGGCCGTAGACCCGCAGAATGGCGACGTCTGGATCGGTGACCGTGAACAGTATCGCCTGGTGGTTTACACCCAGGGCGGTGTTTTCCGCCGCACCATCCAGATGCGCAATCTGATGTGCGCCATTGGTTTCGACCGTCACGGAAACCTCTGGGTGTCCAGCGGCCAGGACGGTCAGCTGCTGAAACTGGATCGCGATGGCACCGTGCTGGGCGCGGTGGGAAATGGCGCGGGCCGTGGGCCGGGACAGGCCATCGAAACCACCTATATGGCCTGGGACAGCCACGACAATCTCTATACCGGCGATACCAGCGTGGCGCGGATCACGGAATGGTCGCCGCCGAAGTGATTTCGGTCAGCGCGCCGAAGTCCGATGCCGTCCCAATAGCCCGGCAAGCTTGGCCATACGCGCCTTGCGCCGCGATGCCAGATCCATGCCCCAAAACCGCCCGTCTCCGCGCAGCGCCTTTTCCAGCAGCAGCGTGCTGATGAAGCCCATCGGGCTGCGCCGCAACCCGCGCGTCAGCAACAGCTGAAGCAGCAATAGAGGCAATCCCCCGGCAGGACCGCGCTTTGCCCTGAAACCGGCTAGCAGAAGACGCAACATCTTCATGTCAGCGCATCCGGCCCGATCTCGTGCGTTTTGCCACAGAACTCGCACCTCGCCCGGATCACCCCGTCGGGATCGGCCAGGCCGTGGCGTTCTTCCGCCGTGTAATTCTTCAGCACCCCGGCGATGCGCGAGGTATCGCAATCGCAGCGGAAGATCACCGGCTCGGGCGGCAGGACCCGTACTTCGTCTTCGTGGAACAGCCGCCACAACAAGGTCTCGGGCGCCAGCGAGGTATCCACCAGCTCCAGGTCTTCGACGGTCTTTAAAAGCAGCGACAGCCGCTCCCAATCGTCGCTGGCGGGCCTCATTTCAGGAGCAACCGCCGCCGGCGCGGGCTCGCCGGCCGCGGCCGGCGTCATCTGCAGCATGATGCCACCTGCCCGCCAGTGCGGTTGCTTGTCGCCAGCCAGATAGAGCGGCGCCGCTGCCAGCCGGATCACAGTGGGAAGTTGTTCGGACTGGCTGAAATAGGTTTCGGCGGAGGCGCCGATGCCCTCCTGCGACAGCTCGACAATGCCCTGATAGGTCTTGCCGCCGCTCTTCGGTTCAATGGTGATGGCCAGGGCGCCCTTGCCCGCCAGCTTGTCGAAACCGGCATTCTCCAGCGCCGCGAACCGCTCGGCATCCAGGCGCGCAAAGCCGCGCACGCCGCGATGGCGGTTCTCGTCGGCGCCGTAATAGTCGGCGGTAACCAGATCGAGCGGGCCGTCGCCCTTGGTCTGGATGGTCAGGCGACCGTCCAGCTTGAGCGCGGTCCCCAGCAGCGCACCCAGCGCCACAAGCTCGCCCGTCACCCGCGCCGCCGGTTCCGGCAGGGCATGGGCGGACAGGGCGCGGGCGGAACTTGCGTCCAGCCGCACCAGGCGGCCACGCACACCGGCCTTGGCGATATCGAACGGCAGAACGAAGTCGCCATAGGGCGACGGCTGAGGATCCATTTTGTCGGGCATGTCCGGCTATATGGCTCCGGCGGCGAGCCTTTTCAACCGACGCTTAAGCCAGCGCCCAGGCCAGGATTGCCTTCTGGGCATGCAGCCGGTTCTCCGCCTCGTCGAACACCACCGATTGCGGCCCGTCGATGACCGCGTCGGTAACCTCCTCGCCGCGATGGGCGGGCAGGCAGTGCATGAAGATGGCGTCCTTCTTGGCGCGCGCCATCAGGTCGGCATTGACCTGAAAGGGCTTGAGCAGGTTCTGGCGCTTGGTGGCGTTGTCGTCGCCCATCGAGACCCAGGTATCGGTGACCACGCAATCGGCGCCTTCCACCGCCGCCTCGGCATCGGTGGTGAACCGCACCAATCCGCTGGGCGCCGCCCAGTCGCGGGTTTCCTGATCCACCGTCAGCTCGCGCGGGCTGGCGACATTGAGCTTGAAACCGAACTTGACCGCCGCATGCACCCAGCTGGTCAGCACATTGTTGCCGTCGCCGCTCCAGCACACGGTGGCGCCGGCGATCGAGCCCTTATGCTCCTCATAGGTCATCACGTCCGCCATCACCTGGCAGGGATGGGACCATTTGGTCAGGCCGTTGATGACCGGGATGGTGGCGTTCGCCGCCAGGTCCTCGACCATCTCATGGTCCAGGAGCCGGATCATCACCGCATCGACAAAGCGCGACAGCACGCGCGCGGTGTCGGCGATGGTTTCTTCGCGGGCAAGCTGCATCTCGTTGCCGGTCAGCATCAGGGCGCTGCCGCCCAGTTGCCGCGCCGCCATGTCGAAGCTGATGCGGGTGCGGGTGGACTGCTTGTCGAAGATCATCGCCAGCACCTTGCCGTTCAGCGGCTGGTCGGCGTCGGGCAAGCCCTTGGGCTTGGCGCCGCGCGTCAGCTTGCGCTTCTTGGCATCGGCAATGATGGCCTTCAAGGTGGCGCTGTCGTGATCCGACAGGTCCAGGAAATGCCGCGGCTTGCTGGTGGAAAAGGGGGCATTCATTGGGCGGCTGCCTTCTCTGCCTCGAACGCGAGCGCAGTCTTGTTGAGCAGGTTGAGGCCCTCGCGCGCTTCCTCCTCGGTCAAGGTGAGCGGCGGCAGCAGCCGCACCACATTGTCGCCCGCCGGCAGCACGATCAGGCCGTTGGCGCGGGCCGCCGCGACGAAGGCGCCCGCATCGCTTTTCATTTTCAGGCCCAGCATCAACCCTTGGCCGCGCACGGTCTCGAACACGTTCGGATGGCCGGCTACCAGCGCCCCAAGCTGCTGCTGCAGATAACCCGCAATCCTGTTCACATGGTCCAGGAAGCCGGGCTCCAGGATCATGTCGATGGCTTCATTGCCCACCGCCATGGCCAACGGATTGCCGCCATAGGTGGTGCCGTGGGTGCCCACGGTCATGCCTTTGCCGGCTTCGGCGGTGGCGAGCACCGCGCCCACCGGAAAGCCGCCGCCCAGCGCCTTGGCCACGGTCATGATGTCAGGTTCAAACCCCAGCCAGTCATAGGCGAAGAATTTGCCGGTGCGCCCCAGGCCCGTCTGAATCTCGTCAAAGATCAAGAGCAGGCCGTTGTCGTCACAAAGCTTGCGCAGCGCCTTCAGGAAATCAGGACTGATCACCCTGACCCCGCCCTCGCCCTGCAAGGGCTCGATGATGATGGCGGCGGTTTCGCGCCCCACAAGCTTCTTCACCGCGTCCAGATCGGCGGCCACGTCGCCTTTCAAGGTGACCTGGTCGAAGCCCGGCATGCGTGGGCCGAAGCCTTCCAGATATTTCTCGTTGCCGCCGGCATTGATGGCGGCATAGGTGCGGCCGTGAAAGGCGCCCGCGAAACTGATGATGTGGAAGCGCTCGGGATGGCCGCTGACGAACTGGTAGCGCCGCGCCATCTTGATGGCCAGCTCGATCGCCTCGGTGCCCGAATTCACGAAGAAGCAGGTGTCAGCGAACGTGTTGGCGACCAGCTTCTTGGACAGGCTCTCCTGCCCCGGCACGCGGTAAAGGTTGGAGGTGTGCCACAGCTTGCCCGCCTGCTCGGTCAGGGCCTTCACCAGCCGCGGATTGGCATGGCCGAAAGCCGCCACCGCAATGCCCGCTCCGAAATCCAGATATCGCTTGCCATCCTCGGCGAAGAGGTAAGAGCCCTCGCCACGGACGAAGGCGACATCCGTCCGGTTATAGGTGGGAAGCAAAGCGGAAAACACGAAGCGACTCCTCATTTTTAGGCGGCCCGGCTCTCGTTACCGCCTTTGTGGATTGAAATAAAAATACAAATCACGCCGGGAAGGCTGTGTTTATCTGCTTTCCGTGACGGCTCCACAACCCCGGCGCCAACTCATGGCCGGTATGCGCAGCCTGCCCGGTGCTGCCGGATTCATGTGGACAAGGGCTTGGGTGGCACCCGCAATGCTTGTGCGGCGTTACCGTAACGCTACTGTATCTAGTGACCGAGGGGCTGAAGAAACGGCCCTGGGGTTAGCCAGGAGCGAGAGCCATGACACAGGTAAATTGGTCGGAAGACCGGGTCGAGCAGCTCAAGACATTATGGACCGAGGGCCTTTCGGCCAGCCAGATCGCCCGCGCCCTGGGCGGGGTGACCCGCAATGCCGTGATCGGCAAGGTGCACCGGCTTGGCCTGGCGGGCCGGGCCAGCCCCTCCCGCTCCGAGCGGCCGCGGCTGCCGGTGGCGCACAAGACGCCCACCGTCCGCGCCCATGTGCCAGCCGCCCCGGTGGTCGAGGAGGATCCCGTGACCCTGGCCGATGGCAGCCACGCCACGGTGCTGACCATCAGCGATCGCATGTGCCGCTGGCCGATCGGCGATCCCGCCGCCACCGAGTTCCATTTCTGCGGCCGTTCGCCCAAGGCCGGTTCGCCCTATTGCGAGGCCCATGCCCGCAAGGCCTACCAGCCGCAGCAGACCCGCCGCGACGGCAAGGACGTCAAAGGCCGGATGGCCAGCTAGTAGCGGCCACAACGGCCGTGGCAAAGTCACGCCATGGGCGCGCCTGCCAGCATTTATGACTATTCCGCACCGCTGCTGAACGGTGAGCAGACTTCGCTGTCAAAATGGCGCGGGCGGGTGCTCCTGATCGTCAACACCGCCAGCCATTGCGGCTTGACCCCGCAATATACCGGCCTGCAGCGGCTGCACGAGCGGCTGGAATGGAAGGGCCTGACCGTGCTGGGCTTTCCCTGCAACCAGTTCTTCAATCAGGAGTTCGGCACCGAAAGCGAGATCACGCGCTTTTGCCGCGAGAATTTCGGCGTCACCTTTCCGATGTTTTCCCGGTTGAAGGTCAACGGACCCAGGGCCCACCCGCTCTATCGCCATCTCAAGCGGCACAAGCCCGGCCTTCTCGGAACCCCGATCATCAAATGGAATTTCACCAAATTCCTGATTGACCGCGACGGCCAGCCGGTGGCGCGTTACGCGCCCCGGACAAAGCCCGAGGACCTGGAAGAGCCGATCAAGAGCTTGCTTTAATGATCGCGAGAGATTTTGCGGCGTGAGCAGGAGCGCCG
>CAYQZM010000341.1:0-13013 GCA_964421935.1 uncultured Rhizobium sp. | reverse complement strand
GATGCGGTGGCCGGGAAGGGCGATCCGTTAATCCTCGGCTCGAAGGATGGCGGAGCAGGCCAGCCTGGTCTGACGCGCGCGGGACGCGTGGACGCCGATACCTTCTGGGAACGCATCGCCTATGTTCTGGAGCGCATCGTTCCCGTCGCCAACGAATACAAGGTGCGGCTGGCCCAGCACCCGCATGATCCCGGTCTGCCACCACAGGGCTTCATGGGCGTGCCCAATGTGCTTGGCACCGTGGAAGGACTGAAACGCTTCGTTTCGATCCACGAAAGCCCCTATCACGGGCTGAATTTCTGCCAGGGCACGATCTGTGAAATGCTGGAGGAACCGAAGACCCAGGTCTTTGACGTGATCCGCTGGTTCGGCGAGCGCAAGAAAATCTTCAACGTCCATTTCCGCAACATCAAGGGCCATCGCAGCGATTTCATCGCGGAATGTTTTCCCGATGATGGCGATATCGATCTGCCCGCCACCGTCGAGGCTTACCGTGAGGTCGGCTATGACGGCATGCTGATGCCAGATCACATCCCGCGCATGATCCCGATGGGGCGAACGGCGGACCAGTTGCGTGTTGCGCAGGATGAGTCCTTCGTCTTTGCCTATGGTTATATCCGCGGATTGATCCAGATGGCGGGACGCGGCGCGGCCTGAAAACCGGGGAGAGCGGCAGGATGTTCGACCTGAAACAGTTGCGTTGCTTCGTGGCATTGGCGAGCGAGCGGCATTTCGGGCGGGCCGCCAGCGAAATGAACATGACTCAGTCGCCCTTCAGGCGTCAGATACGCCTTCTGGAAAAGGGACTTGGCGTGCAGCTCCTGGATCGTGACAGTCGCCAGGTGGAATTGACGCGGCCGGGTCGTGCCTTTCTGGTCGATGCACGGCAAATCCTGCGCGCTACCGACACCGTGGCGATGGTGGCGCGGGAGACCGCAGCCGGGGTGCGAGGCAACATCACGCTGGGCTTCACCACCACTGCCGGTTTCTCGCTGATGCCGGAAATCGTGACCCTGTGCCGCACGCACCTGCCAAATGTTGCGCTGGCGCTCCACGAAATGTCCTCGCAAGAACAGACAGCCCAGCTCAAGACCGGCGGACTGGATCTTGGACTGATCTGGAAGGGTGTTGATCCGGGCCTTTCCCATATGCCGCTCATGATCGAGCCGTTGGTCGCCGCCCTGCCGCCGCGCGATGCGCGCCTGCGCAAGTCCTCGCTATCACCGCGCGATTTCCATGGCCGTGCCTTTGTCATGTACGCGCCCGATAGCGCCGCCTATCTTCATGGCGTGGTGTCGCAGATGCTGAATAGCGAGAACTGCGCGCCGCATTTTGTGCAGCATCTTCCCAATGCCCACGCCATGCTGAGCATGGTTGGAAGCGGAATGGGTGCCGCCGTGGTCCCGCAGTCCGCAACAAGCTTGAATCTGGAGGGGGTAAAGTTCAGCCCCTTGCGCTGCGCCGCCCGCTGTGAGGCTGAAATCCATGCTGTCTGGCGCGGCGACAATCCCAATCCCGCCCTGGCGCGGTTTGTTCAGCTTATCGGCTCGCTGCGCCACCCACAGGACCGGGTCTCAGCTGCGCCGCCCATAGAGCAGGGTAAGATTGATCCGGCGGTTGCAATAGCCCGGCGCAAAGTGAATGGCGTCAGTCTCGTGGAATAGATCGGAGTCGAAGATCACCGCCCGGTTGGCGCGATACGGCACCGTCATCGACTTGGCACCCTGGCTTTCCAGAAAGCGGCGTCCGGCCTGGGGATCGACATTGTATCTGGCGAAGTCCCAGTCGAGCGGCGCGGGCTTGTCCCAGATCACCAGCCCGCCATGGGCCGGATCCAGGTTTGCCTCGTCGGGCGTGATCCAGAAGTTCACATTGACCGCCGCGAAGTCGGCATGAAGCGGAATTCCTTCCAGCCGGTCGCCATACTTGAAGGCCCAGATCTGAAGCAGGGGGTGATCCGCGAAAATCCGCGGATAGGCCTCTTTCAGCTCCCGCGCGATCTGGGCCAGCAGCGGACACGCCAGGCCGTGTTCGGGAAAGGCGCCCAGATAGCCGCCCTGGTAGGTTTCCCGCCATATGGTCGAGGCGTTGCAGAACTGGCGCAGGCCGGCGAGGGCCGCCGGCGTCAGGAAGTCGTCGATCACAATGACAGGGTTGGCGCCTTGCCATCCTGCTTCCGACCCGGCATGGCGCCTGATGGCCGGGCTTGCCAGCGCCGCGCCACCCGCAAGATGGAGAGGGCCCGAGGGATCCGGTCCGTCCGCGCCCAGATAGGCCCGCTGCTCCTGATCATGGCGTCGTTTATGCCCTGGCGCATCTTGCGGCTGCGCGGTGCAGCTCATCAGGGCATGACGCGTCAGCCAGGCGAAACCCTCGTCGATCTGTCCAAGCTCCGCCAGCACATAGCCGAGATTGTAGAAGGGTTCGGCGAACTGAGGGGCGGCTGCGACCGCGTTGCGATAGCAGGTGGCGGCCTGTTTCAGCTGCATGGCGTCGCGCAGCAGATTGCCCAGATGGTTATGCGCTTCAGCCAGACGGGGATCGCTGGCTATCGCCGCGCGATAGGCATCGGCGGCCTCAGCTGGCGCATCCAACGCACGCAGGACATTGCCGCGATTGCTGTGCGCTGCCGCCGATCCCGGATCGGCTGCGAGCGCACGGTCATAGGCTGAAAGAGCCTCCACATGGCGTCCCTGGCTGAAAAGGAGAACGCCCAGGTTCAGATGGGGCGCCGCGAAGTCCGGCTGTGCGGCGATGGCGCTGCGATAGGCCTTTTCCGCATTCGCGATCTGGCCGGCTGCTTCTTCCGCGATCGCCAGATTGTACCAGGCATGGGCATAGCCGGGGTCCAGCGCGACCGCCGAGCGAAAAGCAGGGCGCGGGTCTTCGTTCATGGCGGCCAGCGCGTTGCCCAGATTATAGTGAGCCGCGGCCAGATCTGGCCGGGCCGCGATTGCGGCGCGCAAACATGTCACGGCTTCGGCCGGCGCACCTGTTTCCTGCAACGCGGCGCCGAGGTTGATTTCCACTTCTATGAAGTCGGGGCGCGCCGCCAGTATTTTGCGGTACAGAATGATCGCCAGATCCAACTGACGCTGCTGATGATACTGGACCGCTTGTGCATAAAGCTGGGCGGGGTCCAACCTGTCCCACAGTTTGGACATCAGCTGTCGAATGCCGGGCCCGTCCAGGCCGTTGCGCCGGGCCGTCTCCATCAGTACCAGCGCGGTAGCGGTCTCATTGCGCGCAGCCAACGCCTCACCATAGGCCAGCCAGCAATCCTCACGCTCGGGATTGCGCTCGATCGCGGACCGCAGGCGTACGAAAGCAGTGTCGTCCGAAAGGTTCATGGGTGCAGTGCAGTGCCAGCCACGTCGCGCGTGGCCATGAACCATGCGACGGTTCTTCCGTCATCCGCAAGCATGCGGCCATCGAACTTATCAAATCCGGCATCGATCGATAGCCGCTTTGGCTTAGACGGTGCCGGAAATCCACGTTATCGTTTTGGAAAATGCAGTTGCACACAATGCATTTGCAGTGCGGTGAGTCGTCTGTCCGGCTTGCCGCATCAGAATTTCACGGGGGAGTATCATGGATCGTCGCAAGTTTGTATCAATTTCTGGGGCGGGTGCAGCGATTGCTGCGGCCGCTTCTGTACCGTCCGGACCCGTCAATGCAGCGAGTATGGGTACGGGGGCCTGTGCGAGCGCAAAGTTGCCGCCGCTGAAAGCGCGGCTTGGGCATCAGTTCGGTACCCTGACGGAAAAAAGCGCGGGCTGGGTCTCGCGTTTCGGCGTCGACGCCGTTTGCACCAACCCGAAAACCTCCGATCCGGCACGCCTTTATCCCACCGTGGACGAAATGAAGGCGATGCTCGACATGGCCAACAAGTTCAAGCTCAAGGTCGAGATCGTCGACAGTGTCCTGTTGACCTCTTCGCTGATCGACAGGGAAAAACATCCGGCGATCATGCTGGCCCAGTCGCCCGAACGCGACCGCGATATCGAGGCCTTTCAGAACCATATCCGCACCTGCGCCGCCACCGGCATTCGTACGCTGAAATACAACATGTCCATCCTGGGCGTGGTGCGATCGGAGGAAGTTCCGGGCCGCGGTGACACGGTCTATAACAAATGGAGTTACAAGGAGGCGGCCGCGAAAAATCCGCCCCTTACGCGCGCCGGTGTGGTCAATGCGGAAGCCTTCTGGGAGCGCATCGACTATTTCCTGTCCCATGTCGTGCCGGTGGCGAACGAAAACAAGGTCCGGATAGCCTGTCATCCGCAGGATCCCGGCATGCCGCCGCAGGGCTATCGCGGGGTGGATCGGGTGCTTGGTACCATCGACGGGTTGAAGAAGTTCGTCGGCATGCATGAAAGCCCCTATCACGGGCTGAATTTCTGTCAGGGGACCGTCAGCGAGGATCTGGAGAACCCCAACGAACAGATCGGCGATGTCATTCGTTGGTTTGGCAGCCGGAAGAAGATCTTCAATGTGCATTTCCGCAATATCCGCGGTCACCGCGATGACTTCGTGGCGGAGATGTTTCCCGACGAAGGCGTCGTCGATTTCGTCAAGGCGCTGAAGGTCTATCGGGAAGTGGGATATGAAGATCTGTTGATGCCCGATCACTCGCCGCGCGTTCCCGGCGAGCCCAACGAGCAGTCGCAGCGAGAGAATTTTCCCTTCGAGTTCGGCTATATCCGCGGCCTGATCGACGCCGAAAAGCACATCATCTGATTCTGGTTGCACGAAGCGAGTGACATGGATGGCGAGGGGGTCCTTCGTCTCGATGGTGTTCCGCGCGCGTGGCTTGCGAAGGTGATCGTGCACAATCCATCAGGATATCGCATCAATCGATAGCGCATTTAGCTTTGACTTATCGCGATGTGCGCGACACCTTCGTAGCAACGGTGCAAAAAAATTAGCACCGATCAAGCGGGCGTATCAGCCCTGGAAAATTGAAGGGGGCGAAGCGTGACGGAGCTTGATCGTCGAAAGCTCGTCGGCATGTCCGGTATCACAGCCGGTGCCGCTGCCATCGACATGATTACCGCTGCTGCGCAGACCGCTCCACTGCATGCCGCAGACCACCGCCGAAATCTGAAAATAAATATCGTCTAGGGGAACTATCATGAATCGTCATCTGCTTCTGACCACGTCCGTGCTGGCGCTGGGACTTTCCTGGAGTACGACTGTCCTCGCTCAGCAGGAGCAATCTGTGGAAGCGGTCACCGTCACGGGCTCGCGCATTGCGCGCCAGGGTTATGAGGCGCCAACGCCGCTCACGGTGACACCCGCCGACATCTTGACCGCAGCCAACCCGGGCGGCCCGGGCGACGCGCTGGTGCAGATGATGCCGGTGCTTGCTTCCAGCACGCAGCCGCGCGGCTCGACGGGCTCGGGCGGCAGCGGCGGCACGTTCCTCAACCTGCGCAATCTGGGCGCCAACAACACGCTGGTGTTGTTGAATGGCGAGCGCTTCGTCGCATCCACCGCGGCGGGCAGCGTCGATATCTCGCTGATCCCGACGGCGCTCATCCAGCGGGTGGAAGTTGTGACGGGTGGCGCCTCGGCCGCCTATGGCTCCGACGCGGTGACCGGCGTTGTCAACTTCATCCTCGACGACAAGTTCGTAGGCATCAAGGGCGGTGCCCAAGCCGGCCTCAGCCAGCAGGGCGGGGACTTCGAAAGCAAGTTCACGTTCGCAGCCGGCATGAATTTCGGTGGCGACCACGGCCATGTGATGTTCGGCGCCGAAATGTATCACTCCGCCGGCATCTATTCGCTGATCAGCACCCCCCTGGGCAAGAAAAGCTGCCAGACCATCACGCTGCCTGCGGGTAGCGCGACAGGCCAGGGCTTTGCCTGCGATGTCCGGTCCTCGCAAGCCAACTATGGCGGCATCATCTCCGGCAGCAAGCTGCGGAGCGGCGCATCCTCGTCATTGCTCAAGGGCACGACCTTCGACAACAACGGCAATTCCATCCCCTTCAACTACGGGACACAGGTCACCAGCACCACCATGGTGGGCGGCGACGGCATCAAGCTGCAGTTCCTGCCGGGCTCGGAACCAATCGCCCGCGAGGTGCTCTACAGCCAGGTTAGCTGGGATTTCAACAGCAACTTCAGCGTCTACGCCACAATGGACTATGGCGTTTCCAACTATGACTACCAGATTGGCTCGTACGACCAGAACCTGGGCGCAACGGCGCTGACCATCAACGCCGACAATGCCTATCTCCCCAGTGAGCTGTCGAACTACATGGCCGCGCACAATATCGCCAGCTTTACCTTGAACAAGTATTTCGCGAACCTGCCGCGCACCTGGATCAAGCACGATAACAATGTGCTGCGCCTGGTGGCCGGCGCGAAAGGGCGCATCTTCGGCGACTGGACCTGGAACGCGCATTTCGAGAATGGCCAGACCGACGAAAGCGTCACCGCGCTGGATGATCAGATCCTCGAACATACGGCGTTGGCCTCGGACGCGGTGGTGGACCCGAACAGCGGTCATATCGTCTGCCGCTCCACTCTTACCGCTCCGACCAATGGCTGTGTGCCCTTCAACATGATGGGCAATTCCGGTATTGCCGCGCCGATAGACGGGCAGGGGGTCAATACGGCCACGGATGGTCAGCTCAAATATCTGACCGGCACCGACTGGCGCAAGACGCGGATCGTCGAGGACAATTTCGCCGTCAACGTAAACGGTACGCCCTTCTCCATGTGGGCGGGCGATGTCTCGGTCGCGGCCGGCTTCGAGTGGCGTTACGAATCCATGGGCCAGAGGGTCGCCCCGGAGGGCTTGCAATTCAATCCCATCACCGGGGTGAACGGCCCGTTCCGCGTCGGCAACTATTTCCCGCAGTCGGGCAACTACGATGTGGCGGAAGGCTATTTTGAAACCGTCGTGCCCCTGGCCCATGATGTCTGGTTCGCCAAGGACATGGAGTTCAACGGTGCGGCGCGTCTGACCAACTACAGCACCAGCGGTACGGCCTTCACCTGGAAGGCGGGCCTGACCTGGGATGTGACCGACGAGTTCCGTCTGCGCAGCACACGCTCGCGTGACGCGCGCGCACCCAACCTCACGGAACTGTTCGCGGCCGTGAATGGCGGCCACGGCAGCATCATCGACTATGGCATCACCTTGCCCGACGGCACACATCCGGTGAACGCCCAGGCCCAGAATTTCAGCCAGGGCAATCCCAACCTGAAGCCGGAATATGCGGACACCACCACGGCGGGCATCGTGTATCAGGCCGAATGGCTGCCCGGTTTCATGGCTTCCGCCGACTGGTACAGCATCAACATTACCGGCAATATCGGCAGTATTGGCAGCCAGTTGATCGTTCAGCAATGCGCGCAAGGCGTGGTGGCGGAATGTCAGTTCGTGCTGCGCAATTCCGATGGCAGTTTGTTCGGAACCGTCACCGCGCCGCAGAACTTGGTGGCTGCGCAGACCGAAGGTGCGGACTTCGAAGCGAACTACTCCTTTGCGCTGGGAGATGTTTGGGACGAGCTGCAGGGCAACATGACGCTGCATGGCATCGCCAACTATGTCAGCCTGTATACCCAGGAGACACCAGGGGCGGCGGTGATCAACTATGCCGGCGACAACAGCCATCCCCAATGGCGGTGGACGTTGCAGACCCAGTATTCCAGCGGACCATTCTCGACCTTCATCCAGGCGCGCTATTCGGGCGCCGGCGCTTTCACAAAGACCCTGACCACCGCCCAGCTTCCCTACATGCATGTCGGCGGGCAGATCCTGATCGACCTGAACCTCAACTACGACATTCCCGTCCACGATGGGGTCATGGGCGTGTTCTTCAACGTGACCGATCTGTTCAACGATATCGAACCGGTATGGGCAGGTGGAGGAGGGCAGGGCGGCTATGGTTCCAACCAGTATGATCCGTTGGGCCGTTTCATGCGCGCTGGCGTCCGCTTCAACTTCTGAGCGGCAGGGAGAGAACAGATGAAAACCAAGCGGCAGTTTCTGGCCGGCCTGGGATTGGCGGGACTGAGCGCTGGCACGGCCCTGGCCCAGATCGAGCAGCCGATCGTCGGCCGCAAGCCCGGCACCGACATGCTGGGCCGCAGCTTGGCGCACCCGCCGCCGAGGAAGAAGGTGCCCAACCGCATGGCCAAGACCACCAAGATGTGGCTCACGCCGTCGGGATATCCCAACTGCATTGCCACCGATCCGGAGGGAAAAGGCTTCTGGGTTGCCGAGCAGCGCCATGACGGACGCCCGGAAGCGGTTTGGCTGCTGGATTTCAATGGAAAGGTGCTGAAGACCTTACATCAGGGCACACGCGACTGCACCGGCATGACCGTTGGTGGCGGTTATATCTGGAGCGCCTGCGAAGGTGCCGCCCAGATCAACCACCCCAATCCACCCATCGACGGCGTCTTCCAGATCGACATCGCCACCGGCAAACAGATAAGCCGCCACCAGATTCCGTTCGGCCCGCGGGAGGATGGCGGCTCCGCTCATGGCATGGCCTATGACCATGCCACCAACAAGCTATGGCTGACGGCCGACCGCATGGGCTGCCTGATGCGCATCGATCCCAAGACCTGGCAGGTGGACTACATGTTTCGGGAAACGCGCATACCGGAATTCGCCACCCGCGTTCATGGCATCGAGTTTGACAACGGCTTCATCTGGCAGGTTGGCGGCATACAGAAAGAGGGATCGCTCGGATACGAGGGATATACGCCGGGGCTGGTAAAGTACGACTCCAAGACGGGCGAGGTGGTGGAGACGGTGACCTTCCTGCCCAACCAAGGCGATATTCACGACGTCGCAGTCTACAAGGGGCAGCTTTACGGTGTCGATGCCGGCGAGCATCCAAGCTGGTCCATCGACAAGCCGGAATGGCAGCATCCCGGCTATCCGCCAATGAACAGCCCCTCCGGCGCGACGGTCTTCAAGATTGAGCTGGCCTGACGCGGCATCCGGCCTGGTGCCGGTTGCATGCCCGTGTTCCTGCGAGGTGATGGCGAGTTTGGACGGGTTGCGTCATAAAGCCTCGAACCTTGGGCACTTGGAGAGGCGTCGTCTATGTTCCAGCTGGCGCAGCTGACTTGCTTTATCGCCGCTGCCGAAGAGGCGCATTTCGGCCGCGCCGCCGCACGTCTCAACATGGCACAGCCCACGCTCAGCCGTCAGATTCAGGCGCTCGAGCAGGCCTTGAAGGTCACCCTGTTCGAACGGGTCAACCGCACGGTCAAGCTGACTGCTTCCGGGCGGATTTTCTTGCCCGAAGCCAAGCGGATCGTGGGCCTGGCTGAGAGTGCCACCAATCTCGCGCGGCGCGCCTGGCGCGGCGAATATGGCACGATCCGGCTGGGATTCACCGCGACGGCGGGATATTCGCTCCTTCCGCCCATCCTCAACCGTATGGCGGCCGATCTGCCGGAACTCAGCATCAGTCTGAAGGAAGGCACGACCACCGAGCAGAAGGCCGCCCTGCTGGCGGACGAGCTGGACGTGGCGATCCTGCGGCCTTCTATCGACAGGGGGCGCTTTTCTGAACGCCTGCTGCACCAGGAAAGCTACGTCGCCGCCGTCCATGTCAGCGATCCGCGGGCAAAAAAGGAAAAGCTGTCGCTGAAGGATTTTCACCAGAAGCCATTCATCATGTATTCCGCTGACGGCGCGGGATACAGCCACGGATTGTTGACCGCGTTGTTCAACCGCGAGCACGTGGTCCCGATCTTTACCCATTATCTCGACCAGAACGCCTCCATTGTCGCGTTCGTGGCGGCGGGAATGGGGGCGGCTCTGCTGCCACACTCCATGACATTCATGTCATGTGAGAATGTGGTCTTCAAGGAAGTGGCGTTGAAGCCCGCCGAGCCGCTGGAGTTGTACATGGTGTGGCGCCCCACCAACAGCAATCCCGCTCTGCCGGCCTTTCTGGCGCTATGCGAGAATTTGTTTCGGCCCCCTCCCACGGATGCCGACCCTGCATCGTTTCGTTCAGGAAAGCGTATCGGTCGATAGGAAATTATGATTAGACCGGAATCTGACCGCGCGATAGACAACAAGTCCGCTTCGAGCAGAAGCGCCGGCGGGGAAGCAGCGGTGCAAACTCCAAGACTAGCGGCGTGTGCGGCTTCTTCTTCGTTGTCCCACGAACTCCAGACCGGTGACACACTCCATGACGATTGAAGCAGATACGCAAACCATCACCGCCCCACGCGGTGTTTCGCCTCAGACGATCGCCAGGCTGCGCCGTGTCAGCACCGCAACGCTCTCGACCGCGCTGTTCAAGCGCGGTTTGCGCAACCAGATGATCCAGGCGGTCATGCCGCTCGGCCCGCTGAAGGAAAACATGGTCGGATTCGCCTTTACCTTGCGCTACATTCCCGCGCGCGAGGATCTGAACACGATTTCCGTGTTCGCCGACGCCGAACATCCCCAGCGCAAGGCGATCGAGCAATGCCCTCCCGGCGCGGTGCTTGTCATCGACAGCCGCGGCAATGCCCGAGCCGCGTCGGCCGGATCAATTCTTGTGCGGCGGTTGATGGTTCGTGGCTGTGCCGGCGTCGTCACCGACGGTGGCTTCCGCGACAGCGCGGAGATCGCCGCGCTGGACATACCAGCCTTTCACAGCCGCCCGTCGGCGCCGACAAATCTCACCTTGCATCAGGCGATCGATATCAATGTCGCGATCGGCTGCGGGGACGCACCTGTTTTCCCGGGCGATATCCTGGTCGGTGACGCCGACGGCGTGATCGTGATCCCGGCAGAAATCGCCGATGAGATCAGCGAGGAGGCCGTGTCGATGACGGTCTATGAGGACTTCGTCGTCGATATGGTGACGAGCGGGGAGTCGATCGTGGGGCTCTATCCCCTGACGGAAAGCAGAAATGAGCGTCGCTTCGCGGCCTGGCGCGCGGAGAAGAAGAGATAGATACCGGGGTGGAGCGCCGGCCGGCACAGAGACGGCAGAAGAAACGCGGCGGGGGAGCCGCGCCAACGAAAACAAACATGGCTGTTTGCAGCCCTGCGGGGATGCGCGGACAGAAACCGGGAGGCTCGAATGGAAAATAGACACGACGGCGCGTCACGCCGTGGATTTCTTCGCAACGCATCACTGGGTCTGGCCACGGCCGGGGCCGCGGCCGGTTTCGGCCCTGTCCGCCAGGCAGAGGCGGCAGAAGCCAATGCCGTCACGATCAAGGACGTCCACACCATCACCATCAAAGGGCCGCGCACCTATGTCTATGTGCGCGTCGTGACCAATGACGGCCGCTATGGCATCGGCGAGGCCTATGGCTCGCCGGGCATCGCTGTCGCCGCCCAGATTCAGGCGATCAAGTCTTACCTGTTCGGCAGGAATCCGCTGGAGATCGACAAGCTCTACACGCTCATGGGCAATGATTCCATCGGTTCGGGGCAGGGACGAACCGACGGATCGGCGCACGCGCTGATGCGGGCGGTGAGCGGCATCGAGATGGCCTTGTGGGACCTGGCCGGCAAGATTCTGAATGTGCCCGTTTCCATCCTTCTTGGCGGCCGGTTCCGCGACCATGTGCGGGTGTATGACCATGCGCGCCCGCGCGACATGATGGACAAGGCTTCGTGCCGGGAATGGGCGGCGAAGGTAAGGGCCCATCCCAGCGGCTTCACCGCTCACAAGATCGATTTTCCCCATACATCCAGCATCTGGGCGCAGGACCGCAGGCCCAATCCGTTTCCCGATCCCGCGCGCGATCTGGCCAACCGCCAGCTCACCACCCAGGAACTCATGCGCATTGCGCAAGGCATGGAGAATTGCCGTGAGGCCATTGGCTGGGACCATGACCTGATGGTCCATTGCCATTGGGAATATGATTTCAATACATCGCTGGAGCTGGCGCGTGCGGTCGCGCCGATCAAGCCCGTCTGGCTGGAAGACCCGATGCCGGTGAATTACAACAGTTCCTGGAAACAACTGGTCGCGGAATCGCCGGTGACGATCCTGACCGGCGAGAATCTCTGGCGCGTGGAGGACTTCGCGCCTTTCATCGTCAACCAAGGCTGTCATATCGCCAATCCGGACCTGCGAAACAGCGGCGGCTTCCTGCAAGGCAAGCGCATCGCCGATTTCGCCTCCGTGTTCAATGTCCCCATGACCGTGCACGGCACCGGCAGCCAGCTCTATACCTATCAGGTTTCGCAATGGGCCTCTTCCATCCGCGATTTCATGATGCTGGAGACGGTCACGGGCGAGGGCGGTTGGATGGACCAGGTCCTCAAGCTTGACGGACCCTATATCGACAAGGGATATGTCAAGGTGAGCAACAAGCCCGGCAGCGGGACCGAGCTCAACTCTGACGTGGTCAAGGCGCATCTCGCGCCCGGCGAAAAATGGTGGGGCGAGATCTGATCCGTGGCGAATGTCTATTATGACGGGCAGAATGGCGCGGGCACGAAAGTGCCCGCGGCCATCTGGGTTGGCGTCTGGCTGTTGGCGCTCAGCTGCATCATTGCCTATGTCGACCGGGTCAACCTGTCCTTCGCGGTCATTGACGGTGACTTCAAGCGCTTTTTCCAGATCAGTGATACTGAACGTGGCCTCGTCAATTCGGCCTTCTTCTGGACCTATGCGGCGCTCCAGATACCGGCCGGTTGGCTGGTCGACAGATACGGCGCCAAATATCCGTTGGCGATTTCCTTTGCGGTCTGGAGTTCGCTGACCGCCCTGACAGCCTTCACCACCGGGTTTGCCATGCTGTTCGCGGTGCGCCTGATGCTGGGCGTGGGCGAGGCGATGATGCACCCGGCCAGCATGCGCTGGATCAGGTATCATATCCATGAGAAGCGCCGCGGTATCGCGATCGGCATCTACATGTCCGGCTCGAAGTTCGGGCCGGCGGTAGGCGCGACCCTGTCGGCCTTGCTGATCCAGTCCTATGGCTGGCGGGCGATGTTCCTGATCCTCGGCGTTGCCGGAATCGTCTGGCTGTTGCCGTGGGTGCTGTTTGCGAAAAATGACGGCGGAACGATC
>CAYQZM010000340.1:0-6530 GCA_964421935.1 uncultured Rhizobium sp. | reverse complement strand
CGACGCGGGCCTGGATGTCCTTCTTCTGGCCGGCGCCGTCGACGATGGTGGTGTTGTCCTTGTCGATCTTCACCGCCTTGGCCTTGCCCAGCATGTCGAGCTTGACGTTCTCAAGCTTGATGCCCAGGTCCTCGCTGATGACCTGGCCGCCGGTGACGACGGCGATGTCTTCCAGCATGGCCTTGCGGCGGTCGCCGAAGCCCGGCGCCTTGACGGCGGCAACCTTCAGGCCGCCGCGCAGCTTGTTGACCACCAGGGTGGCCAGGGCTTCGCCTTCGATTTCCTCGGCGATGATCAGCAGCGGACGGCCCGACTGCACCACCGCTTCCAGCACCGGCAGCATGGGCTGCAGGCTGGCGAGCTTCTTCTCATGGATCAGGATGAGCGCGTCGTTGAGCTCGGCGACCATCTTGTCCGGATTGGTGATGAAATAGGGGCTGATATAGCCGCGGTCGAACTGCATGCCTTCCACGACGTCCAGCTCGGTGGCCAGGCTCTTGGCTTCCTCGACCGTGATCACGCCTTCGTTGCCGACCTTGGCCATGGCCTGGGCGATCATGTCGCCCACTTCCTTGTCGCCATTGGCGGAGATGGTGCCGACCTGGCCGATCTCCTCGTTGGACTTGACCTTCTTGGAGCGCTTCTTGAGGTCGGCGACGACGGCTTCGACCGCCTTCTCGATGCCGCGCTTCAGGTCCATCGGGTTCATGCCGGCCGCGACCGACTTGGCGCCCTCGCGCACGATGGCGCGGGCCAGCACGGTGGCGGTGGTGGTGCCGTCGCCGGCCGCGTCATTGGTCTTGGAGGCGACTTCGCGCACCATCTGCGCGCCCATATTCTCGAACTTGTCGGCCAGTTCGATTTCCTTGGCGACGGTGACGCCGTCCTTGGTGGTGCGGGGAGCGCCGAAGCTCTTGTCCAGCACGACATTGCGGCCCTTGGGGCCCAGGGTCACCTGCACGGCGTCGGCAAGAACGTCGATACCGCGGAGCATCTTCTCGCGGGCATCGGCGCCGAATTTCACGTCTTTGGCTGCCATTTCTTAGTCTCCTGAATTCTTTCGTTGATGTCTTTGGATGAGGGCGAGGGGCGCTTACTTCTTGCCCTTGCGGCCTTCCAGCACGCCCATGATGTCGCTCTCCTTCATGATCAGGAGTTCTTCGCCATCGAGCTTGACCTCGGTGCCGGACCACTTGCCGAACAGCACGTAATCGCCGGCCTTCACTTCCATGGCGACGCGCTTGCCCGATTCGTCCAGGGCGCCGGGGCCGACCGAGACCACTTCACCTTCTTGCGGCTTCTCCGCAGCCGTGTCGGGGATGATGATGCCCCCGGCGGTCTTCTGATCTTCCTTGAGACGGCGGACCACGACGCGGTCGCCCAGCGGACGGAATTTCATTGGGTTCCTCTTTTTTAAGATCTTGGGATAGTTGAACTTTTTATGACTTGCAGCACTCAGGCCCAGCGAGTGCCAAAGCGCGCGACCGGTATTTAGGGAGGCCTGGGAAACCGGTCAACCGGGCGGCTCCAAAAAAGTCCGGTTCCGGCGGCCTTTCTCACCTGAACAGACAGTCAGCTTTTGGGTCTTTTCGGGGTATTTCGCCAGCCGGGGCAACGGCTTGGGGCAGTTTACGTTGTTCATGTGAGGTTCAGGCGACACCGGTTACATCGGTTTCGCTTGAGGCGGAGGGCATCAGAACGATGGAGACCAAGATGAGGAAATTCACGAAAGTCGCGCTGGGTGCGCTGATGGTGGCGGGCGCCGCCACGGCAACAACCGCTGCCCTGACCGGCCCGGCCGAAGCGCGTGTGTCGGTGGGGATTGGTTTGGGCTTCCCGGGCTATTACGGCCCCGCGTACGGCCCGGCCTATTACGACCCCTATTACTATGGCGGCTATGGCTATTACGGCTACCCGGCCTATTACGGCTATTACGGCCGCCCGTGGCATCGCGGCTATTACGGCCGCGGCTGGCGCGGTGGCTGGCATGGCGGCTGGCATGGCCGTGGTCACTGGCGCTAAGCGCTGATCCTTAGAGAAAAGCCCTGGCAGAAGTGCCGGGGCTTTTTCTTTGAGGTGATGGGCTCGTCAGCCGAACGCGAAGGCCGGGAGCGTGAACTTGTTTTGTGCGCATCGATACGCGGCAGTCTGAAACTCCAACACAAAGAAAACTTAATCGGTTCAGGCAGGGTTCAGCCCGCGAACGTCAATCTGGCATTCACCTTCGCGAATCTTCGCGAGGCGGAGGGCCTGGAGCGAAACGCAAATGAGAAACACCTTCAAAGCCGCCATCGTCGCCTTCGGTGCGCTGGGCGCGCTGGCCGGCACGGCGAGCGCGCAGCCCTATGATCAAGGCTATCCCGACGACGGTTATTACGGCGATCCGGCCTATGGCCCGCCTCCCGATGTGCAGCCTGCCTACGGCGATCCTTATGCTTACGATCAGGCCTATGCGGATCCTTACTTCGATCCGACCTATGGCTATTGCGATCCCTATTACGGCTGCCCGGACGATTTCTACGACCTGCCGCTCTACTATGGCGACGTTTTCTATGACGGCAGCTGGCTGACCGGCCCCTTCTACTATCGCGACTATGGCGGTCGCCGTCAGTTCTGGACGCATGGCGGCTGGCATGATGGACGTTATCGCGGCGGTCATTTCGGCCGGGCGCTTGGCCGGGATTTCTATGCCCGGCACGGCTTCTCGGGCCGCAACTTCAATCGCGCCGGCAACTGGGGCGGCCAGAATTATTCACGCCGCGCCTACAATGGCGGCTTCAATGGCGGCAACTTCAATCGCGGCTTCTCGGGCCGCAGCAGCTTCCAGGCCCAGCCGCAGACAAGGCAGAACTTCGGTTTCCGCGGCCGCGGCAACTGGGGTGGCTGGAATCGCCAGAACTTCCAGTCCGGCGGGGGCCGTTTCCAGGGCCAGGCACAGGTTCAGGCCCAGCCGCGGCAATCCTTCCAGGGTGGCGGCGGCCATAGCTGGGGCGGCGGTGGCCGCAACTGGGGTGGCGGCGGTGGCGGTGGCCACAACTGGGGCGGCGGCGGCCACAACTGGAATGGTGGTGGCGGCGGTCACGGCGGCGGCGGTGGCGGCCACAACTGGGGTGGCGGCGGCGGCCATGGCGGACACCACCGCTAAACAACAGGACCAGAAAGCCCCGGATAACCGGGGCTTTCTTTTTGACACCCCCCACAGCCTTGGCGCACGCACCCCCGGGCATTTTTACCGGCTCTTAACCAGTAGTTTTGCGGGGGTACTGGATTTTCACGGTTAAGAAATTGGAAACGGCCGGGGCTCATGATCGGTGCATGAGCGAACACTTCTCCAGCGTCACCCGATTCCTGCTGACCCTTAGCGTGTTCTTCGTTTGCGCCACCCTGGGCGCCGGCCTGGCCCTCTTCACGGGCTGGCCGGTGGCGATCCTGTCCGGCCTGGTCAGTTTCATCTTCATTCAGCAGGTGGTGGCCTCCTTCGGCCGCCGCCGCGACAAGCGCAGCATCGCGCGCGAGATGGCGCACTTGCGCAAAAGCCACCTGGAATTCGAGACCGCCCTGCACGACACCCGTGCCCGCATCACCGAGCTGGGCGGGCAGATGGAGCAGCAGGCCAGCGCCCAGGAAAAGAAGATCGTTGCCGAGCTGAAAGTGCTGGAGAGCCTGATGCGCGATTTCGCGGGCAAAATCAGCCGCGGCGCCGCTACTGTTCCCCATGAGGCGCCGCGTCCGCAGCGCGGACCGGCCGCAGCCTATGTCGGCGCCTTCGGCAACAAGAACGAGTTGCTCGAAACCATCCGCTCCAGCCTGGAACAGAACCGCGTCGATCTCTATCTGCAGCCCATCGTCAGCCTGCCGCAGCGCAAGCTTCGCTATTACGAAGCCCTGTCGCGGCTGCGCGACGAAAAAGGCCAGGTGATCATGCCGGCGCAATATATGCAGGTCGCCGGCCAGGCCGGCCTGATGAGCGTGGTGGACAATCTGCTCCTGTTCCGCTGCGTGCAGATCGTGCGCCGGCTGACCCAGAAGAGCCGCGACATCGGCATCTTCTGCAACATCTCCGGCGACACCCTGACCGATCGCGAATTCTTTCCGCAGTTCCTGGACTATATGCGGGTCAACCGCGATCTCGCCGGCCAGATCATTTTCGAATTCAGTCAGGAGGCGGTCGCCGCGGCGGGTGTCGAAGGCGAAAAGAACCTCACCGCGCTCGCCACCATGGGCTTTGCGCTCTCCATGGACCATGTCGACAGTCTGAGGCTGGATTTCCTGCGCCTGAAGGCCATCGGTTTCCGGCACCTGAAGATTCGCGCCACCGCCATGGTGCGGGGCCTTAACGGCACCGGTTCCCATGTCGCGGCCGAGGATTTCAAGAAGCTGCTCACCCGCCACGGCCTCAACCTGATCGCCGAACGGGTGGAGGACGAAAAGACCGTAGTGCAGTTGCTGGATTATGCCGTGGACTATGCCCAGGGCTACCTGTTCGGCGAGCCGCGCGCGGTGCGCGAGGACCAGATCAAGCCGGTCGCCCTGGAAGCGGCGCCGGTCATTCCCCTCAGACGGGCGGGGTAGCGCCGCGCCTTTTGCGGCATTGACCGGCACGCCTGCGCGGAATACCTCCCGGGCATGTCACTCCCGCGCCTGATTTCCGGCCTTTCCGAAATCGCCCCGCATCACGACGCCCTGATCTGCGACGTCTGGGGCGTGGTGCATGACGGCCAGCGCCACCATCCTGCCGCGGCCCAGGCGCTCACCCGCTTCAAGGAACGCCACGGGCCGGTGATTCTTCTGACCAATGCGCCGCGTGTTCCGGCGGAAGTGGCGGTGCAATGCACGTCCTACGGCCTGCCGCCGGACTGCTACGATGCCATCGTCTCGTCGGGCGGCGCGGCGCGAGACGAGATAGCCCGGCGCAGTGCCGATCACTGCCTGCCGCTTTATTATATCGGCCCCGACCGGGACCTGCCGATGATCCAGGGCCTGAATGTACGGCGGGCATCAATCGCCGAAGCGGAGGTGGCGCTGGCCATCGGCCTGCGCGACGACATGACCGAGACGCCCGCCGACTATGACGATGAGCTGGCCGAGATGAAGGCGCGTGGGTTGCCTATGCTGTGCGCCAATCCGGACCTGGTGGTGCATCGGGGCGAGAGGCTGCTCTATTGCGCCGGCGCGCTGGCAGCCGCCTACGAAAAGTGCGGCGGAGAGGCGATCTATTACGGCAAGCCGCACCGGCCGATCTACGAATCGGCCCTGGCAGCGGCAGCCCTGGCGGCGAAAGCCGCGGGCAGACAAAGTCCGAAAAACCCTCTGGCGGTGGGCGATGGGCTCCTCACGGATATAAAAGGCGCCAACCAGGCGGGACTTGAGGCCCTCTTTATCGCCGACGGGGTTCATGGCGAGGAAGTGGAGCCCTATACTGGCGAACACCTGGCTGCCCTGTTCACCCGTTTCGGGGCCAAGGCCGGTAGCGTAACGCGCAGACTGGCTTGGTGAGGGGCGATGGCGACTGTTTACATGGACGAACTCAAGCCGGGCATGTCGGCGACCACCAGCCGGACGGTGACCGAACATCAGATCCAGTTGTTCGGTGAAGCCACCGGCGACATGAACCCGGTGCATTTCGACGAGGAGTATGCCCGCAAGACCATATTCCGGGGCCGGGTGGCGCATGGGGTGCTCAGCATCGGCTTCATCTCGGCGGTGATGGGGACCCAGCTGCCGGGGGAGGGGACCATCTTTGTTTCCGCTTCCATCGTCTTCAAGTCGCCCGTCCGCATCGGCGATGAGGTCATCACCACCGTCACGGTGCGCGAAGTGGGCGGCCGCGATGCCGTGCTGGATTGCGTGTGCAAGGTGGGCGACCGGCTGGTGCTGGAATCGGAGGCCCGCGTGCTGGTGCCCCGGCGGCCTGCTTCCAAGGAATAAGCTGGTGTCGCGGTTTCGAAGTTCGCAAGTCATCGATATCACGCACCGTGCGAACTTCGAAACCGGTGCGACGCCAGGATTCAATAATTTGCTAGTGCTCTTCGATTCCGAAATTCGTCAGAGTTCGATATGGGGATGATGCGAATTTCGGGATCGGGGCACTAGCGTGCGGATACTCCGTCATTTCGAGGACGTGCCCGGCGACCTGCGCGGCGCCGTGGTGGCGATCGGCAATTTCGACGGCGTGCATCGCGGACATCGTGCCCTGATCGCGGAAGCGGGGCGCCAGGCCGAAGCCAAAGGTGCGCCCCTGGCGGTGCTGAGCTTCGAGCCGCATCCACAGGAGTTTTTCCGAGCCTTTCGTCAGGAAGCTCCCGATGATCCCGAATGTTTCCGCCTCACGCCGCTGCGCACCAAGGCGCGGCTCCTGGCGGATCTGGGCGTGGATGTGCTGTTTGCGCTTCCCTTCGACGGCGATATGGCGCGCCGCAGTCCGCAGGATTTTGTCGAGAATATCCTGGTCAAGAGCCTTGGCACCAGCGGCGTGGTGGTGGGCCATGATTTTGAATTCGGCCAGAAGCGCGCCGGCAATCTGAACACCT
>CAYQZM010000339.1:0-4820 GCA_964421935.1 uncultured Rhizobium sp. | reverse complement strand
GATGATGATGCAGCGAACCTCCGTACCGCGGTCCCAGGCTTCCAGCGCGTCGGCCAGCTCATCGAGCAGCGGCGTCGAGAGGGCGTTGAGCGCCTCGGGCCGGTTGAGGGTGGCGATGCCGACGGCGCCGCTCACTTCAGTTTTGATGTTGCTCATGGCTTCCTCAAGTCTGACATCTGGGGCAATAGAAAGTGGAGCGCCCAGATTGCACAATGCGCTTTACAGTTCCCGGACAGCCATTTTTCTTATGGCCTTCGCTGCTTGAGGCCGATTTGCAGGGCTTGCCTTCTCGGCCATAGACCAGGAAATGATGCTGGAAGCCGCCGGGATCGCCCGTGGCCTGGGCGTGATCGCGCAAGGTCGAGCCGCCGGCGGCGATGGCATCCTTGAGCACTTTCTTGATGGCGGCGACCAGCGGCGCGATTTTGTCGTGCTTGATAGAGCCTGCCAGCCGTTTGGGCGAGATATGTGCCCGAAACAGCGCCTCGCAGACATAGATATTGCCCAGGCCTGCCACCACCCTCTGGTCCAGCAGCGCCGACTTGATGGGCGTCTTTTTGCCTGCGAGTTGCTTGGTCAGATAGGTGGCATTGAATTTGGGCGACAAGGGTTCGATCCCCATGCCCTTGAAGAGTTTGTCGTCCTCAAGATGCGCCGTATCCGCCAGGGTCATCAGCCCGAAGCGGCGATGATCGTTGAAGACGATGCGGGCGGGCGCATCGGTCTCGAACACCACATGGTCATGCTTGCCATGCCCGGCCCCATCAGGGGCGGGGTTGTAGACGTAATTGCCCAGCTTGCGCTGCTTGCCTTCGGCATAGACGCTCATGCGGCCTGACATGCCCAGATGGATCACCAGGGTCTCGCCGCTGTCGAGATCGGCCAACAGATATTTGGCCCGCCGGCGCAGGGACGTGACCTTGCGGCCCTTGGTGCGGGCGATGAAATCGTGTGGGAAGGGGATGCGCAGATTGCCGCGTCGCGTCTCCACATCGGTCAGGACACGGCCCTCCATGGCGGGGGCCAGGCCCAGGCGTACGGTCTCCACTTCCGGCAGTTCAGGCATGCGCCGGTTTAACGCGGTTTACCCAAGGGCGGTAGCCTTGGGGTATGCGCAACGGCTATGTTCCGGCCATGACGGAAAAAACCGCAAGCTTCGGCTTCCGCGACGTGCCCGAGGGCGAGAAAGAAGGCCTCGTCAAAGAGGTCTTTTCTTCCGTCGCGGCCCGCTATGACCTGATGAACGATCTGATGAGCGCCGGCGTCCACCGCATCTGGAAGGCCGCCATGGTGGAATGGCTGAACCCACGCCCGGGCTGGAAAGTGCTGGACGTGGCGGGCGGGACCGGCGATATCGCCTTCCGCGTCGCGGAGTTGGCGCGCAACCGAGGGGGAGAAGCAGCCGTCACGGTGTGCGACATCAACCAGCAGATGCTGGGCGAGGGCGTGCGGCGGGCCGGGGAAAAGGGCGAGCGCGCGATCGAATGGGCCTGCGGCAATGCCGAGAGCCTGCCGTTCCCAGACCGGCATTTCGACGCCTATACCATCGCTTTCGGCATTCGCAATGTGACCCATATCGACCAGGCGTTGCGCGAGGCGCGCCGGGTGCTGAAGCCCGGCGGGCGCTTTCTGTGCCTGGAATTCTCGAAAGTGGAAGTGCCGGGACTGGATACGCTCTACGACGCCTATTCCTTCAAGCTGCTGCCCAAGATCGGCGGCTATGTGGCGCAGGATGAAGAATCCTATCGCTATCTTGCCGAAAGCATCCGCCGTTTCCCACCTCAGGCCAAGTTTGCGGCAATGATCCGGGAAGCCGGGCTGGATCAGGTCAAGATACGCAATCTTTCGGGCGGCATTGCCGCCATGCATTCAGCCTGGCGTCTTTGATGGGCCGGATCGCAAGCTCGCTGCGGCTGCTTGAGGCCGGTTTTGTGCTGGCCGGTCCGGCGAACGCTTTTCGCCGCCGCCGCGCGAACGCCGGCGAGCGACTAAGCCGCGCCCTCGAAAAGCTTGGTCCGGCCTATATCAAGCTCGGCCAGATGATGGCGACGCGTCCCGATATTGTCGGCGTGGAGATGGCCCAGGCGCTGGAGCATTTGCAGGATCGCTTGCCGCCTTTCTCGGAGGCCCAGGCGCGGGCCGAGATCGGGCGCGCCTTTGGCAAGCCGGTGGAAGAGCTGTTCTCCAGCTTCGGCGCGCCGCTGGCGGCCGCCTCTATCGCCCAGGTGCATCGGGCCCAGACCGGCGAGACGCCGCCGGTGCGGGTAGCGGTCAAGATCCTGCGTCCGCATGTGCGGGAGGATTTCGCCCGTGACCTGGAGGCATTGGCCTTGTTCGCACGCACGGCCGAGGGTTTTTCGGCGGAAGCGCGGCGGCTGCGCCTGATTGCAGTGGTCGCGACCCTGGCGGACTCCATGGCGCTGGAGTTGGATCTGCGCATGGAGGCGGCGGCGGCTTCCGAGCTTTACGAACGGACCCGCGGCGAGGAGCAGTTCCGTGTGCCGCATGTGGACTGGGGCCGCACCGCCGCCAATGTGCTGACCAGCGAATGGATCGACGGCATTTCGGTGCGCGATCCCGCGGCCATTGCCGCCGCCGGCCATGACCCGCGCGCCGTGGCGGTGATGGTGATGCGCAATTTCCTCACCCAGGCGCTGCGCGATGGTTTTTTCCACGCCGACATGCATCCGGGCAATCTATTCATTGATGCCGAGGGACGGCTCGCGGCGGTGGATTTCGGCATCATGGGACGGCTGGATGCGGGGATGCGGCGCTTCATGGCCGGCACCCTGGCCGGATTCCTGCGGCGCGATTACCGGGCCGTGGCGGCGCTGCATTACGAGTTCGGCTTTGTGCCGCCACATCACTCGCTGGAAACCTTCGCGCAGGCCTTGCGCGCCATCGGCGAGCCGATTTTCGGCAAGAGCGCCCGCGATGTCTCGATCGCGCGGCTGCTGGGCCAACTGTTCGAGACCACCCGCCGCTTCGACATGCAGGCCCAGCCGCAGCTGGTGCTGCTGCAGAAGACCATGGTGGTGGTGGAGGGTGTGTGCCGCGGCCTTGATCCCGACTTCGACATCTGGGAAGCGGCCCGGCCCGTCGCCGAAAAATGGATGCAGGAAAACATGGGCCCGGAAGCGGCGCTCACCCGCGCCGGCGAAACTTTGGGCGCGCTGGGCAAGCTGGCCCAGGACCTGCCGCAACTGGTCAAGAACGCGGAAGAACTTTCGCAGATGGTCGCGGAAGGCGGTGTGCGGCTGCATCCCGATACGGCCATCCAGATTGCGGCAGAACAGGAACGGCGCTCGCGGCCCTGGCGCGCTGCAACCGTGATATTGGCGTTTATAATTGCTGTGGCTCTGCTGCTGTTAGCGCGCCATTTTTGAATTGGTCGCATTTTCTTCGCTGCGCTCGAAAATGCTCCGGGGCGCATCGCGCTGATCACGGTGCTGGGCGTGATCGCGCTGGCGCTGCTTTTAGCCTTGCAGCGGTTTTTTTGAGAGCAGCGCGAAGCGTGTGGTGAGCGTCACCGCCGCCACCAGCAGGCCGAATGCCAGCCCTAACCAGACCCCGAAGCCCTTAAGCGGCGTGCCGAGGCCCAGGATCGCGCACATGGGCGCGCCGGCCAGCCAATAGGACGCGCCCGCCAGCCACATCGGCCCGCGCGTGTCTTTCAGACCGCGCAGGCTCATGGCGGCGGTGACCTGCATCCCGTCCATCAGCTGGAAAGCAGCCGCGACGTGCAGGAAGCCCACCGCCAACGCCAGTACCTCCCGGTTGGCTGGGGTGTCGGGCAGCCACAGGCTGGCGATCTCCCGTGGCCAGAGCAGCAGCACCAGCGCCGTGCCGCACATGAAGCAGGCGCCCATGATGATGGCGGTAAAACCGGCGCGCCGCGCCGCGATCCTGTCGCCAGCCCCCGCCGCAAGGCCCACGCGCACCGTGGCGGCAAGGCCGATGCCCAACGGGATCATGAAGGGGAGGGAGGGAATGGTGATGGCGATCTGATGGGCCGCCAACGGAGCCAGGCCGAAGGTGCCCATCAGTAGCGCCGCGCCGTTGAACAGCGCCACCTCGAACACCATGGTGATGCCGATGGGAAGGCCGAGGCGGAACAGCTCGACGAAAGAGCCCCAGTGCGGCTGCCACCAGCGATGCAGGATGCGGTATCGTTTCAGCGCGGGCATTCCCAAACAGATCGCCAGCATGGCCACGAAGCTGAAGATGTTGGAGCTCGCACTGGCCAGGCCGGCACCGTAAAGGCCCAGGCGCGGCGCCCCGAAATGGCCGAAGATCAGCGCATAGTCGAAACCGGCGTTCCACAGGATGGCCAGACCCATCACGACCAGCGGCGGCACGGCGCGCGACAGGGCGGTCGAGAAACTGCGCAGAACCTGAAAGGCCATGGCGCAAGGCAGGCCCCAGACCAGGCCTGAGATGAAGATCGCGGCATCGGCGGCCAGCCGCGGCTCTTGCTGGAAGAAAAGCAGGATGGGACGGGTGAAGATCAGCGCCACCAGCAATGGCAGTGAGACCAGCGCCACGGACCACAGGCCCATACGCACCGCGATGCGCACCTCGCGCTGATCGCGCGGTTTGCCGGCGCTGGCATGCTTGCCCTGAACATGGGCGATCACCGGCGACACCGCCATGGGCAGGCCGTTGCCCAGGAGCCAGACCAGGAAATAGACGGTATTGCCGAGGGCGCCGGCGGCCAACGCTTCCTTGCTGAAATGGCCCAGCATCACCGTGTCGGTGGCCAGGATGATCATCTGGGCCAATTGTGTCGCGGCCAGCGGCACCGCCAGGCGCAACAGCTC
>CAYQZM010000338.1:0-6320 GCA_964421935.1 uncultured Rhizobium sp. | reverse complement strand
CACGACGCGGCCCGAAAGCCGGGTGGTGGTGCTGACCGGTTTCGGCAATATCGCCACCGCCGTGGCCGCGGTGAAATACGGCGCCATCGACTATCTGCCCAAGCCGGCCGACGCCGATGACATTCTGGCGGCGCTGATGGCCACACCAGGCTCCAAGCCCAAGCCGCCGGAAAATCCCATGTCGGCCGACCGGGTGCGCTGGGAGCATATCCAGCGGGTCTATGAGCTGTGCGGACACAATGTGTCCGAGACGGCCCGGCGGCTGAACATGCACCGCCGCACACTCCAGCGCATTTTGGCCAAGCGCAGCCCGCGTTAAGACCAAAAAATACTGTCATGCCCGCGAAAGCGGGCATCCAACTTTTTGATCAGATGGGCGGTCTAAACAAAGTTGGATTCCCGCTTACGCGGGAATGACAAATAGGGAAACGAAGCCCTAGCCCCGGCTTTTGGTTTTCTTTGTTTTCTTTGCCGCCGGCTTTTTCATTTTGCGCTTCTTCTTGGCGGCTTTGTCAGCGCCTTCCGCCAACTGCGCCGCGCGCCCGACCAGAATTTCCTTGAGCGTCTTGGGCGTCAGCGCCGACAGCCGCGCCAGCACGAAGGGGAAATTCCGGTAGTGGTCGGTGATGTAGAAAAGCTCCGGCTCGACCTCCAGCATCATGTCGCGCATCTCCATGGAAGAGACGCGCAAGGTCATGGCCTCTTCCTTGTCATGCACCTTGGTCAGGAACTGATCGTGCAGAAAGACGGCCGGTTTCCGGAACCACAGGACTTCCTTGCTGCCCGGAATGGCGAGCGCGATCTTCCAGCCTTGTGCGCGCGTGATCATTCGACCTCCGGCAATATCAGGCCCGGTGTCTGTGCTATCGCGATGGCATCAAGCTGGCGCGACAGCCGCTCGGCGGCGCAGCGGGCAAAGGAAATGGTGACGGCCTTGCGCCGGCTGGCGTGCAGGCTCTGGGCTTCCGCTTCCTTGACGATGGCCCCGCCATAGCGGTCGGCCACGATCAGTCCGGTCTGGTGCGGCACATGCTCTTCGGGAAAATCCGGCGGGATGGCGAAATAGAATAGGTCGCAATAGTCCAGATATTCCGGCCATTTTGCGTCGCCCTTGAGGTCGGCCAGCGCCACCTTGATTTCCACGCCCAGCATTTCCCCGCCCGGTCCGATGGCCGCGACATCGAGCCGCCGGCCATTGGGCAAGGTGAATTCCAGGATGGGCGAATAGCCTTCTTCCAAGAGAAGCCGGCTCACCCCGCGCGCGACTTCGGCCGCGGTGGAAGAACTGCTCATGCGACCAGCTTAGTTCAGAGGCTGCCCTTGGAGGAAGGCGAAGCGCCGTCCAGCCGCTCGTCAGGCGTGACAGCCTGGCGCAACGCTCTCGCCAGTCCCTTGAAGCAGGTCTCGACGATATGATGGCTGTTGTCGGCGTACAGATTCTCGATATGCAGGCAGACGCCGGCATTCTGGGCAAAGGCCTGGAACCATTCCTTGAACAGTTCGGTGTCCATCTCGCCCAGCTTGGGTTTGGGGATGGTCACCTTCCAGATCAGATAGGGCCGGTTGGAAATATCCAGCGCCACGCGGGTCAGGGCCTCGTCCATGGGGATCAGCGCCCAGCCGAAGCGGGTAATGCCGGAGAAGTCGCCCAGCGCCTGCTTCACCGCCTGGCCGATGACGATGGCCGTGTCCTCGGTGGTGTGGTGATAGTCCACGTGCAGATCGCCGCTGGCCCGCACCTTGAGATCGATCATGGAATGGCGGGAGAAGCTCTCCAGCATGTGATCCAGAAAGCCGATGCCGGTGTCGATGTCGGCGTCGCCCGTCCCGTCCAGGTCCAGGGAGACGGCGATCTCGGTCTCGCGGGTCTTGCGTTCGACAGTGGCGGTGCGCATGCAATCTCTTTCCGCGGCTTTAGGCCCCCCTCCCCATCGTGCGCGAAGCGCATGCAAGGGGTAGGTGGCCGTAGCATCGCTTTGCGATACGCAGGCCGGAGGGGGTCATCAATAAATCGCTGTATAGCACGGGTTTCTTAAGGGGGAATCCCGTCCTGAACTGCTATCACTGCCAAGCATATGTCATATTTGACATATCCTGTTGACCCCCCGGCCAAAGCCTGTAAAGAAGGCCGCCTCTTAAAGACAAAGGGTCTTTCCATGGCGCGCTCCGACTATCTGTTTACCTCCGAAAGCGTTTCGGAAGGCCATCCTGACAAGGTCGCCGACCGGATCTCGGACGAAGTGGTGGACCTGTTCTTCCGCGAAGGTCCCAAGGAAGGCATGAGCCCCTGGGACATCCGCGCCGCCTGCGAGACCCTGTGCACCACCAACCGCGTGGTGATCGCCGGCGAAACCCGCGGCCCCAAGAAGGTGCAGGCCGGCGATGTCGAGGAAGCGGCGCGCAAGGCCATCAAGGACATCGGCTATGAGCAGGACGGTTTCCACTGGCGCAACGCCAATGTCGAAGTGCTGCTGCACGCCCAGTCAGCGCACATCGCCCAGGGCGTCGACGCATCCGGCAACAAGGATGAAGGCGCGGGCGACCAGGGCATCATGTTCGGCTATGCTTGCCGCGAGACCCCGGCCTTGATGCCGGCCCCCCTGTTCTACAGCCACAAGATCCTGGAATTGCTGGCCAAGGTGCGCAAGTCGGGCAAGGAACCGACCCTGCTGCCCGACGCCAAGTCGCAGGTCACGCTGCGTTACGCGGGCGGCAAGCCGGTGGAAGCCACCCAGATCGTGCTGTCCACCCAGCATGCCCATGAAAGCCAGACCAGCGCCGATATCCGCAAGATCGTCGAGCCCTATATCCGCGAGACGCTGCCCAAGGAATGGATCAACGACAAGACCGTGTGGCACATCAATCCCACCGGCTCTTTCGTGATCGGCGGTCCGGACGGTGACTGCGGCCTCACCGGCCGCAAGATCATCGTGGACACTTACGGCGGTGCGGCCCCGCACGGCGGCGGCGCGTTCAGCGGCAAGGACTCCACCAAGGTCGATCGTTCGGCTGCTTATGCCGCGCGCTATCTGGCCAAGAATGTGGTGGCTGCGGGCCTGGCCGACCGCTGCACCATCCAGCTCGCCTATGCGATCGGCGTGGCCGAGCCGCTGTCGGTCTATGTGGACACCCACGGAACCGGGCAGGTTGAGGAAGCCAAGCTGGAAAAGATCCTGCCGCAGGTGATGAACCTGAAGCCGCGCGGCATCCGCGAGCATCTGGACCTGAACAAGCCGATCTTCGCCCGTACCGCCGCCTACGGCCATTTCGGCCGCCAGCCCGACAATGAGGGTGGCTTCTCCTGGGAAAAGACGGACCTCGCCGACCAGATCAAGTCCGCGCTATCCTGAGGCCAACGCCTTGAATGCCTGACCGCCGTCCCGAATCCATCGGGGCGGCGGTTATGCTTTAAATCGCCCGATGAACCAGCCCGATCATCCCGACCGGCACCGCCGCAAGCTCTATGGCCGGCGGAAAGGCCCAAAACTGTCGGCTCGTCAGGCGGGCTTGCGCCAAACACTGTTAGGCGAGCTGGCCTATGACCCCGGCCGCGACCCGTTCAGCCAGTTCCCGAACGCTGTTCGGGAGTTGTGGTTGGAGGTGGGCTTCGGGGCCGGCGAGCATCTGGTCTGGCAGGCCAGGGCCAATCCTGATGTCGGGTTGATCGGGGCCGAGCCCTACGAGATGGGCATGGCCAAGCTACTGACAAAACTTGATGAATCCCCGCTGAACAATGCTCGCCTTTACGAAGGCGATGGCCGCGAGATCATCGAAAACCTGCCGGACGCCAGCCTGGGACGCTTCTTTCTTCTGTTCCCCGACCCCTGGCCCAAGACCCGGCATCACAAGCGCCGGTTCCTTCAGATGGAGATGCTGGACCATCTCGCCCGGGTGCTGAAACCGGGGGCGGAACTGCGTTTTGCCACCGACGATAAAAGCTATCTGCCATTTGCCCTGGAGCGGCTGATGGCCCATCCAGGCTTTGACTGGCTGGCCGATGGGCCCGGCGATTGGCAAAGCCGGCCCTCCGACTGGCCTCCGACCCGCTATGAAACCAAGGCGATCAAGGGCCCGCCCTGTTTTTTGAGGTTTGCGGGCCGTTAGCTTTCAGGCGCCAGGCGCGATAAAAACGCGTCATGGAAAAGCCTTCTCACGACGATGACGACGACGTCCGGCCCTATTACCGCACCTCTTACGGCGATATCGGGGTCGTGCTGATCGCTGCCGGCTGCACCCTGGCCTTCCTGCTGATGATGATTTTGCCGTCCCCCATCGCCAAGTACGAAAAAGCCAAGCGTGAGGAAGCGGAAAAGGCCCGCAAGGAAGCCCTTCAGAAGCCGATTCCGGGCGGCGAAGTGAATGTCGGCATCGCGCCTGCCAGGCACTGAGGTCTTGTAAAACCGGCCTTCCGGGCGTATATCCGCGCCATCCCAAACAACAAGAGCTGTTGTGTGGCGGTCGCAAGACCGCCGCGGGCGAAAGGCTTTGGTTTTGAGCGTCCAAGCGGCATCGCATCTGGAACCGGTATTTGAACCCGTGATCGAAAAAGCGGGCTTCAAACTCGTGCGCCTGCGCATCATGGGCGGCGCCAGCAAGACCTTGCAGGTGATGGCCGAGCGGCCCGACGGCAGCATGGATGTCGAAGGCTGCACGGCGCTCAGTCACGCGCTCCTGGATTTCATCGAGGCCGAAGATCCGATCGAAGGCGACTACGAGATCGAGGTCTCATCGCCCGGCATCGACCGGCCATTGACCCGCCCGATGGATTTTGCCCGCTGGGCCGGCCATGAGGCCAAGATCGAACTCAACATTCCCGTTGAAGGCCGCAGGCGCTTCCGCGGCACCCTTCTGGGCATGGATGGCCAGGATGTCGCAATCCGTGCCGACAATGCCGACTTCAAATTTCCTTTTCGTGCCATCGCCAATGCCAAGCTCGTGCTCACCGACAAGCTCATCAACGAAGATCTGAAAGCGCGGGACGCGCGCAAACCCGGGAGCGTCGGCGCGAGCCGGAGCGACCCATATTAGGAGACTGAAATGGCTTCCACCGTAGCCGCGAACCGGCTCGAACTTCTGCAGATCGCCGACGCCGTCGCGCGCGACAAGTCCATCGACAAGCAGGTGGTGCTGACCGCGATGGAAGAAGCGATGCAGCGCGCCGCCAAGGCTCATTACGGCACCGAGAACGATATCAAGGTCGATATCGATCCCAAGACGGGCGAGACCCACGTCTCGCGCTATCTGCATGTCGTGGAGCTGGTGGAAAACGACAAGACCGAGATCAGCCTCCCCGATGCGCGCCGCCGCAACCCGGACGCCCAGGTCGGCGACATCATCGCCGAGACCCTGCCGCCGGTGGATTTCAATCGCATCAATGCCCAGAACGCCAAGCAGGTGATCGTGCAGAAGGTGCGCGATGCCGAGCGCGAGCGCCAGTATGACGAATACAAGGACCGTATCGGTGAAGTGGTCCATGGCGTGGTCAAGCGCTCCGAGTTCGGCTCGGTGGTGGTGGATCTCGGCAAAGCCGAAGGTGTTGTCCGCCGCGACGAGATGATCCCGCGCGAGAGCTTCCGCGCCGGCGACCGCATCCGCGCCTATATCTATGACGTGCGTCGGGAAGCCCGCGGCCCCCAGATCTTCCTGTCGCGCAGCCATCCCCAGTTCATGGTGCGCCTGTTCGCCCAGGAGGTGCCCGAAATCTACGATGGCGTGATCGAGATCCGCGCCGTGGCCCGCGATCCGGGCAGCCGCGCCAAGATCGCGGTGATCAGCAAGGATTCCAGCATCGATCCGGTCGGCGCCTGCGTCGGCATGCGCGGTGTGCGCGTGCAGGCGGTGGTGCAGGAACTGCAGGGCGAGCGTATCGACATCATCCCGTGGAATCCCGATCCCGCGACCTTCATCGTCAACGCCCTGGCCCCGGCCGAAGTCACCAAGGTGGTGCTGGACGAAGACACCAACCGCGTCGAAGTGGTGGTGCCGGACGAGCAATTGTCGCTGGGCATCGGCCGTCGCGGCCAGAATGTGCGCCTCGCCTCCCAGCTCACCAGCTGGCAGATCGATATCCTGACGGAAGCCGAGGAATCGGAGCGCCGTCAGAAGGAATTTGCCCAGCGCACCCAGCTGTTCATGGAATCGCTGGACGTGGACGAGACCGTGGCCCAGCTCCTGGCCTCGGAAGGCTTCGCCACCATCGAGGACGTGGCCTATGTCGAACTGAACGAGCTGGCCCAGATCGAGGCCTTTGACGAAGAGACCGCGCAGGAGCTGCAGAGCCGGGCGCAGGAATTCATCGAAGCCCGCAACAAGGAACTGGA
>CAYQZM010000337.1:0-10083 GCA_964421935.1 uncultured Rhizobium sp. | reverse complement strand
CGCGCCTCGCGCAGCCGCGGCCGCAGGCGCAGCGCCTGCTCATCGCGCAGCGCCTGATACACTTCTTCCTTCGACTTGAAATAATTGTAGAAGGTGCCGGAAGCCAGCGGTGTGGCGCGGATGATGTCGCGCACCGTGGCGGTGGCGAAACCCATTTCAGCGAAAACCTGGCGCGCCGCCGCCAGAATGGTCTCGCGGTTCTGCGTCTTGGTCAGTTCGCGGCGCGTGGCCTTGGCTTCCATTTGGGGGAAGCTTAACCGTTGGTCCTCAGTCCGCGCCAGACCCTATGGCGGCTGTCACATCGGCGTAACCATCGCGCGCCAGACAGGCAAGCAACTCCTGCTTGATGCGCGCGACCAGGCCGGGGCCTTGGTAAACCAGCGCCGTGTAAAGCTGAACGAGACTGGCGCCGGCTCTGATCTTTTCATAGGCATCGGCGCCGCAGGCGATGCCGCCGACGCCGACCAGGGTCACGGATTTTCCCAGGCGCTGGCGCATGGCGCGCAGCACCGCGGTGGAAGGCGCCAATAGCGGCCGGCCGGAAAGGCCGCCCATTTCCCGGGCATGCGAGGACTTAAGCATGGGGCGCGCGATCGTGGTGTTGGAGACGATGAGGCCTTCGATGGCACTTTTTCGCACCACGGCAGCTATCTCATCCAGCGCATGGTGATCGAGGTCGGGCGCGATCTTGAGCAGGATCGGCTTCTTCGTTCCTGCGCGCGCGGTGATGAGGCTGTCGAGCAGCCGCGTCAGTTCCTCACGGTTCTGCAGGCCGCGCAATCCCGGCGTATTGGGAGAGGAAACGTTGACCGTCACATAATCGGCAAGCGGGGCCAACGCCGCGAAACCCAGCACATAGTCGGAGATGCGGTCGGCGCTGTCCTTGTTGGCGCCGATATTGATCCCGACAATGCCGCGACCGCGCCGGGCTTTCAGGTTGCGCGCCGCCTCCTGCATGCCGCCGTTGTTGAAACCCATGCGGTTGATCACCGCGCCGTCTTCGATCAGACGGAACAGGCGCGGCTGCGGATTGCCGGCTTGCGGACGGGGGGTGACGGTGCCGCACTCCACAAAGCCGAAGCCGAACTTTCCCATCGCATCCGGCACCTGGGCATTCTTGTCGAAGCCCGCCGCCAGCCCCACCGGATTGGGAAAATCGAGCCCGAAAGCAGTTATGGCGAGGCGACGATCGTCAGCCGCCGGCCGTGGCAGGAAGGGCGCGACCGCCCCCGCCAGGGTCAGGGTCAGGTTATGCGCACGCTCGGCAGAGAGGGCCCTGAGCAGGCCGGCGGCGGAATCAAAAAAGCACATGGGCTACTTGTTACGGCTCCTATGGACGGGCTGAAAGCCTGGCTTTAATATAGGAATATTAACCGCAACGGACGGTTTGATTCCTATGCTCAGCCACAGCCAGATCTGGCGCGCCATCGACGGGCTTGCCGCCCGCCATCGCATGTCCCCGTCCGGCCTTGCCAAGCTGGCGGGCCTGGATCCCACCACCTTCAACAAGAGCAAACGTGGCGGCGACGGCAGCAAGCTGCGCTGGCCCTCCACCGAAAGCCTGTCCAAGGTTCTGGCCGCGACCGGCTCCAGCCTGGAAGAATTCATCGCCCTGATCACCGACGGCACCGCCAGGACGCGGATGGTGCCGTTGATCGGCATGGCCCAGGCCGGCACCAGCGGCTATTTCGACGACGCGGGTTTTCCGGCAGGAAGCGGCTGGGAAGAGATCGCCTTTCCCGAGATCGCCGACCCACATTGCTACGCCCTGGAGATCAGCGGCGATTCCATGCTGCCGGTCTATCGCGACGGCGACCGTATCCTGGTTTCGCCATCCGGGTCGGTGCGGCGCGGCGACCGGGTCGTGGCCAAGACCCATGCCGGGGAAGTGATGGCCAAGCAGATCAGCCGCATGACCGCCCAGCGCATCGAGCTGAAAAGCTTCAATCCGGCCTTCGAGGAACGCCATTTCGCGCTGAGCGAGATTGCCTTCGTGCACCGGATCGTCTGGGCCAGCCAGTAAGCGGCTATTCGTATCTGTAGAGCACGCTGGTCTTCCAGGACTGCCCGGCGAGCGCCAGCAAAGCGCTCTGCAGCGAGGCGCGGCTGGTAAAGCTGCAGATGCCATAGTCACCGGCCTTGACGCCCGGCAGGCTGGCGGCGGGATCAGACCTGTTGCAGTCCGGGTTCGTGACCTCGGCGCCCTTGCGGGTCCGTCGTATCAGGCCATAGTCACGTTCCGATTTCGCCGTCATCGGATGGCAGGTTTGACCGGGGCGGCATTTGTCATCCGACACGGCTTCAAAGACAAAGACATCCTGAGGCAATCCCGGCAAGGCGATGAAGCGTAGCACCACGGCGTCGCCCGCATCGTTCTTGTCCGCGCTGGTCAGGCGATAGCTGCCGTCCTTCGCCTTCGTCAGCACCGCGTGGCTCACCTCTCCCGGCTTTCCAGGATTGGAAGACACGACTTTTCCGCCGCGAAAGGGCTGAACCGGCTGCACGTCGTTGAAGAGTGAGCCGGTTGATTGCCAGCAGCCCGCTAGCATCAGGCAGGAAAAGATGGTCGCGATCTTTCGCAAAGCCAGCCTCCTAATCGGGAAATCCCTGATACTTGCGGACCCGCGCGGCAAAAGCATCGCGCGAATCCATCAGCGATAAAAGCTCCCCGGCGCGCTCCTGGATCTTCTTTTCATAGGCGGTGCGGGGCGGGCTGGCGACCGCGGCCTTGAATTCGGCGGCGATGCGGCCCTGATATTTGGCAGGATCGAAACCTGCCAGCGACAGGCCGATCTGGTAATGCACCGCGACATTGTCCGGCGCCAGCTTCACGGATCGGTCGAACAGCGCCAGGGCTTCTTTCTCACTCGCCCCATACACCATGCCCGCCAGGAAGCTGCCGCCGCCACGCACGACCTCGATATGCCAGCCACCGAGGGCGGATACCGCAAAGGCGTTGCCGGGATCATCACGCACCCCCTGGTCCAGCGCCGCCTTTGACTGGGCCGGGGTGTTGGCCATCCGCGCCTTGATCGCGCCCGTGATGCGCGCCTGGTAGCCCAACGCCACCGCCAGCCATACCTGGCCAAAGGCATGATGGGGGTCCAGCGCCACAGCCTGGCGTGCCAGACTTTCGGCGCGCTGCAGACAGGGCATGCAAGGCTGGTCGCGCAACACCTCGTCCGCCAGCACGGCGCGGGCGGCCGTCGCCAGGCCCGCGGCGGCATGCGAAGCCTCGCCCGCGCGCGCCGCCTGCTCATAGTCGCCGCGGGCATAAAGAGCGTGGACCTCGTCAGGGGTGACCGCCGCGGCTGAAACCGGCACCAGCACCAACAGTGCCAGCAACGCCATCTTCATTTCAAAAAGTCGCCGTTGAGCGCCGAGCGGATCATGGCAGCGGTATTGGCTGTCCCGAACAGCGCGGCGAAGGAGCCGAAACGCGGACCCTGGGTCTGGCCCAGCAACACTTCGTACAGCGCCCCGAACCAGGCGCGCAAAGGCTCGAAGCCATGCGCCTTGCCCACCTCATAGATGACGTTCTGCACCACGGCGCCGTCCTTTTCATCGCCCAGCTTTTCAAGCTGCGCGGCAAGGTCTTCCAGCGCCGCACGTTCCTTCGCGTCCGGCGCGCGGAACACCTTGGCCGGCTTCACGAAGTCTTCGTAGTAGCGCAGCGCGAAGCCGACCAGCCTGTCGAGGCCGGGATTAAGCTCGGGCGACACGGGCTCCGGCGAATAGGCGCGGATGAAGCCCCACAGCACCTCGCGATTATGCGCATTGGAGGCCGACACCAGATTCAGCAGCAGCGCGAAGCTGACCGGATAGCGCTCCGCCGGCACCTTGCCGGCATGGATGTGCCAGACCGGATTTTCCAACCGCACCGCCGGATCGTTCGTGGCATGATAAGACTCAAGATGGGCGATGTACTCGTCCACCGCCTTGGGGATCACGTCGAAATAGAGCCGCTTGGCGGCCCGCGGCTTCTGGAACATGAACAATGACAGGCTTTCCGGCGAGCCGTATGTCAGCCATTGCTCGATGGTGATGCCGTTGCCCTTGGACTTGGAGATCTTCTGCCCCTTCTCGTCCAGGAACAGCTCGAACATGTACTGATCGGGCGGCGTGCCGCCGGCGATGCGGCAGATGGCGTCGTACAGCGTGGCGCTGGTCAAATGGTCCTTGCCGTACATCTCATAGTCCACGCCCAGCGCGGCCCAGCGCATGCCCATGTCCGGCTTCCATTGCAGCTTGCAGTGCCCGCCCGTCACCGGCACGGTTTCCTCGCTGCCATCTTCCTCTATGTAAGTGATGGTGCCCTTGGCGACATCGCGTCCGACCACCTTGGCCAAAAGCACCTTGCCGGAACGCGGACTGACGGGAAGGAAAGGCGAATAGGTCTGCTGCCGCTCCTCGCCCAGGGTGGGCAGCATCACAGCCATCACCTTGTCGTAATTGGCCAGGATGCGCAGCAGGGCTTCATCAAAGCGGCCGGACTTGTAGGTCGCCGTCGAAGAATAGAATTCATAGCGGAAGCCGAAGCGATCCAGGAAGGCGCGCAGCCGCGCATTCATGTGATGGCCGAAACTTTCATGGCTGCCGAAAGGATCGGGGATCGCGGTCAGCGGCTTGCCCAGATTGGCGGCCAGCATCTCCGGCTCCGGCAGGTTGTCGGGCACTTTGCGCAAACCGTCCATGTCGTCGGAAAAGGCAATGAGATGTGTGGGAATGTCCGACATGGTCTCGAAGGCATGCCGGACCCAGCTGGTGCGCGCCACCTCGCCGAACGTGCCGATATGCGGCAGGCCGGAGGGGCCGTAGCCGGTCTCGAACAGGACACCTTTCACCGTCTGGCCGGCCTTTTTGCGGGCCTCGATGCGGGCCAGCAGCTTGCGGGCCTCCTCGAAGGGCCAGGCCTTAGCGGCAAGCGCTTGTTCGCTTTCTACTTTTATGACCGGGTTCATTTTTCCTTAAAAACAGGTTTAAGCGTTTCGAAAGGGCGCGAAAGCTAGGCTTTGGCGGGAATTTCCGCAATGTCCGAGGCCCTTTCGCGACCGGAAAAAGACGCTGCCGCGATATTCGCCGGCCGCATCGATATCCTCTATGCGCTGGGCCGCCACTATCTCTCGCTTCCTTTCGCCGTGCTCTGCGTGCCGGCAACCTTGATTGCCGGGCGTTCGCCGTCGGTGCTGCCACTGATGCCGCTGCTCTTGCAGATCACGGTGGTGATCGCCGCCGAGCAGCTCACCACCGCCTATCGCAATCGCTCCCGCGATCCGTCAAACCCCCACAGCGACCCGCATTTCTGGGCGCGGCGTTACACCTTCGTCTCTGCCATTTCGGGCGCCACCTGGGGCGTGGCCGCCCTGTTCTGGTTCGTGCCGGACAGTTTCCCGGCCCAGGCCTATCTGTCCCTCGCCTTTCTGGGCATGACGGCCACCGAATTCATTGCCCGCTCCGCCCATCGCCCCGCCTACCTGGTCCATACGGCCTTTGCCCTGGGACCGCTGATCGTGCTTCTGCTGCATGAGGGCGGCCTCTACGCCGATTGCACCGCACTGCTGATGGTGCTGTTTGCGGGAGTGCTGGCCAGCTATTGCCAGGGCATGGCACGCCTGCTGGATGAAAGCGTCCAATTGCGCAATGAGAATGCGCAGCTCGTCAAGCGTCTGCGGCACGAGAAAGGCCAGGCATTGGATGCGCGCGATGTCGCCGAAGCCAGTGCGCTGGCCAAATCCGCCTTCATCGCCAACATTTCCCACGAGCTGCGCACGCCGCTGAATGCGCTGCTGGGCATGGCACAGCTTCTGGAACGATCGGAGCTGAGCCGGCAGCAGACCGAACACGTGAAGGTGATGCTGCAGGCCGGCCGCGGCCTTCAGACCCTGATCGAAGACGTCATCGCATTGACCCGCGACGATGAAGGCCAATGGGAGGAAGAAGACTGCGATCCCATGCAGACCGCGCGCGCCGTGGTGCGGGTGCTGCAGCCGCGCGCCTGGGAGAAACGGCTGCAACTGACACTCAGCGGACAGCAGGGCCTGCCGCGCGTGGCGGCCGATCCCCGCAAGGTTCGCCAGGTTCTGCTCAAGCTGGCCGACAATGCGCTGAAGTTCACCGAGCGTGGGCTGGTGGATATTCACCTGGAGCTGACCGAAGACGGCCAGGCCGTGCGCTTCTGCGTCTCCGATACCGGCCACGGCGTGGCGCCCGACCTGGAGGAGAACCTGTTTCGACCCTTCGCGATGGGCGATGTCTCCTATGCGCGCCGGGAACAAGGCGCCGGGCTGGGCCTGGCCGTGGCCAAGCGCGTGGTGGAACAGGCTGGCGGTCGCATCGGCTATTCCAGCAAGCTCGGCGAAGGCGCGCAATTCTTCTTCACCCTTCCGGTTTCCGGCTCGGCGCCGCCGGTTGCGCTGCGCGAGCCGGAAAATCATCAGGCCGCGCCATCCGGTCTTTCTCTGCTGCTCTTCCTGCGCACGCCCGAATTGACCGACCCGCTGGTGCGTTTGCTGGAGCCTTTCGGCAACCGCCTGGTCCGCGCCGACAGCATGGCGGAGGCGGTGGAACGGGCCGGCAGGGACCGCTTCGATGTCATTATCACCGGTGCGGGCGATGCCGACATGCTGGCGGCGGCGCCCGGCGCGAAGACGCCGCTGGTGGCGGTCATGCTGCGGGGCGACCGGGCGCCGGCCGCCACCGATATGGCGTTGCGCTGGCCGGTGGAACCGAACCAGCTCTATCGCGCCTTGCATCAGATCCGGCCCGCGCGCGCATCCGTTGCGAAGGCACCGGACGCCGCCGAACTGTCAGCCGCCATTGACGCGGAGACTTTCTCCGGCCTGGAACGGTCGGTGGGCGTGAAGGCCCTGGTGGAAATCCTGCAGTGCTATGTCGTCACGGCCGAAAAACTCACCGACGAATTGTCGGATGCCTGCTCCCGCGAGCAATGGGACGAAGCCGGACGGCTGGCGCAGGACATTGTCGGTGCCGCCGGCGGACTGGGCCTGACGGCTATCACACAGGCGGCGCGACATTTCGCCCAGGCCGCACGTGAAGGCCAGAACCGTCATGATCTGCGCAACGCCGCCCAGCTGGTGGTAGGCGAGCATGTGCGCGCACGTAACGCCCTGAAGCATCTTTATCCGGAAGTTGCTTAGTTTAATTCGCCCCTCTGTCGCTTTCGGATGCTGAATGTCGCCCGGCGGAATGCCGGACTCGAGATTCCTGGATATCCTTATCCGCCGGATGCGATATTGCTCCTTCATGGAATCTCTCTCCGACCTTATTGCCTTGGTTCCCGCGCCACCTGGAGCGGCGATCTATCGGCACGCCGGCAGTGAAAGCGAACGCATCGCATTGCGCGATGCACGCGCTTTGTTCGAAGGCGGCGATGTGCTGGTGGCCCATGCCGCCTTTGTCGCCGGCAGGTTGGGCACCCGCGCCACGGTGATGCTGTTCGATGTGCTGGAGCTGTTCGCCTTCGTGCGCCCCGGCCTGCCTTTCGTGCCCAGCGCGCTGGGCCTGGCACGCGCGCTGGGCCTTTCCCTGCCGCATACACCGGAAGAATCCGCAGCAGCATTGCCGGCCATCGCCCGGGCGCTGCTGGCGGAGGTCGCCGGCTGGCCGCAATCGGCCCGTGAGACACTGGCGCCACTGGTCGGCACGCTGGAACGGGCCGGCTGGCGCTGGGCGCCGCTGCTGAAGGAGACCGTGGGCGAGGTGCCGCACGGCTCGCCCATCGCCGGACTGGAAGCCTGGCGCGGCCTGACGCCCTGGGAAGACGAAGCGCCCGTCGGCCAACCCGGATCGCAGATTGTCGAACCGGCAGAAGCGCGCGCACGGCTGCAGCAACTGGTGGGCGTGATGCGGCCCGAACAGGGCGCCTATGTCGATGCCGCCACCTATGCTTTCGGCCCGCGTGAACAGGCCGGCGCGCCCAAAGTGGCGCTGGTCGAGGCAGGCACCGGCACCGGCAAGACCCTGGGCTATCTGGCACCCGCCAGCCTGTGGGCCGAGAAAAACGGCCCGGGTCTCTGGATTTCCACCTACACCCGCAATCTGCAGCGCCAACTTGTGCAGGAGATCGCCCATCTCTGGCCCGATCCGGTCGAGCGCGCCGAGAAGGCCGTGGTACGCAAGGGACGGGAAAATTATCTCTGCCTTCTGAATTTTGAAGAAGCGGCAAAACGCACCGCACTGGCGCCGGGCCAGCGGACCGTGGCGCTGGCGCTGATCGCGCGCTGGATTTCCTCCCACACCGACGGTGATCTGTCCGGTGTCGGCTTTCCCGCCTTTCTCGCCGCGTACATGCCGCTCTCCGCCGTCACCGACCGGCGCGGCGAATGCATCTATGCCGCCTGCCCCCATTATCGCATCTGCTTCATCGAGCGCGCGATCCGCCGCGCCCGTCATGCCAGCATCGTGGTGGCCAATCATGCATTGGTCATCGCGCAGGCCAGCGCCGACTGGCTGGGGGTGGACGAGACCACCGACACGCCGCCGGAAAAGGAGGAAGGCCGGCGGCTGCGTTATGTCTTCGACGAAGGCCATCACCTGTTCGACGCCGCCGATAGCGGTTTTGCCGCCAGCCTTTCGGGCCGCGAGATGGCCGAGTTGCGCCGCTGGATACGCGGGCCCGAGGGCCGCGTCCGCAGCCGCATGCGCGGGCTGGAAGAACGATTGCAAGACCTGATCGCCGACGACGAAGCCGCGCAGGAGGCCATGGAGGAAGCGGTGCAGTCCGCATCCGCGCTGGCCGGCGAAGGCTGGACACAGCGTCTGGGCACCAATCCGCGGGGGCCCGGCGAAGTGTTTCTGGCGGCAGCCTATGCCCATGTCCGGGCCCGCAGCCAGGATGAGGCCTTCTATTCGCTGGAAGCCGAGCCGCAGCCGCTGGGCGAAGACTTGCTGGCGGCGGTGGATGTCCTGGCGCGCGGCCTGAAGCGTATTGCCGAACCCCTGGGGCGGCTGGCCCGGCTGTTGCGCAAGAAGATGAACGACAAGAGCGCCGACCTGGAGCCTTACACCCGCGCCCGGCTGGATGCGGCGGCGCGGGGCCTGGACCGCCGCGCCAAGGCGATCCTGCCGGCCTGGATCCAAATGCTGGAAACCTTGGCGCATGGCGAAGTGCCGGATGAATTCGTCGACTGGTTCGAAATCGTGCGCGAGGACGGGCGCGATGCCGATGTCGGACTGGAGCGGCATTGGATCGATCCTACCCAGCCGCTGGCCGCCGCGGTGCTGGCGCCGGCCCATGGCGCGCTGATCACCTCCGCCACCTTGCGCGATACCGGTGGCAACGACGATCATTGGGCCAGCGCGGAAGTGCGGACGGGCGCCGGCCATCTGGTCCAGCCGGCGCGGCGCGCCCATTTCGGCTCGCCTTTCAAATACGAAGACCAGGCACGCATCTTCGTCGTCGGCGATCTGCCACGGCGCGACCCCGCGGCGCTGGCGGCCGCCTACCGCGAACTGTTTCTGGCGTCGGGCGGCGGGGCGCTGGGCCTGTTCACCGCGGTGCGGGCCCTGAAAGAGACCACCACCCGCATCAGCGAGCCGCTGGCGGCGGCGGGCCTTACCCTCTATGCCCAGCATCTGGACCGGCTGGACACCGGCGCCCTGGTGGACCTGTTCCGCGCCGAGGAGAATGCCTGCCTGCTTGGCACCGACGCCCTGCGTGACGGGGTGGACGTGCCGGGCCGGTCCTTGAGGCTGGTGGTGTTCGACAAAGTGCCCTGGCCCAAGCCGACCATCCTGCACAAGGCGCGGCGGGCCCGATTCGGGAAGGGTTACGACGACCTGATCACCCGCTTCCGCCTGAAACAGGCCTTCGGCCGGTTGATCCGTGGTCCCGAGGATCGCGGTTGTTTCGTGATCCTGGAAGGAGCCACCCCTAGCCGCCTGCTGACGGCCTTTCCGGAAAAGGCGCCTGTCAAGCGCTGCGGCCTGGCCGAGGCGATTGGGGATATCCGGGAGTTCCTCGGTGAGGAAACCGTGACCCCCGTCCCCGCCCCCCTTATAAGCAGGTGATGGCTGCGACCCTGGAAAACCTGCATTCGGCGGACGAAAGCTATGGCCGCTTTT
>CAYQZM010000336.1:0-2519 GCA_964421935.1 uncultured Rhizobium sp. | reverse complement strand
TCCACCAGATTGGCGATCTCCTCGCCGAACTTTTCCCGTATGTCCTCATAGGTGACGAGCGTGTCCTCGATCGTATCGTGCAGCAGCGCCGTCACGATGGTGGGTACGTCCAGCTTGAGGTCGGTGAGGATGGCCGCCACTTCCAGCGGATGGGCGAAATAGGGATCGCCCGAGGCACGGAACTGCTTGCCATGGGCGGTCATGGCATAGACGTAGGCCTTGTTCAGGATGGCTTCGTCGGCGTCAGGATCATAGGCCAGCACCCGCTCGACCAGATCGGTCTGGCGCATCAGCCTTCGGCGCCCGCGCATGGGCGCGGGGACAGGCCGGACGGCCGGCGTTTCCGCCGAGGGCGCAGGGTTTGGTGGGCTCATCTGCCCAAATATAGGCAGTTTACCGGTAAATCAGAACTGACGGCGGACAGAAAAGGCGGAATTCCGGCAAATCGTGCCGAAAAATGGCCGCTCGCTTTGGGCTCGCGGCGTTCGCCGGGCGAAACGGTCCACTGGACCGTTTCGTCAGACCCGGCTCACTCTTCGTAGTCGGCCTCAGGCTCCGGCTGCGGTTCGGCGCGGCGCTGGGCCTCGGTGGTGAGGGCGCGCAGCAGTTCTTCCTCGGTAACCTGGCGGTGCGAGGGATCCTCGCGGTCGTCGGTCTCGGGGCGGGCCTCTTCCGGCTCGTCCACTTCCGCGTGCTTCTGCAGCGAGCGGATATAATCTTCCTTGGCTTCATCCGGCTTGACCAGCTTGCCGGCAATCTCGCGCAGCGCCACGACCGGATTCTTGTCGCGGTCACGCTCCAGCATCGGCTCGGCGCCGCCCGAAAGCTGGCGGGCGCGGAACGCCGCCGTCAGGACCAGGTCAAAGCGGTTGGGAATCTTGTCGACGCAATCTTCGACGGTGACGCGGGCCATGAAGCATCCTTCATAATCAAGAGGTTAGCGGCTAAGCGACGCCAACTTTTGGGGATTGGGGCGGGACATAACAGAAAAGTCCGGTTCAGGGTAGCTTTTTAGGGCTGCCCCGGTCCGGCCGGGCGGCCAGAAGTTCCGGCAATCCCTGGCCGGTTACCGGATGGCGCCAATCGGGCGCCACGTCCCCAAGCGGGACCAGCACAAAGCTGCGCCCGGCGATCCGGGGATGAGGCAGCGTGAGCTGGGGGGTGGTTATCACCCGCCCGTCATAATCCAGAAGATCAAGATCAAGTGTCCGCGGCGCATTCGCAGCGGAACGCAACCGCCCCAAGTCAGTTTCCACCCCATGCAAAAGCATCAAAAGTTCAACGGGTTGGAGGCTGGTTTTGACAGCGGCCACAGCGTTGACGAAGGGGGGATCGATGGGATCGGGCCAGGCAGGGGTTTCGTAGAAGGCGGATACTTCGCGAATTTCAACGCCCTGGCGTTCCAGCTCACCCAACGCGCGCTTCAGCGTGTCGGCAGGCCCGCCCGCCTTGGACGGAAGGTTGGCCCCTAGGGCGATCAGGATCATGGGCCCGCGCCGGCCGATAAGGCGCGCCGCCCTTTAGGTTTGGAGGTCATATGTTGTTCTATCCATCCGAGAAGCTGGCACTGTTCATTGACGGCGCCAACCTCTACGGCGCCGCCAAGGGGCTGCAATTCGACATCGACTACAAGCGGCTGCTGGAGCTGTTCGCGCGCAAGGGCACTCTGGTGCGCGCCTTCTATTACACCGCGGTGGCCGAGGACCAGGAATTCTCGCCCCTGCGGCCGCTGGTGGACTGGCTGGACTACAACGGCTTTTCGGTGGTGACCAAGCCGCTCAAGGAATTCACCGACGTTCAGGGCCGGCGCCGGGTCAAGGGCAACATGGACATCGAGCTTGCCATCGACGTGATGGAGATGAGCGCCTGCGTGGATCATGTGGTGATCTTCTCGGGGGATGGCGATTTCCGCCGCCTGGTGGAGGCGGTGCAGCGGCGCGGCAAGCGGGTGAGCGTGGTCTCCACCATCCGCACCTCCCCGCCCATGGTGGCGGACGAACTTCGCCGCCAGGCCGACAATTTCATCGAGCTGGATGAACTGAAAAGCCAGATCGCCCGGGAAGGCGGCAAGACCGCTTCGCCGGTCTTCGCTTCAGCCTAGACAGGATTGTTCACGACAGTTAGTCGGAGGCCATGAAACAGCCTCTGGCCCCGCCGTCCGATTGCCCGCTCTGTCCGCGCCTGCATGCTTTCCGGCATGAGAACCGGCGCAAATATCCCGGCTGGTTTAACGATCCGGTGCCCAGCTTCGGGCCGTTGGATGCGCGCCTTTTGATCGCGGGCCTGGCGCCGGGGCTGCAGGGCGCCAACCGCACGGGACGGCCCTTCACCGGCGACTGGGCCGGCGACCTGCTCTACGACACTTTGCTCAAGCTGGGCCTGGCCAGAGGCGAGTACAGGGAACACGCCGATGACACGCTGGAGCTGGTGGATTGCCGTATCGCCAATTCGGTGCGCTGCGTGCCACCGCAGAACAAGCCGGAGCCGTCCGAGATCAAGACCTGCCGCCAGTTCCTGAA
>CAYQZM010000335.1:0-2810 GCA_964421935.1 uncultured Rhizobium sp. | reverse complement strand
GGGAGCCCGTTCATCCCGGGCAGCCTGTCCGGCTTCTACTCCGGCACGGGCCCGCTGATCTCCGCGTTCACCGCGGCCGCACTCGGCGGCATGACGAGCCTTCCCGGTGCGTTCGTCGGCGGGCTGGCACTCGGCGTGATCGAGCAGGTCGCCGCCAACTACATGCCGGCTTCCGTGCCGGGCGGCACCGCGATCGTCGTGTTCGGCGTCCTGCTCGTCGTCCTGTTGGTGCGCCCGACCGGCCTGCTCGGGCGGACGACGTGACCGCCGGCACGTACGACGTCGGCGCACCGGTGCGCTCCCGGGCGGTGGACCTCGCCCCCAGGGCGGCAGCCTGGCTCGTGCTCGCCGGCGTCGTCGCGCTGTGTGCCGGTAGCGGCGCGACGGTCGCCGGCTATGCCACGGTCGCCGCGATCTACGTGGTCATCGGGCTGTCGGTCAACGTGATCCTCGGCTACACCGGTCAGCTCTCGCTGGGGCATCAGGGCCTGGTCGGCGCGGGCGCACTGCTCGCGGCGTACGTCTCGACGGCGCACGGTGCGCCGTTCGCGGTGGCGCTGCTGTTCGGCGCTGCCTCAGGTGCCGTCAGCGCGCTCGTTGTCGGATTCGTGGCGCTGCGGATCAGCGGCCTCTACCTCTCGCTGGTGACCCTGGTGTTCGGGGTGACGCTTCAGCAGTCGCTGTTCGAGGTCAACGCGCTGACCGGCGGGGGCGCGGGCGAGCCCGCAAACCGCCCGTCGTTCCTGCTCAGCAACTCGCGGATGTTCCTGGTCTGCGTCGCGATCGCGGTGGCGACGATCGTCGTCGACTACCGCCTGACCCGCTCCAAAGCCGGCCGGGCCCTTCAGGCCATCAAGTCCGACGAGCGGGTCGCCGCGTCGATGGGGATCAACGTCGTCGGCTACAAGCTGTTCGCCTTCGTCCTGTCGGGGCTGCTCGCAGGGCTCGCCGGCGCGCTCTACGCGTTCTCCTCCCAGGAGTTCAACGGCAGCGACTACAGCTTCAACCTGGCGATCATCTTCGTGTTGATGACCGTGGTCGGCGGCGTCGGCTCGCCGGCCGGTGTCATTGTCGGGTCGATCTTCTTCGCGCTGCTCAACAGCCTGCTGCCGACCCTGCGGCCGTTCGTGTGGTTCGCGCACCTGTTCCCGACCCAGACCTCGGCCAACATCCTGCAGTTCGGCCCGGGCTTCGTGGGTGCGCTGCTGTTGTTGCTGACGCTGACCTTCAACCCGGGCGGGATCGCCCAGCAGATCGCGCCGGTCGCGCGCTGGCTGACCGGTGGCCGCTGGCGGGAGCGTGACGATGCCACCGGTGCTTGAGGTCTCGGGCGTCTCGGTCCGCTTCGGCGGTCTTCAGGCGCTGCGCGACTTCACTCTCGAGGTCGACGAGTACGAGATCGTCGGACTGATCGGTCCGAACGGCGCTGGCAAGACGACGGCATTCAACTGCATCGCCGGCGCGCAACGGCCGGATCGCGGGATCGTCCGCTATCGCGGGGCGGACATCACCAGGCTCGCCCCGCACAAGCGGGTGGCGCTCGGCTTCGGGCGAACCTTCCAGAACGTCGGAATGGTCAAGACCGCGACCGCGCTGGAGAACCTCAAGACCGCGCAGCACCTGAAGGCCGACTACTCGGCGACCGAAGGCCTCCTCGGCTCGGCGCTGGTGGCGGTGCGGGAGCACGAGCTGACTCGGCGTGCCGACGCGCTGCTGGACCTGCTCGGCCTGTCGGCCATCCGCAACCGGGTCGTCGGATCCCTTCCGTACGGGCAGCTCAAGCTGCTCGAGCTCGGCTGCGCCCTGGCGACCGACCCCGATCTGCTGCTGCTCGACGAGCCGTCCTCCGGCATGGGTCCTGACGAGTCCGAGGAGCTCGCCGACCGCCTCCTCGCGCTGCGGGCGGAGCTCGGGCTCACGATGCTCGTCATCGAGCACCACGTGCCGCTGGTCACTCGGGTGTGCGACTACGTCTACGTCCTCAACTTCGGCGAGCTCCTCACCGAGGGCACGCCCGCCGAGGTTCGCGCGCACCCCGAGGTCGTCGCGGCATACCTGGGATCGACGGCATGACCGCGCTGCTCGAAGTCGAGGACCTGCGCTCGGGCTACGGCTCGCTGCCGGCGCTGCACGGGATCTCCTTCTCCGTCGAGGCCGGCACGACCGCCGCGGTCTTCGGCCTGAACGGCGCCGGGAAGACGACGACCGTCAACACGATCGCGGGGCTCCTCGAGACGTGGTCGGGAGAGGTCCGCGTCGGCGGCGAGCGGATCAGCGGGTTGTCTGCCGACGAGGTCGTGCGGCGCGGCGTCGCACTGTCACCCGAGGGTCGGCGGGTGTTCGCCGACCTTTCGGTGCGTACCAATCTCGAGCTCGGCGCCTGGACCAGGCGGGCAGACCTCAAGCGCAACCTTGATCGCGTCTTCGGCTACTTCCCGCGGCTGAAGGAGCGGACCGGCCAGGCCGCAGGCACGCTGTCCGGCGGCGAGCAGCAGATGCTCGCGATCGGCCGCGCGCTCATGGCCGGCCCACGGCTGCTGCTGATCGACGAGGCATCGCTGGGCCTGTCCCCGCTGCTGGCGCAGACCGTCTTCCAGATCGTCTCCGAGATCAGCCGGGACGGCACGACCGTGGTGATCGTGGAGCAGAACATCGGCGTGCTCCCTTACGCCGACCAGGCAGTGCTGCTGCAGAAGGGCACCGTCACCTACGACGGCAGGGCCAGCGACCTGATGGCCACCAACGACCTACGTACGACGTATCTGGGATGAGGAAGGCGGACGACATGACGGTCATCTCCCAAGGGGACG
>CAYQZM010000334.1:0-18941 GCA_964421935.1 uncultured Rhizobium sp. | reverse complement strand
CATAGACCAGATAGCTGCCGCCAAAGCCGTTCTGCGGGCTGACGCCATAGGTGCGCGCCGGAACATAAGCGAATTCGTGATCCGGGCCCTTGATCGTGGTGTGCTGCAGGTCAGCCGCCAGGGTGAAGCTGATATTGGGCGTGGCGACATAGCGCAGCTCCAGCTCGGCGCCGCGCCCGACCGTGCCGATGACCTGGGTGATGCCCTGGGCGCCGCGGCTGAGCTGGGTCCGGTTTTGGACATACCAGTCCAGGCTGCCCTGCAAATGATCATCCAGGGCGGTGAACTTCACACCGGCTTCATTCAGGAAGGAACTGGACAGCCAGTCGCGCGAGGCCAGCAGGTTTGTCAGTACCTCATCGGCCTGCCCTATCTCGATGGCGGAGGATTTGGCACTGGTGACATAGGGCACCAGGCCGAATGGCGTCTTGTAGGAAAGACTGGCCGAATAGGTGAAGCGTCCGGCATCGCCGCGGCCCGAACCCGGCTCATAGGACAAGACGCCCGCATCCACCGAGCGGACATTATAGGCGTCGTAACGCCCGCCCACGGTCAGATCGAGGCCATTGTCCCAGGCGATATCCGTGGTGAGGAAGGCGCCGGCATCGCCGGTGTTGGTGTGCACATTGTTTTCCCAGCCCAGCCCGACCGCGCCAGGCGGATCGACATTGAATGGCGAGTCGATGATGTCGTTGGCGGCGGCGCCCTGCGAAATATCGCGGCGGTCCAGCGCGATCACGCCGCTGTTGTAACTTTCCTTGCCAATGGCGTGGACATAGCGCCAGGAAAGGCCCGCCACCGTCTGTGTCTTGATCGGGCCGAAGTCGTGCGCCACGTCATAGCGCAGCCGCGCCTCGAAAATCTGGGTGCGATAGGAGCCGGGAAAACCGTAAGAGACAAAACGGTCATTCTGCAACACGTCGCCGAACAGCTGCAGCCGAAGGCTCTGGCCCTCGTCCAGCGCATCGGCGGCTTCCAGGAACGCGGTATGGGTGATGGTGTTGGAAAAATCCACCCCACGCGCCAGATAGACAGTGCGCGGATCGAGCGTAGTCGTGCCCAATCCGCTGTCCAGTCTGTGCGCGGCATCCTTGCAGCCGGCACAGGCCAGGGCATGGAAATTGGGATCATAGGTGTAGGGATTGCCGCCCAGCTCATTCAGGGTCAGCCGGCCATTGCCATCAGCGTCTCGCAGAGACGTGTTGCGCCCGGTGATGTAGGTGCCGCTGTCGATCAGCGCCTGAGTCAGCCGATTCCAGCCCGGGGTCTGCACATCGCCGTTGGCATGGTAGTACATGTAATCGGCGGCGAAGGACCAATCGCCTTCAGCCAAAGTGCCGGACAATTCCAGCAGCTGATGGCTGGGATGAATGCCGCGATAGAAGCTGAAACTGTCATCCACCTCGCCATAGGCATGCAGGCCGCCCGCAAGCGCGCCCAGCGCGACAGGCGCGCTCACCTGCGCTGTCAGGTTCCGTTTCTGGTAACTGCCATAGGTCAATGTCACCTCGCCGCCCAGACTGTCATTCGCGGCCGCGCTCTTGGGCAGGAAGTTCACCAGCCCGCCCACCTTGCCCGCGCCATAGACCGGCGACGGCGGTCCGCGCAGAATTTCGATACCCGCGGCATCCGATAGTGGGGTGGAATAGGTGCCGCGGTTCTCCGCCCGCTTGAAACCGCGGAAATAATTTTCAGCCAAGGTGCCGCGCAAACTGACCGCGCCTTCGACGCCGTAATAACTCGCCGTGTAAGCTGATGGCGTGATGGCGGTGAGGTCATTGACCCCACTGACGCCGTAGCGGGCGATGGTAGCATCGCTGACCAAGGTGATGGCGCGCGGGGTTTCCAGCAGCGGCTTGTCCAGTCCGAACGCGGCATCGTTCGCCCCGGTCTGCAACAGATGCACCGGATCGCCGGTCACGGTGATGGATTCGACGCCCTGCGCGAAGGCAGGCGCCGCCCAGACCATGATTGCCAGTGAAAACCATCCCCTCATGCGCGCGTACATAGGCATTCCTATTGGAAATGCCATGTAACATTTTACAACGTTCCGCAACGGAGAATTGGTCGCAACCGCCTAAGCCATTGTTTTGATTAGGTCCAAGCCACAACAAAATCGGCCACCGGGGCAACAATGGCAGCGCTGGCCTGCAAGGCCTCCAAAATTGGCTGGTGGAAGGCCTCCTGATAGGCGGCGCAGGCGTCCTCGACGATGAAGATATGAAAGTCCCGCTCGAAGGCGTCCCAGGCGGATGACTGGACGCAGCACTCGGTGGTGAGGCCGGCCAGCACCAGCGTGTCCACACCTTTGGCATGCAGTTGATCGGCGAGACCGGTGCGGGCAAAGGCGCTGAAATGGGTCTTGGAAAAGATGGCCTCGCCATCACGCGGCTGCGGCCCGATGAAGTCGGCCCCGCGGCTTCCTTCCACACAAAGATCGGGCTGGTCATCGCCCTGCCGTTCCTTGGATTCCTGCACAATGCGATTTTCGCCGCCCGGATGCGTCAGTAACCGTACGAATACGACCGGAACGCCGGCGGTGCGAGCGGCATCGGTGAGCTGAACGGCCTTCCTGATGGCCTGTTGGCAAGCGCTGACATCGGCACCGCGGCGCGCCATCTCGCCATCGGGACTGCCGAAATCCACCTGCATATCGATGATCACCAAGGCCGTACGGTCCGGTGCGATCCATTCGGGCTGAAGTTTTTTCTGGACTTTCTCGGTCATGCGAATGCACGGCGAAGATAAGGAAGGATTTCCTGCCCGGTAACGCGCAAGCCCGCCGGATAGTCGTCATAAATGAACATCAGCCCGTCCAGGTCGCAGTCGCGCAGAAAACTTTCGATCTGCCGGGCGCAGGCGCTAGGCGAACCCACCGCCGTCTGGGTCATGAAGGCGCCTTGCGCCCGTGCCGTCATGGCGTTGCCTTGCGCGCCATAGCTTTCCAGCATCCCCGCGACGGCTCCCTCATCCAGTCCGTCACGGTATACCTGGGCGCGGGCCTGCGCCTCTGCGTCGGTCGGGGCGGCAATAACCGTCATCATGCAATAGGTCCGGATGGTCTTTCCCAGATCGGCAGCCAGCGTCTTGGCGCGGCGGGAAGCCGCCGCGGTTTCCGCCGCATTGCGGCCGCCGATGAAACAGCCATCGGCTTCACGCACGGAAAAATCAAAGCCGCGCGCCGACATGCCGGCGCAGATCAGGAATGGCGTCTTCAACGGCTTGGGCTCGCTGACGCAATCGCGGAAGGTAAAATACTTGCCCTCGAACGTGACGCTGGGTTCACGCCACAGTCGCTTGATGATCCTCGTCCATTCCGCTGTCAGGTCATAGCGGGCATCGTGATCCAGGTTCGCGTCCCAGGCATCCATCTGCTCGAATTCGCCGCGATAGGCGCCCGCCACGATATTCAGCCCCGCGCGGCCGCCGGAGATATGATCCAGGGTGGCAATCATCTTCGCGGCCACCGCCGGATTGTGCAGGATGGCGTGCAGCGTGGCCCAGACTTTCACGCGCTTGGTCAGGGCGGCGATCCCCGCCATCATGGTGACGGCTTCCAGCGAGCGGCCCCAGTGCCCGGTCTCGCCGCCAAAGCCGCGCCATTTGCCCATCGCCATCACGAAATCGAAGCCCTGCTCCTCGGCGATGAGGGCGGCGTCGCGGTTCTGTTCCCAGCCGCCATCCAGTGGCGGCGTCGCTTTGGAGACGATCCAGCCACCGTTGGCGACGGGCAGAAAAACGCCAAATTCCTTCATGCCGCCCTCTTGTGCGGCGGACGCATCAGCGTGACCGTCAGCATCACCAGCGCCACCAGGACGGCCAGCCCGATAAGGAACGGCGTGAATGTTCCGATGTGGTCGCGGGCCACGCCCGCCAGGGTCGGCGCCACGGCGCCGATGGTGCCGATCAGGTTCACGGCCGAGAACAGTTCCAGATAGGGGCCACGCCCGAAATAATCCAGGAGCAGGATGGTAGCGGCGAAATTGGCCAGGCCGAAACCGATGCCGATGCCGGCGGCATAGAGCAGCATCATGGGCAGGTCGCGCGCCGCAGCCAGCGCCAGGAGGCCGATCACCAGGCTGACCAGGGCAGCCGCCAGCAGTGTCTTGGCTCGGACAAAGCGCGAAAGAATGCCGCCGGCGAGGCGCGCTGCCGAGTTGAGCAAGGCTTCCACGCTTACCATGCTGCCGGCGATCACCGCCGCCACGCCGTGCTGGGTCAGATGCGCCACCGAAACGGAATTGGCGGTGATGCCGCAAAACAGGAAAGCGGAATAAGCGGCGGCGATGATCCAGAACTGCCGGGTCTGCAGGGCCTCCCGCATGGTCCAGCCTTCGGTGGAAATGGCGGGATCAGCTTCCGCCGCCGCGCCGACATCGGTTCTGGCATCCACACCGAGAGCGGCCAGCAGTCCGATCACCACCACGGCGGTCCCGATCACCAGCCAGTAACTGCGCCAGTGGAAAGTCATGCCGATCACGGCGGCATAGATCAGCGGTCCTGCGACCCCGCCCAGCCCGCCGATGGTGAAGAAAAGCCCGAAGGGAAAGGACGGCCGGTCGAACAGCCGCGACAGAAGATAGGTGCCAGGCACGGAATCCAGCAGCGTGTAGCCCAGGCCCGCCAGCGACGCGCCGACAAAATAGAGCAGCAACCCATCGGCCTCGGCGAGGCAGACAAAGGCCAGGCCCATCACCAGCGAACCAGCCAGCAGATTGGCGCGCACGCCGAAGCGACGGATCAGGCTGGCTGGCACCGCGCTGGTGATGCCGCAGAAGAATCCCAGCAGGGTGAAGCCGAAGCCGGCGCTGGTCCAGCTCCATCCCATTTCCGCCACCATTGCCGGCAGCGCCAGGCCCAACGCGGAAAAGGTCGCAGCGGTAATGATGAAGAACAGCGCGCTCGCCAAAGCGAGCGTCGTCCAGGCGCGAAAACCCGCTCCCCTGCCCACTTCTTTGGTCACTCAGCGGCCTTCCAGGCTGCGCTTTATCTCGGACGGAAAATCCCCCAGCACTTTCAACATCTGGGTCCGCGCTTTTTCCACATCGCGGCCCGCGATCACTTCGGCCAGGGCGCGGTGCTCGTTCAAGGCCCCCATCCCGTCATTGTCACCGGGCTCGCGCATGGCATAGAGCCAGTAGCGGGCGGTCTGGTGATGCAGGCTCACCACCATCTTGGCCAGGCTGCGATTGTGGCTGGCCGTGGCCACCGCGACATGAAAGGCCTCGTCCATGGCGGCGAGCGCCGCCTGGTCATCGTCGCGCACCGCCGTCTCGCCGTCGGCCAGGGTGGCACGGATGGCGGCGATCTCTTCCTCGGTCGCGCGCTGGGCAGCAAGACAGGCACACTGTACCTCAATGAGACAACGCGCTTCGAATGCCTCGCGCGCGCCAGACAGGTCCAGCGGCGCCACCGATGTGCCAACCCGGGCCCGGCGTACCACCAGCCCCTCCAGCGCCAGGCGCGCCAGTGCCTCGCGGATGCCGGCGAGGCCCCCGCCATAGCGCTGCGCCAGGACGTTCTCGTCCAGCTGTTCGCCGGGCGCCAGGGCCCCGATGATGATGTCGACCAGAATGCGGCTGTAGAGCCGCGACTTCAGCAGCCGCGGCGACCATTCATCCAGCCGGCTTGCACTGTCCTTGTCTGGAACTGCCATGTCTGACCTTTCAGGGGCAGGACAATGGGTATCGCGGGCACAGATGGCAAGCCCGGGAAAAAGCCGGGGATGAACCCGACCCGAAAAAGCACAGCCATTGCCGGGCGTTCAGTCTTCAAAGCGGCTCAGCGCTCCGCAGACGCAAAAGGCGCTCACGGCTGAGGTGAGCGCCCCTTGCCCTTCAATCCCGCATCAGTTGGGCAGCGCGAAGGCCACCAGCTGATCGGACAGGCGCGGCGTCAGGATGCCGTTGCCGCCGGCAGCGAACACCACATATTCCTTGCCCTTGTAGGTATAGACCGCAGGCTGGGCCACGGCGGGCGCATCCACGATTTGTTTCCACAGGACATTGCCGGTCTTCAGGTCGATGGCCCGCACCCGGCTGTCCATCGACGCGCCGATGAAGATGAGGCCCGACTTGGTGATCACCGGCGCACCGATGGTCACCGAACCCCAGCTTTCCGGCATGTAGAAGCCCCACTTCTGCACCTGGCCCATGGGCTTCCTCCACAACAGCTTGCCGGTGTTGAGGTCATAGGACGAGATGATGCCGTAAGGCGGCGCCCAGCACGGCATGCCCCACATGTTGAGGAAGTTCTCCAGGCGGAAGCCGTAAGGAGAACCTTCCTGCGCGGAATAGCCGTTGGCGCCGCGCGGCTTGTCGCCATACAGCTTCGTGGCTTCGGCGCGCGGGATCAGGCTGTAGACCTGCGGCACCAGGTCGGAATTGACCACATAGGTGCCGGTGGTCGGATCAACCGCACCGCCGCCCCATTCCACGCCGCCGACGGTCGCCGGCCAGGAGATGGAACCGCGGATCGAGGGCGGCGTGTAGCGGCCCTCGTCGCGAATCCGCGCCTTCCAGCGGCTGCATTCTCCGAAGCTCACCACGTCGGCCAGGGTGGACACCGGCGGTGTCATTTCGGGCACCAGCGGCTCGGGATAAGGCACGAAGGGCTGGGTCTTGGACGCGACCTCGCCTTTGACGTCGGAAGCCGGATAGGCCTTTTCCACGATCGGATAGACGGGCTCGCCGGTATTGCGGTTCAGCACCACCATCAGGCCCATCTTGTTGGCCTGCACCAGGGCCGGAATCGTCTGGCCGTTCTTGTGCAGATCCACCAGGGTAGGCGCGGAATTGATGTCCACGTCCCAGATGTCATGGTGCACGAGCTGGCGCGCCCATTTGACTTCGCCGGTCTCGGCATTCACCGCCACGGTGGCGGTGACATAGGGCATCTCCTTCAGCCGGTCGCCGCCGTAATAATTGGGGCTGGGCGATGACGTCGGCAGGAAGGCGAGGCCCGTTTCGGGATCCACCGAAATGCCGGCCCAGACATTGGCGGTGCCCGTCTGGTTCTGCTCGTCCTGCGGAATGGCGTTGAAGGTCCATTTCAGCGCCCCGGTGCGGGCATCGATGCCGTAGACGGTGCCGGGATTTTCAACCTTGTAGACCCAATCCAAACCCGCCCAGCCCAGGATCAGCGTATCCTTGTAGACCGCCGGCGGCTGGATCAGGCCCACCTTCCATTTGTGGTTGGTGGTGGTCCAGGCATCGACATCGACCACGCCGTTCTTGCCGAAGCCGGGGCACGGCTTGCCGGTATCGGCGTCGACGCCGTGCAGCTCTCCGGTCTGGGTGCCGATATAGACCATCTTCTGGCAGGGCTGGCCGGCCACGGGAGCGGACGCGGCCCAATAGGCCACGCCGCGATTCTTCGAGCCCTGATTCTCAGGCTTGCCGTTGGCGCCGCCTGCGGCATAGATCCACTTCTGCTTGCCGGTGTCGGGCTCAACCGCAAAAATACGTCCCCTTGGCGTGCCGACATAGACCGTGTTGTTGACGAACAGCGGTGTCGCGCCCCAGGTCGTCTCGTGCGGCCCGCTGGCAACGTCGCCCGTATGCAGATCCCACGCCTTTTTCAGATTCTTGACATTGTCCGGCGTGATCTGGGTGGCGGTGGAATATTTCTGCGCCTGCTGATTGCCGCCGAACGCATCCCAGACCTGGGGCGGGTCATTGTCGGGGCCCTGCGCGGTGGCATGGTTGGCAGGCAGAAAGAACAGCGCGCCGGCCGCGGCCGCGGCGCCCACGAAGGTCAGGGCGAGTGTCTTAATCTTCATCTTCAACCTCGTCGATCTCCACGCTGCGGTCGGCGGCATCACCGATCACGTTCATCAACCAGCCGATCAGCGCGAGAGCCTCGGCGGCCATGATGACGGGACTTTCCAGGAAATAGCCGGCGACCGAGGAACCGATGATGTCCAGCAGGATGGACACCACCAGGAAGCCCTGCAGCAGGCCGGAGCGGTTGGGGACCCAGGCCATCACCAACGCGGCCAGCAGCATCAGGAGGCCGGCGACGGCGACCAGGATGGTGCCACCCGTGCCGATCAGACCCGTTTCCGGCGTGTAATAATCATAGACGCAGATGGCGATCACGATCAGTGATGCCAGGATGATCAGCCACGCGCCGCGCGTGGAATGTCTTGAAGTCACGGCCCCTCCCCAACGGCTGGAATTTTTTCGATCCTAAGCAGGCTTTGGCCGGGACGCAAAACCTTCGCTGTTCGCACTAGCAGCAAATGCTATATGGGCTGGGAAGAATTCCTTCGCTTCCAGCGATAAATCTGTTGGCTGTTACGCCAGAAATATTTCTCGGCCTGTATACGAGGCCGCGCGGCGAAATAGCCGCGCATCAAGGCCAGGGCTTCGGGAATGGTCGCGGTGCCGACGCTGTTGGGCCAGTCGCCGCCGAACATGACACGGTCTTCACCCAGAGCGGCCATCAACCGGTCCAGCCGCTCCTTGGGCGCGGTGACCGTGTTGAGATTGGCGTCCTTGTGCCGGACCTGTGACAGCTTGACGAAGAAATTCGGTCGCTGCGCCAGTTCGACGATCAGGGAATTGTAAAGACTTTCAGTCTCTGGGGTGGGGTCGAGCGAGGGCATGTGATCCATCACCACGCGCAGATCCGGAGCCGCGTCCATCGCCAGCAGCGCCCCGCGCAGCAGGTCAAAGGACGGGTTGGCCATGTCCAGGGTCTGGCCGGTCTGGGCGAACAATTTCAAGCCCTCTGCCATGCCGGGCTTGAGCACCTGCCTGCCATTCTCCACCTGCCAGACCCGCGCATAGCGGATGCCGCGCCAGAGCGGGTCCTTGGAGAATCGGTTCAGATAGTCGCCAAAATCGGGCTTTGACGGATCGAGGCTGCCCACCACACCCACGAAGATCGGATCGGAATTGGCCCGCTCCAGGATGAAGAGATTGTCTTCGATCCAGGGGCTGGCCTCGACGATCACCGAGCCAACGATGCCCGTGCCGACAATCTGCTGATGGTAGTTCTCCGGTGTCGCGATCTGGGGCGGCTGGCCCCTGGGCCCTGAATAAGGCACGCCCTGCGGCCGGCGCGGATCGAAAATATGAACATGGGTGTCGATCACCGGGATGGGCGATCCCTGTGCAAAGAGAGGGGGCGCGGAAACGGGCGCAGCAGCCATCGCCGCCGCGCCCGCCAGGAATTTCCGCCGCAACATCAGTGAAGCGCGACCTTGGTCACCCGCCAGTTGCCGGCCTCGGCGACGTAGAGCGCATTGGGGTTGCGGCAGTCGATGGCATTGACGCTGCCGAAATCCCTGGGACCCTTGCCGGCCTGGCCGAACTTGCCCACCACCGTGCCGTTCAACTCCAGTTTGTAGATCTCCCCGCCATGATCCAGGTCGTCCTGGGGATTGGAATTGGAGCTGAAGAGATATTGATGGGCGCCAGGTGAGATGCAGATGGCTTCCGGATCGCCGCCGGTGGTGATGCTGGTCTTGTAGGTGCCGTTGTTGTCGAACACCTGGATGCGGCTGTTGCCGCGGTCGGCGACATAGACATTGCCGTTCGCGTCGACCGCCACGCCATGCGCGGTCTTGAACTGGCTTTCGCCCGTGCCGCGCGAGCCCCAGCTTTTCACGAAGACGCCGTCATGGGTGAACTTGGCGATGCGGGCATTGCCGATACCGTCAGCGACAAAGATGTTGCCCTGAGCGTCCCAGGCCACGTCGGTGGGGGACTGGAACAGATCGCTTTGCGCGCCCGAGCCGGGCGGATTGCCGCGTCCCTCGTCCGGTTTGGACGGTACGTCCACGGACTCGGGCTTGCGTCCCAGCAGCATGGCGACGCGCCCTTGCGGATCGAGCTTGATCACCATGTTGCTGTAGCGGTCGACCACCCAGATATTGTCGCTTTTGTCCACCCGCACCTGCTGCGCGGCCAGGAAGCCATAGACCTGCTTGCCGATCTGACGGATGAATTTCCCGTCCGGGCCGAACTCATAGAGATTGGAGCCGCCATGGGCGAAGGCGCGGCTGCCGCCCAGCGTCATGGTGGGATTACCGTTGCGGGTATAGACAAAGACGTGCCCCTTGGAATCGGTGGCGACGCCCGCGGCCATGCCGAAGAAGGTGTCGGCCGGCAAGGTCAGGGGCTGGGAGTTGGTGTAGGAGATTTCCTGCGCGGCGGCCGGAAGGGCGATGGCGCAGGCGGCGGCGAGCAAGAGCGCGGCGATGGGTTTCATGTCACTTGCTCCCCTTCAAGACGAATTTCTGCATGCGCCAGGATTCGATCTCGCCCACGATGATCTGGTTGGGATTGCGGCAATCCATCATGTGGACGACCTGGAAACCGGGCGCCAGCTTGCCGGCGTGGCCGAACTTGCCGACGGGCGTGCCGTCCAGCTCAGCCTTGTAGATCTGGCCCGTGCGCGCCCAGGTGCCCGGCCCGTTGCCGTTGGGGTTGGAGTTGGACATGAAGAGATACTGGTGCGGCCCTTCGGAGATGCAGTCGGACCAGGCGGTGCCGTACTGGGTATAGGCCGTCTTCCATTTCAGATTGTTGTCCAGCACCACATAGCGGTTGTTGCCGCGATCGGCGACATAGACATTGCCCTGGTGATCCACTTGCAGGCCGTGGGGCAGGTTGTATTCATTCTCGCCCTTGCCGCTGTTGGGACCACCATTCTTGGCGAGGAATTTTCCTTCCGGCGAATATTTCAGCACCCGGTTGTTGCAGTAGCCGTCGGAGATAAAGATGTTGTCCTGCTGGTCCCAGGCCACGTCGGTGGGCCGGCACAGCGTGTAGTTATTGTCGGGCGGATTGGGACCGTGCGGCGTGGCATAGGGACCGTCAGCCTGGCTGGGGCGATGGCCGATGATCATCAGCACCTTGGTGCCGGTAGGATCGAACTTGGTCACCACATTGGTGCCCTCGTCCACCGTCCAGATATTGTCGTGGCGATCTACCCGCACCGAATGGGCGAACTGGAAGCCGTAAAAGCCCTTGCCGATCTCCTTGATGAACTTGCCGTCGGGCCCGAACTCCCACAGCCGGGTGTGGGGTCCACGGAAGAAAGCGAAGACATCGCCCTTGGAGTTGGTGGCCACGCCCTGCAGCTCACCCATGGTGTCGCCCGGCGGCGCCTGGAAGAAATTCGGCACCGCCTCATAGGGCAGATCAGGCGTCGTGGCGGCGGCTGTGGCGGCCGATTGCGCAAATGCCGCAGTGGTGCTCAGCAACAGGGACAAAGCGGCCATGGCCGCCAGATACGTTTTCACGAGAACCTCCCCAGCTCACCCGCGCTCGTTGGCGCCGGGCGGGGAGTGTATACGCGCAAACGCCAAGGGCAAGCCGCGCCTTTGCGATCGTTCGGGCGTTTCGCAGGCCTACGCTGCGGTGCAGCTAGTCGGTCGTCGGCACCGGCTTCTGGGTCTGTGCCGTTTTGGTCTCGGCTTTGGCCTTCTTCTCGACAGCGGTCATCTTGTCGGCCTTTTTGTGCGAGGCGTTCGCCGCCACCGTCGGGCCGGCCACGGCAGCGACGCTCTTATCATTGGCGTTTCCTTGCGAAGATGTGACGGTCTTGGCGCCGGCCGCCAGGGTCGCCATCGCAAGAGCCGCGACCACAATGAATACGGCAATGGGTTTCATGGCCATCTCCTGTCCTTCGCAAGGAAACAGCCAGGGAGGGGCCCGGTTCCTGAAACCGAGCAGGAACCAGGCGCATTCACCGCTTTCGCTTCGCGGTTCGCGGCTCACTTCTTCAGCATAGGCCGTCCCTCATGGGCCACCAAGAGATCATGCATATCGTTGGCATGCTCTTCCTCGACCCTGAGGATATCCTCGATCATGTTGCGGGTGCCCGGATCGTTGTTGCCGAAATAGCGGACCAGTTCGCGGTAATGGTCCACCGCAATGCGCTCGGCCACCAGGTTCTCCTTGATCATGTCGACCAGATTGCCGCCCTGCGAATATTGCGAGGCCGACCGGGTCAGAATTCCCTCGGGATTGAAGTTGGGATCGCCGCCAAGCTGGTTGATGCGTTCGGCCACCAGATGGACATGCTCCATCTCTTCATTGGCATGTTCCTGAAATTCCGCGCGGACACCCTCGCTGGAGATGCCGGTGGCTGCCACCGCATTCTGGGTGTAGCGCAGCACGCAGACGATCTCGGTGGCCAGCACGGACTGCAGGATCTCGACAGTCTTCTTCACATCGCCGCCATAGGTGCTGCCGATGGCACCTTCATTGAGGTTGGCCCTGGCCCGTTCGCGCAAAGTCTTGATGTCGGACAGGAATGGCTGGCTATCGTTGCTCATCAAATCACTCCTTCAAAAAATCAGTAGCGGCGGGCCATGCTGAAGCCGAGTTTGTCTTCTTCCCACCCCGCGGAAATGGCCGAGGCCACCGCCAGCACGACGCCGAACAGAAGCGCGCAGGCGACCCATAGCGCGGCATAGCCGGCGGCCTTGCGGGCAGCATTCAGCTCATCGCGCATGCGCGCCTGCACGAAGTCCACCCGTTGCGAGGTGGCCTCGTAGGAGCCCCCGGCATCCATGGCGGTGAGACGGATCAGATCCTCGCGGTTGGCATTGTGCACGGCATTGCCGGGATGAAGGTCGGCCAACAGGACGCGGGCGGCTTCCAGCTTGTCCTGTGCAAGCTCCTCGCCGCGCGCCGACGCATGCGGACCCATGGGCTGCAGCAGCACATCGGCCCAATAGCTGGCGATGCTGCTTTCACTGCGCGGACTGTCGCCATGAAGCCGCGGCCCGCCACCGGCTGCCACCAGCGCCAGGAGCGCGAGCCCCGCGGCCACCGTGATGGCCCACATCACCAGGCCATGCAGTCCGGCGCGCCATTCCTCTTCTCGCCTGCTTTCCAGCGCCGGGCCGATCAGCCGGCCGGTGACATGGCCGCCGGCGACAAAGCCGAAGGCCTGGGCAGCCAGAACATAGATGGCGCCGAGGGTGAAGAAGCCGCCGCCCGGCTGGCGGGGCATCAAGGTCAGGCCGAAGCCCGCACCGAGCACGGTCAGGAAGAAGGCGGTCGCCACCGCCACGGCAGCGCCGCCGATCACCGCGCTCCAGTTGAAGCGTCCGGGATCGCGAAGAACGGTGGCGGTCCCAGAGCTGTCGGAAAGAATGGCCGTCATGATGCGCCCCCCTTTTTCACGGGTTAGCGCGATAACGGGCCTGGGACCTGATCGTTCCGGCCTCACGGAACGGCCAAAGCCCGGCTGCGTTCTCCCAACCAGACCCAAACTCAACCCTCAACGGGCTCAGCGATGCGATCCGGCTGTTTGTGGCTACTCGGTGTTCCGCTGCCGATCATCATTCTGCTCTGGCTGATCACCGGCCATGCTTAGAACGATGGTCAGGTCGAGATAGGCGTTTCGGGGACCGAACACCCGCCGTCTGTCGAAGCTGGTGTAGGCACCAGATCGTCATCATCCGGCACGGTCTCCATGCTATCCAGACAGAGCGAAGGACCGGTGCCCGTCGCCTGGTCGGAGTCGGGATCGGTCTGGCTTACGCTGGTCGCGCTCGTGTCCGCCGGGCTCACGCCAGCGATGCTGGCAGCCTGTGCGGGGGGCACAGCCAGCAGGCCGCATGCCATCAATCCCAAGAAAAACTGCTTCATCACAGCCCGCCTTACGGGCCTTTCCTGTCCGCCCCCGGACATCGGTGGAAAGGCTTGCGGCGAGCATGCCATGATTTTTGCGGCGCAATATTAGTTTCATGTTAGCGGGACGCGGCAAAAGCGCCCGTGGAACGTCAAGTTCCTGATCTGCTAAGGAAGTTACCGGTACCCAGGGGAACCTCCGCGATGAGAAAACTGATCTTCGCCGCGCTGTTGCTGCTAGCCGGCAGCGGCGCGGCCGCAGCCCAGCCAGGCACCTCTTTTCTGACCACCAAGCTGGATGATCCCCGGGCGATCCCGCTGACGGGCGCAGTCGGTGACGGCCGCGCCGATGACAGTGCCGCCATCCAGGCCGCGATCGACAAGGCCGCCTCCGACCGCGAGGAAGGCATCGTCTTCATTCCCCAGGGCCGCTATCGCATCAGCCGCACCATCTATGTCTGGCCGGCGGTGCGCGTGATCGGCTGGGGCGCCAAGCGTCCGGTCTTTGTGCTGGGCGACAACACGCCGGGTTATTCCAGCGGCGTCGCCGCCATGGTGATCTTTGCCGGCTTCCGCCCGGGCGCCGGCACCAGCTCGCGCCCCGAGCGGCCGGGCTTCCGCGTGCCCTTCCCGCCGCCGGACAGCGTGCCGCCCAATCCCAAGATCGCCGATGCCAATCCGGGCACTTTCTATTCGGCGATGAGCAACATCGATTTCGAGATCGGCAAGGGCAATGCGGGCGCTGTCGCCATCCGCTTCCATGGCGCGCAGCACGACTATCTCAGCCACATGGATTTCCATATCGGCTCGGGCCTGGCGGGCCTGCATCAGGTCGCCAATGAGGCGGAGGACCTGCGTTTCTTTGGCGGCCGCTACGGCATCCTGACCGAGAAACCGTCACCTGCCTGGCAATTCACCCTGATCGACAGCGTCTTCAACGGCCAGCGTGAAGCGGCGATCCGCGAGCATGAAGCGTCCCTAACCCTGGTGCACGACACGTTCCGCAATGTGCCGGTGGCGATCGACATCGACCCCGACTATTCCGACTGGCTCTGGGCCAAGAATGCGCGCTTCGAGAATGTGAGCCGCGCCGCGGTGGTCATCAGCGCCGAGAAGGATGTCTATACCCAGATCGGCTTCGAGAATGCCGTGGCGGCGAAGACGCCGGTGTTCGCCCGCTTCCGCGAAAGCGGCAAGACCCTGGGCGCCAATGGCGTCTATGAGGTGAAGGCTTTCAATCACGGCCTGATGCTGAAGGCCCCCGGTGAGATGGGCGAGATCGGCACGCGCTGGGACGCCGCACCACTCAAAGCCATGCCAGCACCGTCGCCGCCGGCGATCCGGCCGCTGCCACCGTCCAGCCAGTGGGTGAACATCCGAGAGCTGGGCGTCAAAGGGGACAACAAGACCGACGATACCGCCGCCATCCAGCACGCCATCGACACGACGCGCGTGCTCTACATCCCCAGCGGCCGCTACATCGTGCATGACACCATCCGGCTGAAGCCGGACACGGTGCTGATCGGGCTGCATCCCTCCATCACCCAGTTCAACCTGCCGGACAACACGCCCGGCTTCGGCGGCGTCGGCGCGCCCAAGGCGCTGCTGGAAACACCGAAAGGCGGCGACAATATCGTCTCCGGCATCGGGCTCTTCACCGGGGGCATCAATCCGCGCGCGGTCGAGGCCTTGTGGCAGGCAGGCGCGAACTCGCTGATGGACGATGTGCGCTTCCTGGGCGGCCACGGCACCAACAATCCCGACGGCTCGCGCTGGGATCCCTACAACGACACCCACAGCGCCGATCCCGACATCCATAAGCGCTGGGACGGGCAATATCCCTCGCTGTGGATCACCAATGGCGGCGGCGGCACCTTCACCAATCTGTGGACGGTGGACACCTATGCCCAGGCCGGCGTCACCGTCTCGGATACCAAGACGCCGGGCCATCTCTATGAGATTTCCAGCGAGCATCATGTGCGCACCGAATTCCAGTTCCGGCGCGCCGAGAATTGGGAGGTCTATGCGCCCCAGACCGAAGAGGAAGCCGGCGAAAGCCAGGAAGCGAGTTCGCGGGAGATCGTCGATTCCCGCAACATCACCATCGCCAACTGGCATGCCTATCGGGTGACGCGCACGGTGCGCCCCGTGGACACGGCGGCGCGGATCTTCAATTCCAGCGCCATCCATTTCCGCAACGCTCATGTCAATGCGGAAAGCGGCCTGGGCACCTGCGACGCCAACGGCTGCGGCACTTTCCTTCGCGTGAGCAAATTCCCGGCCGAGAACGCCATCCGCGACATCACCCATCACGTCGATATCCGTGAGCGGGAATTCGCCGTGCTGGATTACCCGGCGCAAGTCGTGGCGCCGGCGCCGCGTGACATGGGCACTCCTGTCGAAAAGCTGGAAGACGGCTTTTATTCCATCTCCGGCGCGGCGGTGGATGCGCATGGCAAGCTCTACTTCGTGGACAAGCACCAACAGCGCATCTATGGCTGGTCGCGCGAGGAAGGCCTTTCCATCGAGCGCGACAATCCCACCGACCCGGTGAATCTGATGTTCGACAAATCCGGCAACCTGCTGGTGCTGTCGTCGCTGGGCGCGGAAGGCACGCTCTACAGCTTCAAACCCGGCTCGCCCGCCACCGGGATGACCGTCATTGCGCCGACACCGGCGCGCGCCCACCCCGAGGCGACGGCGGTGCTGCCGGTCAATTATTGTAACAATGGCGAGTTCAAGGATCAGCTCGATCCCAAGACCTATCGCTACACGACCCTGCACGAGATGTTCGCCCGCGACATGGCGGCTCCCAAGGCCAAGGAATACGTCTCGCCCGACGGCAGCCTGTTCCTGCCCGCGGCCCGCACCTTCCAGCAGGGGCCGCCCGATGGCGTGGGCTGGCGTTTCTCCGACAATCTGGACACCTACGGCTTTGTCACGGCCAAACCGGGTGGCCGCGTCTTCGTCAGCAACGAGTCGGAAGCGCGCACTTATAGCGGTCTGGTCAATGCCAACGGCACGGTGAGCGACCTCAAGCTCTTCGCCGAGCGGGGCGGTGAAGGCGTGGCGGTGGCGCCAAACGGCAATGTCTATCTCGCCAACGGGCAGATCTTTGTCTACGACCCCTCAGGCAAGGAGATCGGCCGCATCGACGTGCCGGAGCGGCCGTTGCAGATCCTGTTCGGTGGCAGCGATGGGCGGACCTTGTTCATCCTCGCCCATCACGCGCTGTACGCCGTCAAGACCTGAGGTCGCCTCCTCACCCTTCGACAAGCTCAGGGTGAGGAATAACCAAACCTCCTCATGCTGAGCTTGTCGAAGCATGAGGAGCGGTAATGTCGTCAGACCTTCCCGTGCAGGAAGTCGTAGCTCTGCTTGACCATCTCCAGCGGTGAGGGATCGTAGGGTTCCTCGATCTCCAGGAAGGCGCGCTCCACCCGGGTTTTGTGCGCGGCCGGCAGCACCTTCTTCCAGTCGACGATACCCTTGCCGATGATGGCGCTGATCATCTTCATGTTGGTGTTGGGGATGCCCTGGTTCTTCAGATCCTTGATGTGCAGGGAATAGTAGCGGTTCGGATATTTGGTGAGATAGGCGACCGGATCGGCGCCGCCTGCCACCACCCAGCCGATATCCATCTCCATCTGCACCAGGGCCGGATCGGTCTGCTGCAGCAACAGGTCATAGGGCACCACATCGCCGACCTTGCGGAATTCCACATTGTGGTTGTGGTAGGCGAAGGTCAGGCCCGCCGCCTTGCAGGCCGTGCCGATCTTGTTGAAGGCATCGGCGTTCTTCTTCCAGTCATCCACGGATGGGCCGGCCATCAAGGAGCCGCGCTCGGTGGGATAAAGCGGCGAGGAACAGGTGATGTTCTTGATGCCGACCGATTTGGCTTCCGCGATCGTGGCATCAAGCCCGCCGCGCAACCCGTCGCCGCCGGCATGGATGCTTTCCCAGCTGATGCCCAGACTGTCATAGAGCTTTCGCTGATCCTTGGAGGATTTGCCGCTCTGGGTCAGGTTCGCCTGCACATGGCGGATGCCGATGGCGCGCACCTTTTTGGCGGTGCCGTCGAAGTCCTTCGCCAGGTCGTTGCGTACCGTATACATCTGCAGCCCCAGCGGGATGCTGCGCTGGGCAAAGCTGGGGCCGGTCAGGCCCATGGCGGCGGCTCCCAGAAGAAAGTTGCGGCGGTTGGTCATGCGAGGCTCCCTATGGCTTGGGGGAATGAGTTCAATGAAAGCAATCCGTTTCGCCGCCCTTGGCCGCCCCCGGGTGCGGTGCAGCAAACAAGATGGCGAAGACGGTGCATAACTCCCCCTGCTCCGAGGGTTTGTAAGCCAATTCCCCTGTCCTTGCACGGCCCCTGCCCGCATCTTACGCTTTGAAAAAAGAAAAGCTTTTGGGGGAGACGGAATGGCTTTTCGCAGATTTCTTCTGGGCGCCGCGCTTGTCATGGCCACGCCGGCGCTGGGCGCGGGCGATGCCGCGCCGGCAAACAAAAGCTTCACCGGTGCCACCGCCAACCTGGCGCCGGGCGATCCGCCGGGCCAGTGGACCCGCCAGGCGCGCGATTACGCTAACACCCGCTACAGCCCGCTGGCCCAGATCAACAAGGCGAACGTCGGCAAGCTGCGCATCGCCTGGACCTTCAGCGACGGGCAGATGTATGGCCATGAAGGCGCGCCGCTGGTGGTGGGCGACACCATGTATCTGGTGACGCCCTTTCCCAACATCGCCTATGCGCTGGACCTGTCCAAGGCCGGCGCGCCGATCAAGTGGGTGTTCCAGCCCAATCCCGATCCACGCGCCATCGGCGAGGCCTGTTGCGACAAGGTGCTGCGCGGCTGGGCTTATGCCGACGGCAAGCTGATCTACAACCTGCTCGACGATCACACCGTGGCGGTGGACGCGGCGACCGGCAAGGAAGTTTGGCGCACCCTGCTGGACGATGTGACCAAGGGCCCGACTTTGACGCAGGCCGCGTTCACGGTGGGCAACAAGGTCTTTGTCGGCTCCAGCGGCGGTGAGTTGGGAACCAATGGCTGGTTCGCGGCGCTGGATGTGAAAGACGGCCATGTCATCTGGAAGGCGCTGACCAACGGCCCGGATTCCACCATGCTGATCGGGCCCGACTTCAAGCCGTTCTATCCCTGGATGCAAGGAAAGGATCTGGGCATCTCGACCTGGCCGGGCGAGATGTGGAAGCAAGGCGCATCCGCGCCATGGGGCTGGGTGTCCTACGATCCGGACCTGAACCAGATCTATTACGGCACCTCCAATCCGGGACCGCGCGTGCCTTCGCAGCGGCCGGGTCTGAACCTGTGGAGCTCGGCG
>CAYQZM010000333.1:0-8792 GCA_964421935.1 uncultured Rhizobium sp. | reverse complement strand
GCCCTTGGGGCAATATTTCTTGTGCAGGGCGTAGCAGTCATTGTCTTCCAGCCCGGCATAATTCACCCAGCTCACTTTCGGATTGGCCTTGAGCCATTTGGCGACGGCCAGGGCATTGTCGCAATGCCGCTGCACGCGCAGGGGCAAGGTCTCGATCCCGGTCTGCACCAGGAAGGCGTTCATGGGCGACAGGGAGGGCCCCAGGTCGCGCAGGCCCAGCACCCGGCAGGCGATGGCAAAGGCCAGGTCGCCGAAGGTCTCCCACAGCCGCATGCCGTGATAGGACGGGCAGGGCTCCGACAGGCTGGGGTATTTGCCGCTGCCCCAGTCGAACTTGCCGCTGTCGACGATGATGCCGGCCATGGAGTTGCCGTGGCCGCCCAGAAACTTGGTGGCCGAATGCAGCACGATATCGGCGCCCCATTCGATCGGCCGGATCAGGTAGGGCGAGGCCAGGGTGTTGTCCACGATCAAGGGCACGCCCGCATCATGGGCGATCCTGGCCACCTTCTCGATGTCGGTGATGATGCCGCCAGGATTGGCGATGCTTTCGACGAAGATCGCTTTGGTGCGATCGTTGATGCCGGCCTTGAAACTGTCGGGCTTCATGGCGTCCGCCCAGGTGACATGCCAGTCGAACTTGGCGAAGCCCTGGCTGAATTGGTTGATCGAGCCGCCATAGAGCTGGCGCGCCGCCACGATATTGTCGCCCGGGCCCATCAGGGTGTGCAGGGCCAGAAGCTGCGCCGCATGGCCGGAGGCGCAGGACAGCGCCGCGCGGCCATTCTCCAGCGCCGCCACGCGCTCTTCCAGCACCGCATTGGTGGGATTCATGATGCGCGAATAGATATTGCCGAAGACCTGAAGGTTGAACAGGGCCGCGGCATGGTCGGCATCCTCGAAGACGAAGGCCGTGGTCTGGTAGATGGGGGTCGCCCGCGCGCCGGTGGCGGGATCGGGCTGGGCGCCGGCATGCACGGCCAGCGTGTTGAAGCCATACTCGGCCATCGTGATCTCCTTGGCAGTCAGGGTTTGGGGGACAGGCTCTCGCCCGGATGGACGATACGCAGCTTCGAGCAATCGCCACCTTGATTGCAATATTCTTCCGTCGCACCGGCGGTGATCTGCTGTACATAGGGCGCCACCTGCGTCAGGAAATTTCCCAACACCTGGGCGAATTTGCGGTTCAGGTTCTTGCCTTGTGGGCTCGCATAAAATGCCTCCTGCGCCGCCTTTTCTTCCTCTGTCAGAACCGCAGCCTGGTAATGGTCGCTGAACAAGGTCTGGCTGGCGAGAAACTGCTTCTGCATGATGGCGCGGCCTAGCGGGCTTTCTTCATAGGCGATGTAATCGCGCAGCTCATCGGCCGTGTAGATCTGGGCAAAGGTCGCAGCCATCTCTCCATCTGCCCTGGCGATCAGGTCGGCATGGTCTTGCAGATATTGCTTGTAGACCTTGCGGTAAAGCTCTGGCGACGTGATGATTCCGGCGTTGATCAGTGTCTGCACGCCCGTGCGCGCGATATTCGCAAAGCCGCCAAGATCGGAAACAAGCTGCCGGGCCGCCGCAAGATCGTCCGGCACCGCCGCCTGCGCGGGCGCCGCCAACAGAACCAGCAATGCAGCCAGCCGGAGCTTCATGTCAGATGCGCGATCCTGAGATCGTCTTCCACGCGCCGCACCCAGGCGCGGACATTGGGAAATTGCGCAAGAAACAAGCCGGCCTCATGGGCGAAGCGTGTATAGGCCACCAGGGCGATGTCGGCCAGTGACAGTTTTCTGCCGACGAAATAGGTCCGCCCGGCCAGGTGTTCATTCATCAGCGCCAGTGCCTTCAGGCAGCGGGGCCTGAGGCCCGGGTCGATCTCGCTGTCGGCCTTCTTGAGATAAAGCTTGTGGAAGCGCAGCACGGCAAGGGCGGGCTCATGGCTGTATTGCTCCCAAAACAGCCATTGAAACATCAACGCCCGTTCAAAGGGCGGGCGGGGAATGAGATCGGTATTTTCCGCCAGATGCAGGATAATGGCATTGGACTGGGCCAGGACACCGCTGTCGGCGAAGCGCACCACCGGCACCTGGCCCGCCGGATTCATCGCCAGGAATTCCGCCGTGCGGGTCTCGCCCTTCAAGACGCTGGTCTCGACCCAGTCGTAAGGCAGCCCAAGCCGGTCAGCCACGAACTTCACCTTCAGGCAATTGCCCGAGATGGAGTCGCCGAACACCGTCATGGAGGCGTTGTCTAAAGACATGGGCTAGCGTCCCGATTCCGAAATTCGCATCATCTCGATATCGCGCTCTTGGCGAATTTCGGAATCGAAGGACGCTAGCATTTTATTGATTCCTAGTGTCGCTTTGGTTTCGAAGTTCGCACACAGGTTGATATCACCCAAAAGCGAACTTCGAAACCGCGACACTAGCTAGTTAGGGCCGGTCGCGCGCAATCCGCAAGACGGTGCCGTTGTTGTTTTCCGCCACCCAGATGGCGCCGTCGTCCGCCACGGCCAGTCCCACCGGTGAGCCCTTGGGATGACTGCCATCCACATTATTCCAGCCTGGCGTGAGCAGCAGCGGTTCGGAGGCTGGTCCGGGATAGGGCAGGCTGACGGTCTGATTGCCGTTCGGCCCTGCAAAGGCGTCATAGTGGGCATTCGGCGTCAGCACGGGAATGCCCCGGCTGTCGACGGTGAAGGCGGCGATGCGCGAGCCGGCGGGACGATAGCCATGCAGCGCGACCAGCAGTTTTCCGCGCAGCTGCGGAAACATCGCGCCGTCATAATAGAGCATGCTCAGGGGCGCGCCGTGCGGCGGCAACAGGCGCACCGGCCTGGCATAGGCGCGGCCAACCCCCGCGCCGGCGCAATCCATCAGATGCAGCGGTCCCCAGACCGGATTGGTGCCCGTCATGTCGTAGCAATAGGGCCAGCCATAATGGGCGCCCTGCTTGAGGACATTGAATTCCTCGAACGGGCTGTCGGCGGGCGGGAAATCCTCGCTGTTCTCCGCCTGCAGCAGGGTGCCGGAGCTGTGGCGCACCAGGGCCACCGAATTGCGCAGGCCCTGTGCCATCATGGTGAAATCCGGCGACCATGTGTTGTCGCCCAGCCACTTGTAGCGCCGGATGCCGGCCGCCTTGTAGTCGCCTTCGGCCTGGTTGCAGAAGGTGGTGCCATCAGGCTTGCCGTCCTTGCTGGCCGGCGGTCCGACAAGGCACTGATCGCTGGGCGCGCCAACCGACACCAGCAGGTCGTTGTTGGCGTCGAAGATGAACATGGACAGGGGATGGAAATTGAAGCGCACCCTGGTGTCCGGCGCGTTGGGAATTACGGTTTCGATCGTGGCTTTGGGGTCGGCCGCCATCGGATCGAAGCGGAAGATGCGGCCCTGTTCGTTGACATAGACCTTGCCGCCCGGGCCGTAAGCTATGGCATGCGGCATATAAAGACCGGTCAGCACGGGCGTGATGACGGTTGGCTTGCCGCGTTCGGCGTGGATGCGGAAGACCTTGCCGTTCGGGCTGTTCCACTTGTCCATGTCGGTGACCAGGAAGTCGTGGGTGCCCTTGAGCGGCAGCACCACACGGGGCGACAGGATGGTGCGCTTCTCGAAATCGGCGGGCGGGGCGACGATGATGCCGGCACAGAAGCCTTTCGCCATGCCGATGGGCGCGCGGGGCCAGCCATCGCAGGTGCCCGAAGGCACATAATCGGTCCGCGCCAGCGCCGCCGCCGGCACCAGACACAGCAGCAGCGCGGCAATCCTGTACTTCATCCCCCGACTCCCCTTTTCAGCCGTGCTTGAGCGAGCCCCCACGGCCGAACAATAGCGGCTTTCGATTGTCGATCACCCGGCGATTGACGCCCATCCAGCCGATCTCGCCCGAGAAGCGGCCATGCTCGATCTTGGGGCAGCGGTTCATCACCACGGTCAGGCCGGCGTCCTTGGCGATCCGTTCGGCTTCCTCGCTGATCACGCCCAACTGCATCCACAGCACCTTCAGACCCAGCCGGTCCTTTTCCGCCACTGCCTCGCGGGCGATCTCGGGCGCGAATTTGGACTCGCGGAAGATATCGACCATGTCGACCGGCCCAATTCTGGCATCAGCAACCTCCTTCAGGCTGGCATAGACCTTCTGGCCCAGTATCTCCTTGCCCACCATGCCGGGATTCACCGGGATGATTTTGTAGCCCTTGTTCAAGAGATACATCATCGCGAAATAGGACGGGCGGATGTCGTTGCCGCTCGCCCCCACCATGGCGATGGTCTTGATCTCGCGCAGGATGGATTTGATCAGGGTGTCGGGATATTGCGGCAGGGCTAACTCGGCCAATTCGGGTCTCTCTTTTCCAGGAACGCGCCGATACCCTCGCAGGCTTCCGCGTCCAGCATGTTCTCGGTCATCACCTTGCTGGCATAGGCATAGGCCTCGGCCAGCGGCATTTCGAGCTGGCGGTAGAAGGCCTCCTTGCCGGTCTTGATCGTGGCGCGCGGCTTGGAGGCGATCAGCCCCGCCAGCATCATGGTCTCGCTTTCCAGTATCTCCGGCGCTACCACCTTGTTGATCAGCCCGATGCGCAAGGCATCTTCCGGCTCGACCATCCGGCCCGTCAGCAGCATCTCCATCGCCGCCTTGCGCCCGATATTGCGCGACAGCGCCACCATCGGCGTGGAACAGAACAGCCCGATGTCCACGCCGGGGGTGGCGAAGCGGGCGGAGGTAGACGCCACCGCCAGGTCGCAGCTCGCCACCAGCTGGCAGCCGGCGGCGGTGGCGATCCCTTGCACCTCCGCGATCACGGGCTTAGGGTTCTTCACGATGGCCTGCATCATCTGCGAGCATTGGCTGAAGAGGCCGGCATAGGTTTTTTTGCCGGCATCGCCGTCAGCACGGTGGCGCGCCAGTTCCTTCAGGTCATGGCCAGAGGAAAAGACCGGGCCTTCCGCGGCGATCACGATCACCCGGGTGGCATTGTCGGCCGCGGCGCCGTCCAGCGCCGCCTTGAGCGCGGCCATGAGTTCCGAGGACAGGGCATTGCGGGCCTTGGGCCGGTTCAGCAGCAGGCGCAGCACGCCGCCGGTGCAGGCGGTCAGGAGCAGGGGCGGGGATTCGGGTGCGTTCATGGGGGGAATTTAGTGCCCAAAGCGCGCAATTACACCCCCGACTCTGCTAGTGGGAAAGCCCTTTTCCATGGCCAGGCCTGAGCGATGGTTGCTTTTCACGATGCGTCCCACCGGCGCCACGCCGCCGGCTTCAGCGCGGACCTTACAGACCCGAAGCGGAAGAAGATTTCCGAGAGCTGGTTCAAGCGTGATACCGCGGACTATTGGCGCCATGCCCGCAGCTATGAAATCGCCAAAATCCTTGGCGGACAGCCCGGGGAAAAATGGCTTACCGTGGGTGATGGCCGGTTCGGACTGGACTCGATCAGGCTGCGGGAGGCGGGCGTGGCAGAGGTCATGCCAACGGATATTTCCGAGGACCTTCTGAAGGCCGCCCAGGAACAGGGATTGATGACGCGCTATCGCGTCGAAAATGCCGAGCGTCTCACATTTCCAGATCACGCTTTCGATTTTGTGTTTTGTAAGGAATCGTTTCACCATTTTCCCCGGCCGATGCTCGCTCTCTATGAAATGCTTCGCGTCTCCACAAAGGGCGTCATCCTCATCGAGCCGAACGATCGCAGCCGGTCCGTCCTCAGGCGCGCTAAGGCCGCCCTCAACGCAGTGCTGGGACGGCGCGCCCACATGGATGCGCTTTCGTATGAGGAAGACGGAAATTACATTTTCTCGATTTCACGGCGGGAGATCGAGAAAGTGGCGCTCGGCCTGAACATGCCGCAGGTGGCGTTCAAGGGCTTCAACGACTTCTATTGCGCGGGTGTCGAATTCGCGGCGATCGACTCCGCTCTGGGGAAGAAAATGCGCCGCCGTATCGCTTTCAAGGACATGCTGTGCAGCATGGGGCTGGATGAACCGGCCCTTTTGATGGCGGGCCTTTTCCATTTCCCCCTGGGAGAACGGGAGAAAGCTGCGATGAGCGCCCAGGGCTGGCAGGTTGTCGACCTTCCCAGGAACCCGTACCACCCCGATTAGCGTGGCACGCCGATGAAGCGCGCATTTACGTCGACGCCATGCTTATTTGGCGGGCCGCTGCCCCGGCCTTGGGGAAAGCGCAGACCAAGACCGGTCGCACGCGCTAAGAATCACGCCTTCTACCCGCGCGCTCTGGGACAGGAGGATCTCGCATTCAGTGTGATGAGAGTGTCCGGTCTTTCCGCTCCTTCTCCAATCTTGTGCAAGTCGAACATATGCGGGTTCCTGTCATTTCGGAGGTTGGCACAAGCGTTCGTGCCAGCTTTGTCCGCATAGATCTTGCTGATCCCCGGAACATCCCGCCCTTGTACGATGAGATAGGGCTGTACGCCTGCGCCAAGCAGCGCGGCGGAGCCAACAATGGCATTTCTGGAAGGCGCGGAATCGCAGGGCCCGGCAGCGCCGGTCAGGATCTGCGGGGCGCAGGCACACAAACTCATGGCCACAGGCAAGATCAAAAAAGGTGGCTTCATGGCTTCCCCTTTTTACCGCTCTGTTTCCTTGCTTTAGGCGGATTCAGCGTCTCAAGGGTAACTGGAATGTCGGCCTGTGAATAGCGCCGTGGGCCATTACCAAACCGGTTTTATTGGCAGGTCGTGTGGCTCGTAAGGCGCTCGCTAACGGTGGTGCAGTTGACTGGGTCACGCGTTTGCGGAGACACACTCGGCATCTGCTTTAAGACCTGCTCCTGCGGAGCTGCACAGCCACCCAGTACCAGCATCGCGGCAATGGTCAGAACCCTGTGCATGTGCCCTCTCTTGCTAGCGCCCTTGGTGCCGCTGTATCCGGGCTTAGTATCCGATGGACTATAGCGTATAAAGCAGAAACACCCGCGCTGAGAGTCACGGGTGTCGCTTCTCACCGCCATACTTTCTCCCGCCATACTAAGGCGGCAGCTTCGCACCTAGTCCGGGGCATCGGCCAAGATGGTTTCCCCCCTCGGTTTCTAGGCTCTGGCGCGGGTATGTCTCCCGGCAGCTTGTGACGGCGGTTCCGAAAGGGCCGCCGTTATTCCTTTTGCGGGGCCTTCACAGTCACCTCAATGGTGCCCTTGCCGCCGCCTTTGTGGATCAACTTCCTCCGTAACCTCTAAGCGGACCGCCGGCCGCTAAAAATTTGGCCTCCCGGTTTAGAGGGGCGCCACGCCCAGGACCGTCCCGTCAAGCCCCCTGCAACGGTTGCAGTCGGTCCTCGGCCATTGAGGAAAGCGGCTGCATTCGGCCGGCCGTCAAGTAAGCTGCCGGGGCTTCTGGGGAGGGCCGCATGAGTACGCGGGCATTGGTCATCACAGGAATTATCTGGGGCGTCGGGTTGGCCGCGCTGATCTGGATGCTGGTCACTGACAGCTTTAAGGGTCCGATCAGCGTCGGTCTGTTTTCCGCAGTGGCCGTGACGCCGCTTTACGTTGCCAAGGAGATTTGGTGGCCTAGTAAGCCCAAATAACCTGTACCCGCCATGAGGGGCCAAACGCCCTAGATTTTGTGCCTGGGTCTGCTAAGTGTAACATCGCCCTTCTGATGCGGTATTATAATACCGCATCAGAAAAAGCCCCGTTTTTTCGATATTCCGGTTGACGGGGAGGGTCCATACCCCTATATCGCCCCGTCCTTCCAAGAGTATTTGCAATGAAAACCTACTCGGCGAAAGCCTCCGAGATCGAGAAGAAGTGGATCCTGATCGACGCCGAAGGGCTGGTCGTGGGCCGTCTTGCCTCGATCATCGCCATGCGCCTGCGCGGCAAGCACAAGGCGACCTACACGCCCCATATGGACTGCGGCGATAACATCATCGTCATCAACGCCGCCAAGGTGGTGCTGACCGGCCAGAAGCTGAAGAAAAAGGTCTATTACCACCACACCGGCTATATCGGCGGCATCAAGGAACGCACCGCCGGCGCCATCATGGCCGGCAAATTCCCCGAGCGGGTGCTGGAAAAGGCCGTGGAGCGCATGGTGCCGCGCGGCCCCCTGGGCCGCCGCCAGATGGCGAACCTGCGCGTCTATCCGGGCGCGGAGCATCCGCATGAGGCCCAGCAGCCCGAGAAGCTGGACGTCGCCAAGCTCAATCCCAAGAACACCCAGTACAAGGCAGCCTAACCGATGGCCGAAGACAACAAATTCACCGAACTCAAGTCCACCTTGATCAAGGCCAAGACGGCCGATGCCGCCGACGCCGGCAAGACGGGCGACAAGCGCGACGCCAAGGGCCGCGCCTATGCCACGGGCCGCCGCAAGGAATCGGTCGCCCGCGTCTGGATCAAGCCGGGCACCGGCAAGATCACGGTCAATGGCCGCGACGAGACCGTCTATTTCGCCCGTCCCGTGCTGCGCATGATCCTGCGCCAGCCACTGGTCGCCGCCAACCGCGACGGCCAGTTCGACGTGATCGTCACCGTCAATGGTGGCGGTCTGTCGGGTCAGGCCGGCGCCGTGCGCCACGGCATTTCCCGCGCTCTGGTGAACTATGAGCCGGCGCTGCGCGTCGCGCTGAAGCCCGGTGGTTTCCTCACCCGCGACCCGCGCGCGGTCGAGCGCAAGAAGTACGGCCGTCCGAAGGCGCGCCGCAGCTTCCAGTTCTCGAAGCGCTAAGCGCGAAACACTTTATGCAGAAACGGCGGCCCGCAAGGCCGCCGTTTTTATTTGTGCCCGGCACTATTTTCCGCCGCTTCGCGCCATATGGAATTTTTATTCGCGGACTCCGACT
>CAYQZM010000332.1:0-5400 GCA_964421935.1 uncultured Rhizobium sp. | reverse complement strand
CGCAATTTCTGGATGGGTGCGGAAGATGCCGTGAAATACGGGCTGGCCGCCAAGGTCATTACCAGCGCCAGCGAAGTGTGACCGTGACGCACTGGTGGAAAGGGGCGTCCATCTATCAGGTTTATGTCCGCAGTTTCTGCGACGGCAATGGGGACGGGCAGGGTGACTTCGCCGGCCTGACGGGCAAGCTCGATTACATCGCGTCATTGGGCGTGGATGCGATCTGGTTGTCACCGATACATCCGTCGCCCAATCGCGACTGGGGCTATGACGTTGCCGATTATGACGGGGTCCATCCCGATTACGGCACGATCGAGGATTTTCAGGCGCTTCTCGAGGCGGCGCATGCACGTGGCCTGAAGATCATCCTGGACGAGGTGCTCTGCCACACCAGCGATGAGCATGCCTGGTTTGCCGCCAGCCGCGACGGCGATGCGGCGAAAAAGGACTGGTATGTCTGGGCCGATCCGCGAGACGACGGCACAGTCCCCAATAACTGGCTGTCGGTATTTGGCGGGCCGGCCTGGTCCTATCAGCCGGCGCGGCGACAATATTATCACCACAAATTCCTGCGCCAGCAGCCCAAGCTGAACTGGATGAACGGCGCCGCGCGCGAAGCGGCACTCGACGTGCTGGAGTTGTGGCTGGAACGCGGCGTGGACGGTTTTCGTCTGGACGTTGCCAATGGCTTTCTCCACGACACCAGCCTTGCCGACAATCCGGCCATTCCGGCCAGGGAACGCGGGGTGGTGGAATGGTCGGCGGCGGCCAACATGCAGCGGCACTTCCATGACTCCAATCTGGAAGAGAACAAGGCGGTGCTGGACGTGATCCGTCATCGGGTAGACGCTTTCGATGACCGTTTCGTGTTCGGAGAATTCTCCGAAGAGTTCGAACGGGCGGGCGCTTATCTCGCGCCGGACCGGGGACTTCATGCCGGCTACAACTTTGCGTTTCTGGTCGCCACCGATGCCGCTGCGATCCGCGAGCATCTGCAGACCCTGGCGCGCTTTCCCGATCACTGGCCCTGCATCGCCTTTTCCAACCATGACGTGATCCGCACCGCCAGCCGCTTTGGCGCCGCCAACGCCAAGGTGCTGCTCGCCCTGCTCGCGGCCTTGCGCGGCACCTTGCTGCTCTACCAGGGCGAGGAACTGGGCCTTCCCGAAGTGGATCTGCCACGGCATCTGCTGCGGGACCCGGTCGGCGATCTCTACTATCCCTTGTTCAAAGGGCGCGACGGCTGCCGCACGCCCATGCCCTGGGATGGGGCCAAAGCCAATCTGGGTTTTTCCACCGGCACACCCTGGCTGCCCCTGGGCGAGAGCCATGCCGCGCTGGCGGTATCCGCACAGCAAAAGGATCCGGGTTCGGCCCTGGCCTATGCGCGCCGGCTGTTCACGGCCCGCAAAAGCCATCGCGCCCTGTGGGATGGCAGCCTGGCTTTGCTGCAGGGCGCGGCATTGGCCTTTGTCCGGGCGGCGGGCGAGGAAAGGATCGCCTGCGTCTTCAACCTGACCGACGGTGATCTGGTCCAGGAGCTGCCCGGGGCGGCCCAGTCGCTGGACCTGGGCACCGGGCAGGCTAGCCTTTCAGGAACCAGCCTCGTCCTCGGCCCCCACAGTGCCTGGCTGGGTACCTTCTAGAGCCTTCAGCGCCGCCTGCAGCGGCAGCAGCACGCAGATGTGCCGGCCGGCATGGCCGGTCACCCCATCGAACACCTCATAGCCCTCAGGCGCAGGCCCACCGGCCAGGAAGGCCCGTACCGTCTCCGCCAACACCTTCAGATCGGCCTGGGCACGGCCTGGAGCCTTGCTGGCCAGCAGGGCGGCCGAAGCCTGGGTCAGGATGCAGGCCTGGGTGGTGTGGCCAAGGGCGCTGATCCGGTCACTCTCCAGCGTCAACTCGACCGTTACCCGATCGCCGCAGGCTGGGTTATGCGCCGTGGCGGAGGCGTCGGGGTGCGGCAGGTGGCCCGCGCCGGCCGCATTGGCTGCCAGACGCAGAATCCCGCGGCGGTAGAGGGGATCTTCTTCTTCAGCCATAATCTGAGAATTTATGCCAAAGATATTGGTATCGCATAGAATTTTGACAGAAGAAGGGGGGATTGTTTCCAGGCGAAACTAGGCGCCGGCAGTGGCCATGCGCGGCAGATGCATGCGGACGCAAAGCCCGCCCCCCGGCCGGTTCTCCAGCCGCACTTGTCCCCCATGGCCTTCGGCGATGGCTTTGACCAGGGTCAAGCCCAGGCCTGTACCGCCGGTGAACTCGTTGCGGGAGCTTTCCAGCCGCACAAAGGGCTCGAACACCCGCTGGCGGTCATCCTCGGGGATGCCGGGGCCTTCATCCTCGACCAACACGTCATAGCCGTCACTGGTGTCGCTGATCCGCACCTCGGCCTTGCGGCCATAGGCGACGGCGTTCTCGACCAGGTTGCGGACCGCCCGCTTGATCTCATTGGGCCGGCAGGAAATGGGGGCAGGCGCGTGGGCGGCCCAGCTCACCGGCTCGCCGAGCTCATCCAGATCGGTGACCAGGCTTTCAACCAGCGCCGACAGATCGACCTGGCGCGGCTTTTCCCCGCCCGCGCCTTTGGCCGCGGCCAGCACCTGTTCGGTCAGGACCTGCAATTCCTCAAGATTGTGCATCAGGCCTTCGCGCAGCTCATCGTCCTCCACGAATTCCAGGTTGATGCGCATGGCCGTCAGGGGGGTGCGCAGGTCATGGCCCACAGCCGAGAGAAGATGGCGCTGGCTTTCCAGGGTGCGGGTGACGCGGGCCGCCATGGTGTTGAAAGCGGCGGCGGCGTTGCGCACATCGGCCGGGCCCTGTTCGGCCACATGTGGCGTGCCCGCCCCTGCAGTCATCGCGGTCGCGGCGCTGGTCAGTTCGGACAGGGGCCGCACCACCCGGCGAGCGACCAGGGCGGCGCCCAGGCTGGTCACCAGGATGGCGACCACGGCGGCGATCATGATCTCAATGGGCCAATCGGCGGTCGGCCGCACCAACACCCCGCTCATCATGCTGTGCGCATCAATGGGCACGATCGTCTGGATCACCTCCATGTTGGGGTTGCCCTCGCGCGCCCGCAGGGGCCGCAATTCCATCGGAAGATTGGCGGCGATCTCATGCAGATGGACGATCACTGCATTCCTGCGCGGATGATGGTCGGGCAGCGCTTCCGCCAGGCGCTTGGCGAGCGCCGTTTCCTCGGCCGTCATGGACTTGGCGTGGAATTCGCCCTTGGCTTCGCGGAAACGCCAGGTCGGATTTCCCATGGTCCGCATGACCACCAGGCGTGATTGCGGCGGCACCTGGCTGACGGTGGCCGCGACGGCGGCGGCCCTGTCGATCATCCGTTCATTGACGAAATTGCGGGTCTGTTTCTCGCTATTCTCATAGAAATAAAGCGCAACGCCGATACTGGATATGGCGACCGCGGCGGTGACCACCAGGATCAGCTGCACCGCCAGCGTATTGGGCCACAGTTTGACGCGCATGGCTCTTCTCTTTTTTGTGCGGCCCTTACGCCAGTTCGGGGTCCATCGCGAAGATGTACCCGCCTCCCCAGACGGTTTTAATATAGCGCGGATTCTTGGGGTCCGGTTCGATTTTCTTGCGCAGCCGGCTGACATGGTTATCGATCGAACGGTCGAACAGGTCGGCGTCGCGGCCCTTGGTCAGGTCCAGAAGCTGGTTGCGGGTGAGGGCGATCTTGGGCCGCTCCAGCAAGGTCGTCAGAAGGCGGAATTCGCCAGATGAGAGAGGCAGGGCGACGCCGTCGGGCCCGATCAGCTCGCGCTGGCCGGTGTCCAGCAGCCAGTCGCCGAACTTGACCCGTTCGGCCCCGGGCGGCTTCTGGCGCGGTGGCAAGGCCTGTGTACGCCTGAGGACCGCCGCCACCCGGGCGATCAGCTCACGCGGACTGAACGGCTTGGCGATATAATCGTCGGCGCCCATCTCCAGACCAATGATGCGGTCCACTTCCTCGCCCCGCGCCGTCAGCAGGATCACAGGGATCTGGCTGGTTTCGCGGATGGAGCGGCAAAGGGAAAGGCCATCTTCGCCGGGCATCATGATGTCCAGCACCACCAGGTCGATGGCGGCGCCCTTCATCACCTTGCGGGCGGTGGCGGCGTCCTGGGCGGTGGTGGCGCGGTAACTATGCTCCCGGAGATAACGGGCCAGCGGCTCGCGGATGTCGCGGGCGTCCTCCACCAGCAGGATGTGCGGTTTGGCTTCTTCCTTGATCATTGTCCGTAATTTTGCCGTCACGCCGATCACCTTACAAACAGGGATTTGTCGCAAACCCTGTCCTAGCGCCCCGATTCCGAAATTCGCGCGATCTTTATATCGGGCGCCGGGCGAAGCCCGGAATCGAAAGCCTATTTTTCCCGCATTTTAGCGGAAAAGAAATCGCAGTTCGCCAAACAATTGGGCTTTTGTAAGGTTTGCTTTTGCGCGCCCGCACCCTGATATTCGCGCCGACCATGCGCGCCTTTTTCCTCGGCCTTCTGCTGACGTCCGTCCTGTTCCAGCCGGGGGCCGCGGCCTCCTGTCCGCCGGCCAAAACGCTCTCCTTCCACCTCGTCAGGCAGGTCCATCGCAGCCAGCCCGGCTTCACCGAAGGCCTGGAATGGCACAATGGCGCGGTCTGGGAATCGACCGGCGACCTGTTCGGGGAAAGCCGCATCAACCGCATCGATCCGGCAACCGGCCAGGTCACCAGCCTAGTCAATGCCGGCAAGGACTATTTCGGCGAGGGCCTGACCTTCTTCGGCGAGCACATCTACCAGATGACCTGGCGCGAGCACCGGGTGTTCGTCTTCGACGACCTGTTCCAGCATGAACCGGAGCTTTCCAATCCGCGCGAGGGCTGGGGCCTGACCCACGACAGCAAGGATCTCATCGCCAGCGACGGGTCGGACACGCTGTTCTTCCTGTCGCCGCGCAACTTCTCGGTCCGCCGCGAAGTGAAAGTCACCGTCAATGGCCGGCCGCTTCCGGCATTGAACGAGCTGGAATGGGTGAACGGCGCGATCTGGGCCAATGTCTTCGAGGACTGGAACCTCGTGCGGATTTCGCCGGCGAGCGGCTGTGTCGAGGCGGTGGTGGATCTTCGTCCGCTCCTGAACCACATGAAGCCGGGCGAACGCCGCGCCGTCCTGGCCGAGGCCAATTTCGTGCCCAATGGCATCGCCCATGACCCCGCCAGCGGGCTTTTCATCGTCACCGGCAAATACTGGCCGGCGTTGTTTTTCGGGCGGATTTCCGGACCGAACTGAGCGGGCGCAGAGCTGCTCGCAAATCTCCCGCGCTTTTGCTATTTGCAACGCCGCACTCTTCGAGGGCGATATGGTTTTGGGGCGTCAACTTGGCCGGGTGATAAATTTCCTGCGC
>CAYQZM010000331.1:0-3691 GCA_964421935.1 uncultured Rhizobium sp. | reverse complement strand
GGCGTGGATTTGTCGCGCATTCTCTACAGCGTGGCGCCCAAGCCCGGCGTTGCCATCCATCACAGCGAGAAGCAGAATCACGGCCTGGAATCGGCGCTGGATCACGACCTGATCGCTGCGGCCAAGCCTTCGATCGAGCATGGCCAGGCGGTGCGGCTGGAGCGGACCATCCGCAATGTGGACCGTACCGTCGGCGCCATGCTGTCGGGCGAGGTGGCCAAGCGCCACGGCCATGCCGGCCTGCCGGAAGACACGATCAGTGTGAAATTCAGCGGTAATGCCGGCCAAAGCTTCGGCGCCTTCCTGGCGCGCGGTGTCAGCCTGGAACTGACGGGCGATGCCAACGACTATGTCGGCAAGGGCCTGTCGGGCGGCCGCATTGTGGTGAAGCCGCCGGCCGGTGTGCCGCGCGAGCCGACCGAGAACATCATCGTCGGCAACACGGTGCTCTATGGCGCCATCGCCGGCGAGGCCTATTTCCAGGGTGTGGCGGGCGAGCGGTTTGCCGTACGGAACTCAGGCGCCGTCGCCGTGGTGGAAGGCACCGGCGACCATGGTTGCGAGTACATGACTGGCGGCGTGGTCCTGGTGCTGGGCAAGACGGGCCGCAACTTTGCCGCCGGCATGTCGGGCGGCGTTGCCTATGTCTTCGATCCGGACAGCGACTTCGACCGGCGCTGCAACCTTTCCATGGTGAAGCTGGAGAAGATCGCAGCCGGCGACGGCGCCGATCATCCCGAACTGCCGCGTCAGCGCTCCGTCAGTGTCTCTGACCCCGGCATGGGCGATCTCTTGCGTTTCGATGCCGAACGCATCCGCATCCTGGTGGAGCGGCACTTGCTGCATACCGGCAGCCCGCGTGCGCGCCAGATTCTGGACAATTGGGACGCCAGCCTGGCCAAATTCGTCAAGGTGATGCCGACCGACTATGCCAAGGCGTTGACCGATCTCAGGGCGCGCGCCGCCATCGCTGCGGAATAGGACAATGGGAAAGATCACAGGCTTTCTGGAAATCGAGCGCCAGGACCGGCCCTATGAGAAGCCGGAAGAGCGCATCTATAACTACCGGGAGTTCGTCCATAACCTGCCGGCGCCCCAGGTCAGCCAGCAGGCGGCGCGCTGCATGGATTGCGGCATTCCCTTCTGTCACCAGGGTTGCCCGGTCAACAACCTGATTCCGGACTGGAACAATCTGGTCTATCGCGACCAGTGGCGCGCCGCGTCCGAGACCTTGCATTCCACCAACAATTTCCCGGAATTCACCGGTCGCATCTGCCCGGCGCCCTGCGAGGCCAGCTGCACGCTGAACATCATCGACAATCCCGTCACCATCAAAACCATCGAATGCCAGATCGTGGACCGCGCCTGGGAAGAAGGCTGGATCCAGCCGGTCATGGCGGCCAGGAAGACCGGCAAGACTGTGGCGGTGGTGGGCTCCGGCCCCGCCGGCATGGCGGCGGCCCAGCAGCTGGCGCGCGCCGGCCATAGCGTGACCCTGTTCGAAAAGGCCGACCGCATCGGCGGGCTGCTGCGTTACGGCATCCCCGACTTCAAGATGGAAAAGCATCATATCGATCGCCGCATGCGGCAGATGGAGGCCGAAGGCGTGGTGTTCCGCACCAATGTCGAAGTGGGCATAACGGTTTCCATGGACATGCTGCTTGCCGACTATGACGCGGTGGTGCTGTCGGGCGGCGCGGAAGCCCCGCGCGACCTGCCCATTCCCGGCCGCGAGCTCGACGGCATTCATTTCGCCATGGATTTCCTCACCCAGCAGAACAAGCGGGTGGCGGGCGATCCGGAAAGCAAGGCCGCACCCAATGGCACGCTCAGCGCCAAGGGCAAGCATGTGGTCGTGATCGGTGGCGGCGATACCGGCTCGGACTGCATCGGCACCTCCAACCGCCATGGCGCGGCCTCGGTGACCCAGTTCGAAATCATGCCGCAGCCGCCGGTGAAGGAAAACAAGATGCTGGTGTGGCCGGACTGGCCGCTGAAAATGCGCACCTCTTCCTCGCATCAGGAAGGCTGCGAGCGCGACTGGTCGGTGCAGACCAAGCGCGCCATCGGCGAGAATGGAAAAATCACCGCCCTGGAATGCGTGCGGGTGGACTGGCAGTTGGGCGACGGCGGCCAGATGAAGCTGGTCGAAGTGCCTGGCAGCGAATTCACGCTGAAGGCCGACCTGGTGCTGCTGGCCATGGGCTTTGTCGGTCCGCGCAAGCAGGGCCTGGTGGAGCAGGCGGGCGTGGAGCTCGATGCGCGCGGCAACGTCAAGGCGCCGCTCACCACCTACCAGACCAGCAAGCCGAAGATCTTCTCCTGCGGCGACATGCGCCGCGGTCAGTCGCTGGTGGTCTGGGCGATCCGCGAAGGTCGCCAATGCGCCCGCGGCGTGGATGAATTCCTGATGGGAAGCTCGGAGCTGCCTCGCTAGGCCGCTCGCCCAAGCTCGCGGTGTTCGTCGCTTGAAACCGTCCACTGGACGGTTTCATTCGCCTTACGGCGAACCGCTCTTCACTATTTCGTAATCACAATGCCCATCGGCGCCGCATGCGCTTCTTCCAGCGCGCGCGCGGCATTGGCGATCAGCGGGCTGTGCAGATTCTGGCGGCGCGAGACCAGTATGGTGACGTCTGCCAGCCGTGCAATCACGGCGGCATCGGGACCGGCCACAAGCGAACCGCAATCCATCACGATGAAATCGGCGCCCTCGCGCAGCACCGAAACAAGCTTGGTCATGGGGCGGGACGAGAACATGGTGAGACTGTTGGGCGGCCGCTCGGCGGTGGCCAATAGATAGGTCTCCCCGCGCGAATCCTTGGCCAGGGCCGTGTTCAAAGCCGCCTTGCCGGTGAGCACTTCATAGAGACCACGCTTCACCCGCGCCTTGATCGCCTTGGAGGCCAGGCGCCCCGGGGTGCAGTCCACGATGATGGCCTTCTTGCCCATGCGCGAGGCGGCGCGGGCCAGCGACACGGCGATGGCGCTGCGGCTCTCCCCATTGTCGGCCGAAGTCACGGCGATGACCGCCCCGCCGCCGCCGGCACCGGGACGCGCTTCCAGTTCGCGCACCAGCCCCGCCATGGCGTGGGAATATTTGCTGGCCGGATAGTCCAGCACGAAATCGGCGGCGCGCAGCTGGGCCGGATCGTTGATCTCGCCCAGGATCGGCGGCCCGCTCCAGACTGTCATGGCCCGCGGCGCCGAACCCTTGGCGGGCGGAACCAGGCTGGCGCGCGGCGCGCCATTGACCCTGACCGGCATCAGGGGGCCAAGCTTTTCCACCAGCAGTGCGGCCAGGATGCCCAAGAGCAGACCCAGCGGCAGCGAGGCCCCCACGATCAACATCCGGCTGGGCCCTGACGGATAGAGCGGCACGGCGGCGCCCGAAATGATGCGGCTTTCCGGCGTCTGCACATCGTCCAGATTCTGGCTCTGGCGCAGGCGTTGGACGAAGGCCTCGTACATGGTCCTGGTGGAGGTGGCATTGGATTCCATGGCCTGAAGCTGCACCCGGGCCATATTCTGTTCCCGGGCCGTGCCCTCCGTGCCGCCCAGGCTGCCATTCAGCGAATTCAGATGCGCCCTTGCCACCATCACGTCATTGGCGGCGCTGGCGGCAAGCCGGCTGACTTCCTGGGCGATCTTGGCGTCCAGATCGCGTTTCTGCTGCTGGATCGCCTGCATC
>CAYQZM010000330.1:0-11771 GCA_964421935.1 uncultured Rhizobium sp. | reverse complement strand
TTGTAGGCCAATGTGTAGCGCTCCTCGAAGCAGATCCGTGTGGGAACAGTGCCGCGATGAAGCACGGCACCGCGCGCGATGACCAGCCGGCCGGGACGGGGCATGACGACGATTTCGGCCTCTTCCTCATCATTATAGTAGATGGTCTCGCCGCCCCAGTCGGGCCGCCATGCCAGGTTTGCGTAATAGAGTGCTGTGACGTGCAGTTCGTGCGCCTGGCAGTCGCGATGCATGTAGTAGCCATCGCCATGGATGCTGCAATTGACATAGGCGCGCTGGTCTGAAAATTGCTCGTGCGGAAAGGCTTTTTCTACAAGACGCCGCACGCTGCGCAGGAATGGATCGGCGGTGACATTCTCCGGCGGAATGTCGGAGACAGCCGCCAGGCCAGGTACGTCGGGACGGCTTTTTTCCTTGCGCAAATAGGGGAGGGACCGCACGCCGGCGCCGATCTGTTGCACCATCATGGGGTCGATCATGTCGTCGCAAATGAAGATTTCCCGGCCGGAAATGACTGCCTTGCGGATTTTGGGTTCTGGCATATCCTCTCTCGAACGGCATGGCCGGCGACGGTCATAGTGTTTCACGGGCCGCCGGATGGCAACGGGCGCAAACGGCCCGCCCAGTTCATGCCGGTCGTGCGGCTGACGAGGCGGCCGTGTTAGCTCATCGGCTCACCAGTTGGCGAAATCCCGGACAATGAGGAACAGTCCGCCCGCGATGGAGGCAATGCCCACCGCGCGGGACAATAGCGGGCCGTGGGTCCACAGTTTTTCCGCCAGCACGAGGACCGCCAGCCCGGCAATCCAGGCGACATTCATGATGCCGCCCACGAACAGAAGCAGCATCAGGGCCCAGCAGCAGCCGATGCAATAGAGGCCGTGGCGGATTCCCAGCGACAAAGAGGCGCCGGCTTGCGGCCGAAATCCGCCATGCCGCTGGATGAAGAGCAGCGGTGCGCGGCAATGCTCCAGGCACGCATTCTTCCAGGGCGACCATTGGTTGAGCCCCGCAGCCACCAGCATGATGCCGCTGAGCGGATCGCTGGCGCTTTTCAGCATCGCGGTCATCAACATGGCATCGCGCAGCCCGATCTGGACTGCCGTTGCACCCAAGGAAAATCCCGCCCAGGCGAGAAAATAGCCGCCGGCAAACCAGCCTGCCGATGCAAAGGGCTTCTGCTGAGCCGCCGCCATGCGACCCACACGGGCATAGAGCAGGATGGTCGGCGTCGCGGCGGGGGTCATCATGCCGACCATCATGACGAACCACATGACGAAGGTGAGCAGGGTGTCGGTGACATCGAGACGCTTCACGGCCGGCCCCATCACGCCCGCCATATTCATGGCCGGCATGGGCATATCCTGCATGTCGGGAGGCCTGGCCATCCCTGTGGCCAGCCGGAACAGATAGGCCCAGGCCAAGGCGATCAGCAGCAGCAGGGCGGCCAGGATGATGAAACGGTCGCGCCGCAAGCCGGCTTCAGCCAAAGACATGCTTCAGTTGATCACGCCGCTTTGGGAGAGATTGAGCTGGCAGAAATGCCCGTAGCTGTCGCTCAGCGTGATCGCGAGGGGCTGGCTGGTATTCGACCAGCCGCGCCCAACCTCCGCCAGGCGGAATTCAAAACCGTTGGGACTGTCTATCCGCACGCGATGTTCGGCTCCCGTCACCGGGTTGAGGATGGGCTCGCCGCGCGATTCCACATAGCCCGGCACGCTGAGGCGAGCGCGGCGACGGTCTATGTCGATCTCGAAATCGATGTCGGCGAAGATCGGCTCATGCACCGTTTCGAGGGTGGAGGCGAAGACGTTGAAGATCGTGGCGCCGGGCTCGGTATCCTGGCCGCTCAGGATTCGCAGCAAAGCCGTGCGCTGCGCCGGATCGGCGCGCTTGTCGACAATGATCGCAGCCTGGCCATGGCCGAGATGGATCGGCCCGGGCCAGGAGAAAATGCCCGCAACCTTCAGCCCATCGAGCTTCGTGTCACCGTGATGACCGCTGCGGATCTCAAATCCCACCACCGCCTGGCAAAAGCCGTAAGTGGGCAGGCCGTTGAACTGACAGGGACAGCCATAGGAACAATTGCAGTTGGAAAATTCCATCGCGCGGATCGTCCAAGCGGTTCCGTCCATATCCGTTCCTCCGGATAGCCCGTCCGAAGGATAGCAGAGTGGATTGCGGCGGAAAATGCGGTCGCGTGGATCGACTGGGGCCGCCTGGCCGCGCCCTGGCATTCATTCAGGCCCGGATCGGGCGCCAATGAAGGGTGCCGGTGCCCTTGCCTCGGGGGCGATCGCTGGCGGATGGTATCGGCGGCTTCTGGGGATGTCCCGCTATGTTGGTAAAGCTCGACACGGACTTGTCCGTGATGTTCGGCACGCAGCTGTTTCTGCGAAAGCAGTTTCTCGACCCCGTCACCAATGCGGGCCTGGAGAAAGCGGTGCGGGCTCGCGCAGCGCTGCAACCGGGGGTTCGGGTCAGCAACACGGGGGGCTGGCAGTCCGAGCCGGACCTCTTCGACTGGCAGGAGCCGGAAGTGCGCAAGCTGGCCGCTGAACTGGATGGCGCGATTCAGCAGTTCGTGTCTTTCGGGCAGGCTGCCCCTGTCCCGCTAAGGCTCTACAGGGCCGGCTGGGCGAACATCAACCGCGCTGGCGACTACAACAGCCTGCACAACCATCCGCAGCAGCATCTGGCGGCGGTCTATTATGTGAAGGCGCCCCCCCTGGGTAGCCAGGGCGCGCCTGACGGTCTCCTGGAATTGCGCGATCCGCGGCCGGCGGCCAGTGTTTGCGGCCAGGCGACGCTGTTCAGCGCCCATCCCGTGCGGATCGCGCCCGAGCCGGGAATGCTGGTGATGTTTCCGGGCTGGATCGACCATATGGTGCATCCCCATCACGGGCCGGAAGAGCGGATTTCGCTCGCGATCAACATCAAGTTGGCGGACGACTGATCGGGCTGGGCCGATGCCGCGCGGCCCCCCAAGGCGCTGTCGCGCGGGGCCGCCTGCCTTCATAGGGCCCGCGTTCCCGGCCATATGAATGGTGCCGTAGGTGAGAATCGAACTCACGACCTATCCCTTACCAAGGGATTGCGCTACCACTACGCTACTACGGCAACCGTGGTATTCCGCACTTATATATAAGTGGCGGGCCTTAACGGATTTTGCGGCCGGGCCGCGTCCCAAGGGTGCGCTGCTATAACGTAAGGATTCCACGAAGGAAAGCGCCGTTTCCGCTTTTCCCCCAAAGGGTTTTCCATGGCCAGATCCTCGCCTGAAAAGCTGGCTGCGGCCCTTCGGGCCAACCTCAAGCGACGCAAAGAGGTCAAATCTCCGGCGCCCTCGAAAACGGGGCTGGAACAGACCGCCGCGGCCGCCCCGAAACCCCTCGAAAAGCCCTTCAAAAAGTCAGGCTAACCCCGCCTTCCGCCGCCTTTCCTTGGGGCGGGGCCCCGGCTAAAACCCCTTCTCCGACATTTGGATAAGTCATGGACCGCATCCGGATCCGCGGCGGCCGGCAGCTGTTGGGGGAAATCCCCATCAGCGGCGCCAAGAATGCCGCCCTGAAGCTGATGGCGGCGTCATTGCTGACGCCCGAACCCCTGACCCTGACCAATGTGCCCCGGCTGGCAGACGTCCGGGCCATGGCCGAACTGCTGGCCGCTTTCGGGATCAACATCCAGGTGACGCTGTCCGGCCAGTTCGGCGAGGGCGACACCATGCGCCTTCAGGCCAAGGACATCACCAGCGTCTTCGCCTCCTACGACATGGTCCGCAAGATGCGGGCGAGCTTTCAGGTGCTGGGCCCCCTGGTGGCCCGGATGGGCAACGCCAAGGTGTCGCTGCCGGGCGGCTGCGCCATCGGGGCGCGGCCTGTGGAACTGCACCTAGGCGCGCTGGAGCAGATGGGCGCGCATGTCGCGCTGGAAGACGGCTATGTCGTGGCCACCGCGCCGGATGGCCTGAAGGGGGCGGAGATCGTCTTTCCTTTCGTTTCGGTAGGCGCCACCGAAACCGCCATGATGGCCGCCACCCTGGCCAAGGGGCGCACCCGCATCGTCAATGCCGCGCGCGAGCCGGAGATCACCGATCTGGGCAATTGCCTGATCGCCATGGGGGCAGAAATCTGGGGCCTGGGCTCCAGCGAGATGACGATCGAGGGCGTCGAGAAATTGCATGGCGCGGCCCATCGCGTGATGCCGGACCGGATCGAGACCGGCACCTATGCCATCGCCGCAGCCATCGCCGGCGGGGAGGTGGAGCTGGTAGGCGCGCTGCCGGAGACCATCGCTTCGCTGACCGCGCTTCTGACCAAGAGCGGCGCTGAGGTCAGCACGGGTGCGCGGGGCATGAAGATCCACATGAATGGCGGCCGGCCGCGGCCTGCCGATGTCACCACCGCGCCTTATCCGGGTTTTCCGACCGATCTGCAGGCCCAGATCATGGCATTGCTGACGGTGGCGGACGGCACCTCGGTGATCCGCGAAAAGATTTTCGAGAACCGCTTCATGCATGTGCCGGAACTGGCGCGGATGGGCGCGCAGGTGCGCATCGATGGCGACACGGCCACGGTGCGCGGCGTTGAGAAATTGAAGGGCGCGCCGGTGATGGCGACCGATTTGCGGGCTTCCGTGTCGCTGGTGCTGGCCGGGCTGGCGGCGGAAGGGGAGACACTCGTCTCCCGTGTCTATCACCTGGACCGCGGCTTCGATCGGCTGGAAGAAAAGCTGTCGCGGGTCGGCGCCGACATAGCACGGGTGTCGGAATGACGCGCCTGAGGCTGGCCGCGGCTGACGCCGAGGATCTGCAGATTCTGTCGGCGCGGCTGCAGGACGCCGTGCTGAAGCTCAAGGATGTGAGCTGGCAGCCGAAGAAGCACCGCTTCGCCGCAGTGGTAAACCGCCTCACATGGGAAGAAGGCGGCAGGACGCGGGTGCGCGCCGGCCTTCATTTCGACAGCGTGCTCAAGGTCCAATCCCACAAGGTCAAGCTGGGCGCGGACGAGGCGGTGATCGATCTGCTCGCGGTTACCTTCACTTCCAATGGCGGCGAGGACCCGGGCGGGGTTGTGGAATTGGTGCTGGCCGGCGGCGGCGCCATCCGCCTGACGGTGGAATGTATCGAGGTCGAGTTGGCTGATCTGACGCAACCTTGGGCGGCTCGCGGCACGCCAGACCATGAGAATACTTCTCCGGGGGATAGCGATGGCGCGTAGGCTGAATGCGGCCGACGCGTCTTTTGCGGCGGATTTCGAAAAGCTGCTCTTCGCCAAGCGGGAGGAAGAGGAAGATGTCGCGCAAGCGGTGCGCGGCATCATCGCCGATGTGCGGGCGCGTGGCGACGAAGCTCTCGTCGAATTGACCAACCGGTTCGACAGAGCGGGCGTCGCCATTGCAACGCTGAAACTGTCGGCTGCGGAGATCGAGCAGGCGCTGGGCAAGGTCAGCAAGGATCAGCAGGCGGCGATCGAGACCGCGGCACGGCGCATCGAGGCTTATCACAAACGGCAATTGCCCGCCGACGAACGCTTCATCGACGATGCCGGCGCGCTGCTGGGCTGGCGCTGGACCAGTGTGGACAGTGTCGGGCTTTATGTTCCAGGCGGCACGGCAGCCTATCCATCTTCCGTGTTGATGAACGCTATCCCCGCCAGGGTGGCGGGCGTTGTGCGCATCGTGATGGTGACGCCGGCCAGCGGCGGCAAGATCAATCCCCTGGTGCTGGCGGCGGCCAAACGCGCCGGGGTCAGCGATATCTACCGCATTGGCGGTGCCCAGGCAGTGGCGGCGCTGGCTTATGGCACTCCAACCATCCGCGCCGTGGACAAGATTGTGGGACCCGGCAACGCCTATGTTGCGGCCGCCAAGCGTGAAGTGTTTGGCCAGGTGGGTATCGACAGCGTGGCGGGGCCGTCCGAGATTCTGGTGATCGCCGACGGCGCCAACGATCCGGAATGGATCGCCGCCGATCTGCTCAGCCAGGCCGAACATGATGCCTCCTCGCAAAGCATCCTGATCACGGATGATGCCGGGTTTGCCGACAAGGTTGCGGCGGCGGCTGAGCGCCAGATCGCCATTCTTCCCCGCAAGGAGATCGCCGCGAAAAGCTGGAATGACTACGGCGCCATCATCGTGGTGAAAAAGCTGGACGATGCGGCATCGCTGGCCGACGCCTTCGCGCCGGAGCATCTGGAAATCGCCACCGCCGAACCGGAAGCGCTCATGAAGAAAGTGCGTCATGCCGGCGCGATCTTCCTGGGGCGCCATACGCCGGAAGCCATGGGCGACTATATTGCCGGCCCGAACCATGTGTTGCCAACCTCGCGCACGGCGCGGTTTTCGTCGGGCCTTTCGGTGCTGGATTTCATGAAGCGCACGACCATCCTGGGGCTGGACGCCAAAAGCATCGCCGCCATCGGGCCGGATGCGCTCACCCTCGCAGAATCGGAGGGCCTGGATGCGCATGCCCGCTCGATCGCGGCGCGGCTCAACCGGTAGGCGGCGCACGTGGACTTCCGCCTCGCTGCCATCACCCTGGACGAAAAAAGTGTGGTGCAGCGCAGTCGCGCGGTGGAGCAGGAACGCGAGATCGCGATCTATGACATCCTCGAGGCCAATGTCTTCAGGCCGGAAGGCTCCAGCGGCGGCCCCTATCATCTGACCTTGGGGTTGGAAGAGAACCGCCTGGTCCTGGATATCGCGCCGGAAGGCGGTACTGCGCCCAGCCGGATGACCCTGTCGCTCACGCCTCTGCGCAAGACCATGAAGGACTATTTCCTGGTGTGCGAAAGCTATTACAAGGCGATCCGCACCGCACCTCCGCACCAGATCGAGGCGCTGGACATGGCGCGCCGCACCCTGCACGACGAGGGAGCGGTGGAGCTGCAGAAGCGGTTCAAGGACAAGGTCGAAACCGACTTCGATACCGCGCGGCGGCTGTTCACCCTGGTCTGCGTGCTGCAGATGCGGGGCTGAGATGCCCTCGGATAATAAGGAATCCGCCGTCTTGATCGCCTGTACCTGGAATGCGGTGCGCTCGCCCATGGGCGCTGCGATTCTGCGCCACCTGACGCGTGGCCGGCTGCATGTGGAATCGGCGGGGGTACGGGCCGGCGCCCTTGATCCCCTGGCGGTGGAAGCGATGGAGGAAATCGGGCTGGAGATCGGCAAGCATATGCCCCGCCGGTTCGAAGATCTGGAAGATGGCAGCTTCGATCTGGTGATCACCCTGTCGCCGGAGGCCCAGCACAAAGCGGTGGAACTGACGCGTACCGCCGCCACCAAGGTGGAATATTGGCCCACGCAGGACCCCACGGCGGTCGAAGGCTCGCGTGAGCAGCGGCTGGGCGCGTACCGGGCCGTACGGGACCAGCTTATGGAACGGCTGAAGACCCGCTTCCTGACCAGGCCCGCGGCCGATACCTGAAAGAGGCAAGCCAGAGGGGCGAAATACGGACCACCGGCGAGGGAGGCTCAGCGACCAAAATCAGGCGCGTTGGCGAGCGCCAGAGCGCCCAAAAATAACGTGGAAAAGGCTGAAAAGCCTTGATTTTCTCCCCTTTCCCCCCCATACCTCCGCCCCGTTAACGGCTTTCACGAGGACGAGATTGGCCAAAGAAGAATTGCTGGAGTTCGAGGGCATCGTCGAGGAGCTTTTGCCCAATGCGACCTTCCGCGTGAAGCTGATCGCCAATGGTCACGTGATCATCGCCCATACTGCCGGCAAGATGCGCAAGAACCGCATCCGCGTGTTGACCGGTGACAAGGTGATGATCGAGATGACACCCTACGATCTGACCAAGGGCCGTATCACCTATCGCTTCCGCTAGGCGCGGTCCTTTTGCGTGGTGAGTTCGTCGCGCCATCGCTCGTGTACCTCTTGTACATGTCGCTCGTTGCCACGACGCTGTCGCCAGGCAACCCTGCTCACGCCGCAATATTCCTCGCGCCGGGGTATCGATAAATGTCCGCTTCCCTGATCCTAGCCAGCGAAAGCCCGCGTCGCCTGGCGCTGCTGGCCCAGGCGGGCATCAGGCCCGACGCCGTTTTGCCCGCCGCGATCGACGAGAGCGTATTGAAGAACGAGCTGCCGCGCGTGCATGCGCTGCGGCTGGCCATCGAAAAAGCGCGCCGGGTGGAAAGCGAATGGAGCGGCAAGCCTGCCTTCGTTCTGGCGGCCGATACGGTGGTGGCGGTCGGCCGCCGGATCCTGCCCAAGGCGGGCGATGATGCGGAGGTTCGCGCCTGTCTCAAACTGCTCTCGGGCCGGCGTCATCAGGTGATCACGGCCGTGGCATTGATCAGCCCGCAGAAGAAGCTTCGTACCCGCATTGCCATGACGCGGGTCTCGCTGCTGCGTCTGACCGACGAGGAGATCGGGACTTATGTCGAAAGCCGGGAAGGGGTCGGCAAGGCCGGCGGCTACGCGATCCAAGGCCGCGCCGAGGCGCTGGTGAAGGAAATTTCCGGCTCCTATTCCAATGTGGTGGGGCTGCCCCTGGCGCTGACCGTAGCGTTGCTGAAGGGCGCCGGCCATGGCTGACTGCCCCGTCTGCGGCAAGCCGGCGACCGAGCCGTTCAAGCCTTTCTGCTCCAAGCGGTGCGCCGATATCGATCTGGGCCGTTGGCTCAAGGGTGGTTACGCCATTCCTGGCGCCCCGGTTGGACCGCAAGCCCCTGACCCGGAAGGGGAAAAGGACCCGAATGACGAGGGGGCTTAAGGCTGGACAGGTGGGGGCGCATCGCCTAATAAGCGCCTCCCGTGTGCCCAGGTAGCTCAGTTGGTAGAGCAGCGGATTGAAAATCCGCGTGTCGGCAGTTCAATTCTGTCCCTGGGCACCATCATTTCCAACGCTGGCAATAACTTAGACGCACACGGTTTGATTAACCTCTTAACGGGTAAGCCCCTGGGTTACGTCTGGGGTAACGCTTGCGATTTCTAGGCGCAAACTTGGACCCCGAGCTATTTATTTTGGCCCTCTCAAGGCTGAAACAGGGGTTCGATTCCCCTTGGGAGCACCAATGATTTCAACGGTTTATGTTGGAGCATTCGGCGCATCGGCGAAGCCGTACAAGATACGTACAAGAATGGAGAAGCGCGTTCCGAGCCCATTCTCTGGGCGCGACGGAAGGCGTTCGGGTCGCGTTCGGGGACTTCCGCGCGAGATCGGCACCATCATTGCGCCCGTTCACAAGGAGCTAAATGATGGAAATTATGGAGCGTGATCCGCAGCACATCGCGAAGGTCGTTCGCGACTTCCGCAAAATGCGTCGCCTAACTCAAGAAAATTTGGCTGACGCTGCGAACCTATCTACCCGCACCATCGAAAAGATTGAAAGCGGGAAACATACACCCGATGAACAAAGCCTAAGGTCGCTCGCGCGCGCTCTTGGGATTGGGTTAGATGCTTTCCGCAAACCGACGCCTGAGGAAGAAGCTCGCTTTGAGCAAATGATGAGGCGCGCAGTTCGAAAGACCGTGGTGGTCCCGACTAAGCCGATACGAACTGCTAATGACTTTCTTGAAGCCTTCGATCAGCGCCACGCGTCCCGAATGGACATGTCTTCCGTGCAAGACGACCAGGCGCTCGATATTGCTGCCTCGTTGTCCGATTCCCTCCAAGATCTCAACGATATCTGGCGGGATTGCTATATGTCCCAGCGCCTCAGTTATGCACGCGGCTTTGCCGATCAATGTCAGGAGATGGAGCGATTTGGGTACCTATGTCATATGGGAAGCCATAAGCAGCGTCTTCGCGAGAAAGGAAAGCCGGACCTCATATTCGACGTGAATGTTATGGTGATCCTTCCCAAGGTGCAGGATGGGACGCGGTACGCGATGATTGAGCTCGAAGGGGCATGGGAAACATTGGAGTCTGATAGAATTGGGCTTCCCCCGGAGAAGGGGGCGGACTCGTGCTAGGCACACGACTTAGGACAGATGGCGCCCACTCGCAAAGGCATCTAGGACGCTTTGTGTAGCGGTTATGCTAAGCCAGCGTGAGTTACGGATACCAAATACGGTATTCCTCTTTAAATGAGGACCCAATTCTAACGCTTTGATTCATGACTCCCCGTTGACTCTTGATGCGAAGCAGAAGACTAAGGCGGAGCCGTTCTCCCATTGAACCCAGCGTAAATTTTTCAATGGGAATGTGTATGCGCAAAACCCTCCTCGAAAACCTTCCGGCCATCCTCGCGATTTTGGCTACGCTGTTCGGCATCATAAAAACTCAGCTTGAGCCGAAGCCGCCGCCTGTCGTCATTATCGAACGTGTCGGCAAGTAGCGGTGCCAAAGCACCGATTCGGCAGGTGTAAATGCACGGACGTACTTAATATAATTTGCTCGACTGAGAGCCATGAATTAATTGGGCTATTTGACCGTGGCCGAGCGCGCTGGGCCGCAATTCCCCATCCTGAAGATCAAGAAACGCCTGATTTACAAGGCTTAAGGGGCGACGCTATTGACAGGATGGGCAATATGAAGCCCAAACAGCCAGCGCGGTGGAAGGCCAAACGACCAGAGGTCTCAATAGCTTATGCGCCTATCTGTTATCCGTCAGACGTCACTCAAACGATGATCCGCGAATATCGCGCAAGGCACTAGAGGAATCTCTCAGGCGAGGGAACGACATGACGATCTTAACTCGGGCATATTTGACAGCGTCCATCGTTATTCTCTGTTCAGGCGCGGCCTTCGCCGCGCCGCCCGTTCTGCCCGATCCCTCACGAACTCCCGGCGTATCTGACGACACAGTGACGGAAGCGAACTACCGGACCCAACTGTGCCGGGGAACCAACGGAAAGAAGCTCCATACGACAGACGAAAAGCGGCCTAGCACGGCTTACACCAATAAGCTCAAAAAGAAGCAGCTTGCCGAGTGGTCCGGATACTCGAACAAAAAGCTGAGCGCTTACGAGGAAGACCACCTCATATCGTTGGAGTTGGGTGGCAGCGATTCAGATACAGGAAATCTGTGGCCCGAGTTCTGGGACACGGGCAAGTCACCGTACAAAGCAACGTGGGGCGCGCATGTAAAGGATGGCCTCGAAACCGAGTTAGGCCGCCGCATTTGCTTGGCGGATGATAATCCCGAACACCTCTCACTCACCGACGCCCGGATAGCGATTTCCGGAGATTGGGTCAAGGCATACAAGGATTATGTCTGCACCCGGACTCCAAAGCTCACCGCGATCATGAAGGCGCATTGTCCGGCCAACTAGGTGCGGGCCCTCTTGCGCCACCACTACTGGATCAGGAATTAGAGCCGTTCACATACAGAATATAGATGTGGGGTTCGACGCAACCTTTGGCGTGGCCATCTGAGATCGCGAGTTGGTTGTACTGGAAATCGACCGGCTTTAGTTCGGAAGAAATCACTAGCTCACACTGTTCCTTTTCACCAAAACGCTTACTTATCTGGAAATCGTCCATAGAGACTGCCTACGGCGCAGTGGGCTTCGCGCGCCAGTTCGGACATAGACCAGTTATCAAAATCCTTTTGCGCAAGGAGGCGGATAGCAGCGTTGGCGATTTCCGCAACCTTGTCATTGCGACGTCGTCCTTGCTTGGGGCGACCGCGCGGTAGCTTTCGGTGGAACAAAGGTAAATCCGTAGGAACTAGTTTCAACGTCATAATGGTAGAATATGAATTCAGATTCAATTTACTTATAGTGCCTTGAGAGTGGGTTAGCGATAGGAGCTCTGGCGAACTCAATCTTGGTCACTGGCAACTGTATTGATTGCACCGTCACATCAAACACCCTG
>CAYQZM010000329.1:0-4982 GCA_964421935.1 uncultured Rhizobium sp. | reverse complement strand
TCGTTTGAATTCGCTGGGATAATGCTCAGCGACGGGCACAACCGCCAGACCTGCTCCGGAATGGAAGGCGGATCGCCGATGCGACACTGTCCAGGCCCGGGGGGGCCGGCCGGGGATAGATTTGCGGTCTTTCCATTGGTTCGACGCCGGCGTGAGGCGTAGCATTCTCCCGTCCAAAGGGAGGTGCTTCGCATGGCGATGACAACCCGTACGGCGACCGGTCAGGTCATGGTGGACATGAACACCACACCTCTGATCGATGTGATGCTGGTTCTCCTGGTCCTTTTGATCGTCACCCTGCCGATCCAGACGCACGCGGTGAAAGTGGACATGCCCTCGACAGCGCCGGCCCCGATCAAGCCGGAGGTGGTTGAACTGGGCGTGGACTTCGACGGCACCGTCACCTGGAACGGCGCCGCCGTCAGCCGCAGTACCCTGGATGCCTATCTGGCAGATGCCGCGCAAAAGACCCCGCAGCCGGAGATCCACGTCAATCCGAACCGGCTGGCCAACTATGATGTGGTGGCCCGCGTGTTGGCCGACGCCCAGCGCCTGGGTGCCACCCATATCGGCTTTGCCGGGATCGATCAGTACAGATAGCCACAAGGGCGCGGCCCTCAGGAAGCCGCGCCCTTGCTTCAGGTCAAATGATCGGTATCAGGCCGTGGCCGGCACGGCGGACTGGCGCCGCCGGCGCAGCATGACGCCCACCAGACCGAAGCCCAGAATGAATTCCGCCCAGGTGGCAGGCTCGGGCACACCGCTGACGAAATCGAAAGATGCTTGCCGGATGGCGTCGAAATCATAGGAATGCGTGATGGTGTCGCTGTTCCTGGTGGAAACACCCACCAGGTTCGACAAGACGATCTCGTTGATCAACTCGTTCATGCCGGCCGTGATCAGGATACGGTTGCTGCCATTGCCCGTACCCAGATCCAGACCGGTAAAAGTCTGGGATGCGCCGCCGGCGAAGAACAACTGGGCGCTGAACGTGAAGTCGGTTTTGTAATTGCTCGGCACGTCATCCGCGGCGCCCGGAATATCGAGGTTCATCTTGAAGGAGGTGAAGCTGATATTCGAGATCGGGCTGATCGTCAGGTCGGAAAATCCACCGCCGTTTCCTTGCACTTGCGCAAAGCCACCACTGCTGCCGTTGTAAAACAGAGAATCCGTGCTGTGATACAAGATCTGAAAGTTCGACGGACTGGTGTCCATCGTCAGGTCCGTGCCCGTATTGATGGTGGTGCTGTGATTGTTCTTGATCATTTCATCCAGCGGGTTGCCGTCGACACCCGTGGTCAGGATCGTTGCGGCCATTGCCGGCACAGAGAAAGCGGCCAGGGCGAAGAAGGCTGCGGCAGCGACGGAAATCTTGCGCATGGAAAACCCCACCATCTGTATGCTGAACGGCTTTTAAATCTGAACAAGAGTTTAACGCGCGGGCCGCAATTCTAACAACAGCTTTTGGTTGTTTTTGCGCGGAATATCGCGCGGCTGATTAACCATCGGGTTCGCGGATTTCCGGCTTAACTGGCAAGTTCCCATCGCACCTGAGAATTGCTGTCACAAGATAGCCGCGCCACCCCATCGGCGCGCGAAAAAATCAGCCGCTTTTGGCTTGCGCAGAAAGCGAATCAGCGAAAGGCGAGGACGCTGATGGCGAACCGATCGCCGCACAGCATTTCGCACCGGGCATCGAGAACCACGCTCTTCCATTGCGCAGGCCGGGGCAAGTATCCGTATACGGATTATCCCCGGCGGGTGCATGACGGTCTTGCTGTTATAGACAGCGGCGCGCGCGGCTTTTCAGCTCGCGCTGGGATCGAACTCGTCCGGCTCGAGGAATTTGACGCGCAACGCCAGGGCGCGCTGTGGCGACCTTTTAGCGTCCTGACGCTTCTTCGGCGCAGCAGCACCCTCGGCTTCGAGATCGCCTTCACTGATGACCGTGGTCTCGATATGCCAGCGCCGGCGAAAGGCGCTGAACCGACCAATTCCGGCATTCGGGGTGATATTAGCCATAAATGGGCTCCCCGGGGGTTCCGTTAGGCGTCTCTACGTTTGTACACGGAGGAAGTTCCTGATTGCAGCAGTTCGCTTCTATAAAAATAGCCAATATGGTCCGTATGCGTACACAAATGATAGCGCGGCTAACAAACGGCATTCGGACGAGCTGACCGATGCGAGAGCGTCGCAAATTCTCGCGCGCACTATGTCATTTTAAACGCGCGGCGCTTGCGCCGTGAGATGGACCCGCCAATTGCGCGGCGTGTCTCTTGCTCAAACAATATGTCCGGCCTGTGTTTCCACAGACCGGACATGATTGGAAATTTAGTCTCGTCTAAAAGCCGAGCAGTTAATTTGTCAGAGGTGCGACCGTTGTAGGCTTTGGCGCCGGGCCGTCAGTCGGTGTGGCTGGGACCAGCGACACGTTCACGGGGCTATCATATTTGTTGTCAGCGCCAGATGCCGAGTCGATCGCCCAACCGACTCCACCGCCCAAGACGATGTTGCCGAATGTGGCACCGGCCGCCCCCGAATGGTCGAGATATGTGGCCTCCTGGAAGCCGTCCTTGGTGCAGCGGACGGTGATATCGTGCTTGGTCTTCTTTATGGTGGCGCCGCCGGGCGTCTGTGGAATACGCGCGATAACGTTTCCTTCGCGCTCGAGAGCGCAATTTGCACCAGCGGGATTGGTATTCACCAAAATCTCCTGGCTTGTACCTTCGATAACGCTTGAACATCCCGCCAAAGAGGACGCAGCAACGAGCACGGCCGCAGCCGTAATGGCATTGAACTTCATTTGAAGACTCCCCAGCCTTAAAGAAGCGCTGACAGCGCTTCTCCTCTCACAATAGGCAAATGGGGGCGGGGCGCACGTCTTAGGTGCTGCGATAGTAAATTTTCATTTGCGGTGGTCATTCACCCGTCTGCATACAGGCGTAACTTCAACGCTGATAAAGACCTTCTTCCGCGAGCGCCTTCTGCACCGCGGGCCGCGTTTCCATCCGCGCCTTGAAGGCGAGCAGATGCGGCATGGACGACAAATCCAGATGCAAGGTCCTGCTCCAACGCAGGATCACGAACAGATAAGGGTCCGCCACGCTGAATTGGTCGCCCATCAGCCAGTCGCCCGTCAGCGCGTCCTCGATAAAGCCCAGCCGCAGCAGAATCTGCTCGCGCGCCTCGGTCTTTTCATGCTCCGAACCGCCATGGAAAAGCGGGGTGAAGGCCTTGTGCAGCTCCGAGGTGATGTAGCCCAGCCATTCCAGCACCCGGTAGCGCGCCAGGCCTTCGGCAGGCATCAATCCGGTCCTGTCACCCAGATAAGGCAGGATGGCCGTGTTCTCGGTCAGCAGCGCGCCGTCCTCCAGCTCCAGCGCCGGCACATAGTCCTTGGCGTTGATGGTCATGAAGTTGACGCCGCTCTCGGTGCGATGGGTTTTCAGGTCCACCTTCTCGAGCGCCACATCCAAACCACCCTCGATCGCCACGATATGGGCGGCGAGCGAGCAGGCGCCCGGCGAATAATAGAGCTTCATGACATGATCCTTTGCAGCGGCGTCGGTTAAACCTGTGGCGCGGCGCCTTGTTCCGCCTCGGCCAGCTTCTGCAAGGCTACATAGTCAGTCTTGCCGGTGGCCAAAAGGGGAATGGCCGGCAGCACCAGCACCCGGCGCGGCACCGTCAATTCCGACACGCCATGGTTCTGCGCCCAGGCTACCAGCTCCAGCCGGCGCGCTTCGGGATAATCGGTGACCAGAACGATCTGCTCGCCCTTGCGGCCGTCCGGCACCGCCAGCGCGGCATGGGCATTGTCGGGCCAGACAGCGGCGGCGACATTCTCCACCACCGCCAGCGACACCGTCTCGCCGCCGATCTTGGCGAAACGCTTGCGCCGGCCGCGGATGGCAATGAAGCCGTCCTCGTCGATCGCCACCACATCGCCGGTATTGTACCAGCCATCTTCGGGCGGCACGATTTTTCCCGGCGCGTCGGGCTTGATATAGCCCTGCATGACATTGGGGCCTTTGACCTCCAGCTCGCCGGCACCCGAAATGCCTTCCACCGGCTTGATGCGCGCCTGCATGCCCGCCATCAGGCGCCCCACCGTGCCGGGATGATTGGCCTCGATCTGGGTGGCGGCGATCACGGGCGCGGCTTCGGTGACGCCATAGCCTTCCAGCAGGGTGACGCTGGACTTGCGGCGCAGGAAGCTGCGGGTCTCGTCGCGCAACCGCTCGGCACCACAGACCGCCATGCGCAAACTGTCGAGCTCGCCGGCATCGCAGGCGCGGGCATACTGATTGATGAAGGTGTCGGTCGAAAGCAGGATGGTGGCGCCATGCTTCCGGATGCGGCGCACGATCTCGCGCGGCTGCAGGGGCGTGGGATGGCACACCACCTTCACGCCTGCAATCAGCGGCAGAAGCGTGCCGACCGTCAGGCCGAAGCAATGGAAGACGGGCAGGGGATTGAACAGCACGTCGCGCGGATAAAGATCGATATGGGCCTGCACCTGGGCCGTGTTGGCCAGGATGTTGGCATGAGAGAGGGCGACGCCCTTGGGCTCCCCCTCGGTACCCGAGGTGAAGAGTATCACCGCCGTCCTGTCGGGATCGGGGCGCGCCGCCAGCAGGCCGGGCATCAGCTTGCCGGCCACTGCGGTCAGCTTGTCCTTGAGGGAAAGCTTGTCGCGCACATCTTCCAGATAGACGATCTCGGCATCCAGGGCCGCCACCACATCTTGTAATCCCGCAACCTCGACCAGGCGGCGGGCGGTGATGACGCGCTTGACCTGGGCGGTGCAGAGCGCGCTCTTAAGGCCCGCCAATCCGCTGGTGAAGTTCAGCATGGTGGGAATGCGGCCGAAGGCGGTGAGGGCAAAGAAGGTCAGGGCCGCAGCGGCCCCGGTCGGCAGCATGACGCCGACGCATTCCCCGCCGCGCGTGCTGGGCTTCAGCGCCGAGCCCAGGGCGAAA
>CAYQZM010000328.1:0-13319 GCA_964421935.1 uncultured Rhizobium sp. | reverse complement strand
GGCAGCGGCGTGCTTCTGCACTATGTCTATGAGGCGGTGGGGTTGCGCGCGACCGCGCCCGACAGCAAGGAACAGGCCGGCTTGCTGTTTCAGGCCTTCAACGAGGAGATCCTGTTCCGGGCGCTGTTGCTTGGCCTGCTGATTGACCATCTGCGGCCGCAGGCGCTGATGCCGGTGATCCTGGCATGCCTGGCCCTGGCCCTGGTCTTTCCCGCGGCGCACTTTCTCCTCTATCGCTACAGCAATCCCATGCACCTGCCGCTTTCGCTTCCGGCGCTGGCGACCCTGTTCTGTGCCGGGCTGGCGATGAACAACTTGTATCTCGCCTTCCGGCATATCGGCTTTTCCTGGGCGCTGCATGCCGGATGGAATGTCGCCTGGCTGCCGGCGACGTTTCACGATGCGGCGACAGGCGCGCGCCTGGCCGAACCGCAGATTTTCGACCGGGTGCTGGGCTCAGCCCCCGTCGCCGCTGCGGCCGGCGCGATGGCGGCTGTCAGTTTTGCCTTTCTGCTGTGGCGTCCCTTAAGGTCGCCCGCAACACTTTAAAGGAGGGCCTCATGAAGCTTTACACATTCCCCGCATCGCCCGGCTGCCGGCCGATCGCCATGTTCGCCGCCGATCATGGCCTGGCGCTGGAAGAGCAGGTCGTCGACCTGATGAATGGCGAGCAATATGGCCCCGCCTTCAGTGCCATCAATCCCAACAATGCCGTGCCGGTGCTGGAAGATGGCGACCTGATCCTGCCGGAATGTTCGGCGATCCTGAAATACCTTGCCGATGTGGTGGAGTCGCCCGCCTATCCCAAAGACCTGGAGGCGCGCGCCCGGGTGAACGCGGCGATGGATTGGGTCAATACCGGGCTTTACCCCGCCTTCGGCCACAATCTCTGCTATCCGCAGGTGCTGAACCACGTCAAATGGGAAGACGAGAAGGCGCAGTCGCTGGTGCTGGGCCGCGGCCAGACCCGCTCGCGCAAATTGCTGGGCGTGATGAACGACGCGATGCTGGGCGGGGACAATGTCTTTCTGTGCGGCAAGGTGCTGAGTATCGCCGACTATCAGGCCTCCGGCATCGTCTCGCTGGGCGAGCTGACGGGCTGCGATTTCGCGGCGTGGCCGAATGTGGAGCGCTGGTACCGGCGCATGGAAGCAATGCCCAACTGGCAGAAGGCAAATGCACCGCTTTACGATTGGGCGAAGTACACGAAAGGCCCAGAATATGTGCGCGTCTAGGCTCGAGCGCCGGATATCGCGGCGTTCGTCGCTTGAAATGGTCCTCTGGACCATTTCATTCGCCTTCGACGAACCGCTCCTCACCCCGTAATATCCACCAGCTTCCTCCCCCTCGCGTGCAAAGCACATGCGAGGGTGAGGTTGGCGGCCAAGCCAACCGAACGCCAAGCGCCGAAGGCGCGAAGGCCGGACGGAGGTGCCCGTAGCATCGCTTGCGATGCGCAGGGCGGAGGGGGACATATGAATGTCCGCGTTTAGGACGGCGCATTTGCTCCTGCATATGCGTCGCAGCGGTTAAGCATCCCGTCTCACGCTTTTCCTGACGATTTCCCGCCGGCGCACAATATGGCCGTGGCATGGCGCCTGCACCGTTCCTGACGAGATTGTCGGGAAACAGGCATGGACTACAACCAGCAGATGTCACGTGCGGACCGCGTGCTGCTTGCCGTCGCGGGCGTGGTACTGGCCACCGTCAGCGCCACGTTCGGCGCGGCGGCGAATTATCGTCCCGCTGCTGCCGCCACGACGGTCGCGGCTGCGGCAATGCCGGCACAGGACACGGTGCTGACCGGGCTGATCGCCGAGCATCGCTGCCTGGCCGAGGCACTGTATTACGAAGCCCGCGGCGAAGGCAGCCGCGGCGAGAAGGCGGTCGCCGAGGTCGTCTTCCACCGCATCGATACGGGCCATTTCGGCCATTCCATCTGCGCGGTGGTCTATGAGGGGGCCGCCCATCGCGGCTGCCAATTCTCCTTCACCTGCGACGGGTCGCTGAAGCGCCCGCGCGAGGTGGCGGCGTGGCAGAAATCCGAGGAGCTGGCGGCGCAGATTCTCACGCGGGAGGTGGCGCTGGGCAACGTCACCGGCGGGGCGACGCATTATCACGCCGTCTATGTGCGCCCCGACTGGGCCCCGACCCTGGAAAAGACCGCCCATATCGGCCGGCATATCTTCTATCGCGGCGGCCGCAACAGCTAAGGGCGCGGCGCGCTGCTCAATACCATTTGCGCAATCTCACCAGGCTGGCAGTGCCAACCGCAGTGGAGAAGGCCGCCATGTCGCTGGTGGCGCCGTCGCCATTGCGATAATGGTACGGGAACACCATCCTGGGCTTGAAATCCTTCACCCACTTCACCGCCGCCGGCACATCTTCCGTATACGGCAGATTCACCGGAATGAAGGCCAGGGCGATATTGGGCAGATGCTCCAGCTCCGGCGTCTCCTCGGTATCGCCGGCGACATAGACCCGCTTGTCGGCAAAGGTCATGACATAGCCGTTGCCGACGCCCTTGGGGTGGAAGTTCAGCCGCGCGGGCGTGATGTTGTACATGGCGACGGCTTCCACCGGCACCGCGCCCAGCACGCCTTTGTCGCCGTTCTTCATGACCTTGGTCCTGGCCTGCAGGTCTGGCGGCATGGCATCGCGGACATTCTGGGGCGCGACGATCACGGTCTTGGGGCCCGCCACCGCCTCCAGGATCGGAACATTGAAATGATCGCCATGGACATGCGTTATCAGGATGAAATCGGGCTGCGGCATGGCCTTGTAGGGCGCGGCCACCGCGTCGGGCTTGGCGCCGTCCAGCGGCGCCGGATCGATCAGGATGTGCGCGCCCTGATAGGTGAGCATCATGCTGGCATGGTGGATCGGCACGATGTCGAGCGTGCCGCCGGCGGTGGAAAGATGATCGGAGCCGGCGACCTGTGCCCTGACCGGCACCGATGCGGCCAGGGCGGCAAATCCCGCCGCGAACAGGATATGCCTGATGATGGGCCTGCTCATGCGCGTTTCTCCCCGTGCCTGCGCCTTGACGGCGAAGCTAGCGCAAGCCGGCCGGCTCTCCAACCGCACCGGGGCGGGCGCCCGATGAAATTGCCAATGAAATCAAGCCGGGCCGCGCGGTTCCCGAAACAGCGGCAAGCAGCTAGGCTTGGAAAAACCAGGGAGGCCATCATGCAGTCTGACTTGACCCGCAGAGTCGTGTTCGCCGCCGCGGCCGGTACGGCACTGCTCGGCACCGCCGCCATGGCCCAGGCCAAGTCGCGCATCGGCATCATCGGCGCTGGCAACATCGGCGCCTCGGTCGGGGGATTGTGGATCAAGGCGGGCCATCCGGTGATGTTTGCCACCCGCGACCCGGATGAACTGAAGGATCTGGTGGCCAGGCTGGGACCGCTTGCCCATGCCGGTACCGTCGCCCAGGCCATCGCCTATGGCGACGCACTGTTCATCGCGGTGCCTTATGCGGCGCTGCCCCAGATCGGCGCCGACTACAAGGATGCGCTGAAAGGTAAGATCATGCTGGATGCCACCAATGCGGTGCCGACGCGCGATGGCGATGCCATCACCAAGGAGGCGGACACCAATGGCATCGGCGTGACCTCGCAGAAATATCTCGCCGGCACCCGGCTGGTGCGCGCCTTCAACAGCATGGGCGCCAAGGCTTTCGAGAGCCAGTCGAACCGCCCCGATCCCAGGATGGGTATCCCGATCGCGGGCGACGATCCCCAGGCGGTTCGCGTGGCGGAAGGGCTGGTGCGCGATGCCGGCTTCGATCCGGTTCTGGCGGGCGGGCTGGCCAGCGCCAGGAAATTCCAGCAACGCTCTCCCGGCGCCTATGGCTTTCAGGGCACTGCCGCGGAGCTGAAAGCCAAGCTCGACGCCGTGCCGTAAGGCCCGCGGGCGGACCTTGCGGCAAAAACCCGGCCTGGCCGCGCCGAATGCCTAAAGCTTGAGACAAAAGTCGCGCCCCCGTTTTGCTTCAATATTACCGGGTTGGATTCAGGATATGGCCAGGCAGCCTTTCCTGAATCCATCGGCATGGCACGATCAAAGCTTGCGGCAGAGATATCCGACACTGGCGGTCCGGTGGCTTTTGCCGCCCCCGCGGCGGGGCGCGTTGCGCGCGGCACGGCGGCAAAACTGTCGACGGCCCTGACCTTGCGGCCCCTGCTGGCGCCATTCAAGGGACGGGGCCGCCTGTTCCTGCGCATAGAGAAAATGCCCCAGGGGGCGAGCCTGTCGGCGGGAACGCGAAACGGTGACGCCTCCTGGTCGCTGGCGTCCGACGAACTGGATGATGTGACATACCAGGTTCCTTCCCACGCCGCCGCTGACCATGTCCTGACCATACGCGTCACCTCTCTTCACGGCGGCGAAGCCACCACTCTGAAGGTGCTCGACCTCCCGGTCTCCTTCACCGCGGCCGCGGCCCCGGCGGCAAACGAGCCCGGACCGGATGCGCAGGCCAGCCTGGTGGCAAGCCAGCTGGGAAAGATGCAGGCGCTGTTTGCCATCCGGGAAGCCGAGATCGGCCGGCTGCAGGCCGCGATGGAAGAGGAACGGCGCGAAAGGGAACAGGAAGCCGAGCTTGTGCGGCAGCGCCAGCAGAGCGCCTTCGATCAGGAACGCGACCGGGACGCGGCCCGCCACCGGCAGGAGCTTGAGGCTGAGCGCGCCGCGCTTGAGGCACAGATCGCCGCGCTGACCGCGCGCGTCGCGGGGCAGGGTGAAAAGGAACGCGACGGCGAACGCCTGCGCCAGCGCCTGCAGGCGGAATTCGACCAGACCACCGCCAAGGCCGCTGCCCGGCACCGGCAGGAGCTTGAGGCCCAGCGCGCCGCGCTTGAGGCGCAGATCGCCGCGCTGACCGCACGCATCGCGGGGCAGGGCGAAAAGGAACGCGACGGCGAGCGCCTGCGCCAGAGCCTGCAGGCGGAATTCGACCAGAGACTGGAGACCGCGTCCGTCCAGCATCAGCGGCAGCTGGAGGCGCAGCGTGCCGCCCTGCAAGCGGAGATCACGGCCCTGGCCGCGCGGGCTGCGGCATCGGAACAGCGGCTGCAGGAGGAACAGCAATCGCGGGAGGCCTATGGCGCCCAGCGGGCCGCGCAAGCCGAGCAGGCGCTGCGCGCCAGCCATGACGCGCAGTTGGAGGCGGCGCAGCGCCGCCAGGAAGCCCTGTCGCAGGAACAGCGTGAAGACATCCGCCAGGCGGCCGCGGCCGACGGCGAGGCAAATCTGCGGTCCGCCCGGGAGCGCTGGAATGCCGAGTTCGCCGCCGCCGTCCAGCAGGCGCGAAAGGACTGGAACAGGGAACAGGACGCGCTGATCGAAAAGCTGCAGGCCGAGCATGAACGGCATTGCCATGATCTGCTCGCCCCGCAGAGGGAAAAGATCCTGATGCTGGAGGCGGCGCTGGCGAAGACGCCTGCGCAGGCCCGCGCGCAGGACGAGGGCCCGGATCGCAATGCCGCGGCGCTGCAATCCCTGAACGATCAGCTCGCGGCCGCGAGCCTGGCCCTGGCCGAGCGCGAACGGGCGTTGGAAGATGCCAAGGAACAGCTGGCCCAGGCGGCACTGGCAAAAACGCAGTTGGAACATGAGCACGCGGCCGCTGCCCAGCAGGCCGACCGACTGCTTGAACGCGAGCGGGACAATTGGCTGGCCCAGGAAGGGGCTCTTCGCGAAGAAATGTCCCTCGCGCAAAGCCAGGGCAAAGCCCAAATCGCATCCCTGACGGCGCGATGCCAGGAGGCGGAAGCCCGCGCCAGCCGCAAAAATCGGGGCACGTCCATTCACGACCAGGCCCGCATCGATGCGCTGAATCTGGAGGTCGCATCCCTCAGGACCACGCTCGCCAGGCAGCAGGCCCCGGGGCAGGACCGTTCCGACAACGCCCTCCGGGCCGCCTACAGCAAAAGCACGGGCCAGGACGAACAGCCGGCCGGGCGTTCGAAACTGTCCCTGCTGCGGGATTTCTGCTTCGCGGTCTGCTGCATCACCCCGCTGATCCTGCTTTATCCCTACGCGAAGGCTTATCTGGGCCCGTATCTCGGCGATGAGGCGGCGGCGCCCATGGCCCCCGCGCCCGCCAGGCCCGCGCCCCAGGCGGCGGCGCACACCGCCACGGTGCTTCGCGGCGTCAACATGCGTAAAACCGCATCCGGCAAAGGCGATGTGGTTTTGACCCTCAAGAAAGGCGCCCAGGTCGAGATCCTGTCGACCTCCGGCAAATGGATCGAGGTCGGCGTGAAGGGCAAGGATGACGCCATCACGCGGGGCTGGGTTTACAGCACATATCTCCAGGCCGATGGGGCGCCCGGCCCTCGATAGAGCGCGCGCATCCATTGGCGCTCAGTCCGGCGCGTGTGGCTGATATGGATCGCCTAAGCGTCGCGCCTCGCTTCACGCTTCGCCCGATCCGACCACGCGGTGGATGGAGACGATGTCGTCGTTTCTGATCTCGAAGGTCCGCCCCGGATTGAACTGTTCCAGCACCGTCTTGGTGGCGGTGCGCTTGACCAGGCGCTTGACCACGGCCAGCGGCGTGTCGCCGTCATTCCTGGGCCGGCGCTGCACCAGCACGAAGGCGCCGCCGGTGACCGGCTTGCCGGGATGGATCATCACCAGCTCGCCCTGGTAATAGCGCGGCTCCATCGAGGCGCCGACGACATAGACGGCATAGGCATTGGGCACGCCGGCGAGGGAGGCCGGGCGGTCCACCATGTCGATGATGTCGCCGTTCCACAGCGACCAGCCGTCGGGTCCGCACTGGGCCATGCCCAGCACCTTCAGCTTCTCGGCCAGCGCTTTCGGATTGGCGCCGGCCTTGGGGGCAGGGCCGACGCCATCGGCCAGCCATTCGGCGGTGACCCCCAGCGCGCGGGCGATGGCGACCAGATGCTTGGAGCCACCGCCGGCTTCCAGCTGCTGGATGGCCTGATAGGTGATGCCCGCCTTCTTGGCGAGCTGCGGCTGGCTGAGCTTCAGCGCGGCACGGCGCTCACGAACACGGTCACCTGCAGTTTTCATGTGAAACAGTATACAAGAAATCTGGATGCTTACACAAGATATCTTGTAATCTGCCGGAATCCCCATTCGGCACAAGTTTGCTTGTTGACACCCCGCAAGCAATCTTGTTCTCCTTCCGTTCACGGGAGGTGGGCATGCAGAACACAACGGAAATCACCGGCATCAGGGCGCTTCGCCAGGCGATACGGGAGCATTTGCGCACGCAGGTGGCGCTGGCCCGGGCCGTGGGCGTGACGCCCCAGGCGGTCAGCGACGTCTTGAAGCGCGGCAAGCGGGTGCCGGCCGAATGGTGCGTCAAGCTTCAGCAGGCCACCGGCGGCGCCATCACCGCGCATGCGCTGCGCCCCGACCTTTACCCGCGCCCCGCAGAAGGAGAAAAGGAATGAAGACGCTGTTCGGCCTGAATGTGGAACGCACGCGGCGGCGGGCTCCCGAGGAAGATCTCAGCCCGGAAGCCGCGCTGATGGCGGAGCTGCGGCGCCTGCTGCCGCCGGAGGCCTGTGTCTTCGCCGCGGCATCGGCTCCCGTGATCGTGGTCTGCCACCGAGGCCGGGCGCTGGGCCTGCATCTGATGGCCCGCGACGGCAAGCTTTCCCATGCGCAGACCAACGCCTTCATCACCCTGCGCGCCGCCGGCATGCGGATCGAGGTGGCGCGCGATGCCGGCCAGGCCAAGGCGATGCTGCGCGAGATGGGCGTGCCGCTGCGGGAAGAGGCGCAGCATGCGTTGCGCGATGTGTTTCGCGAGCAGGTGCGGCGGCGCTGATGGATTTCTTCCGTGTCACCAACTGGGACCAGTACCAGCATTACAAGGACCGCGATCCCACCTGGATCAAGCTCTATGCCCGGCTGCTGGACGACTATGAATTTGCCACGCTGCCCGACAACAGCAAGTGGCATCTGATCGGCATTTTTCTTTTGGCCAGCAAGCAGGGCAACCGCATACCGGGCGATCCGCGCTGGGTGCGCAAAAAGATCGCGGCGCGCACGCGGGTGGACCTGGAAGCGCTGAGATGTGCGGGTTTTATCGCGGAAGACGCCGGCACGCCGCTAGCGGATTGCGCGCAAGGCGCCAGCCCAGAGAAAGAGACAGAGCAGACAAGAGAAGAGACAGACTCAAGTCTGTCCGCTGGCGCGGACGTGTCGGTGGATTGTTTCGAGGAATTCTGGAAGGCGTACCCAACCGATCCGTTGATGTCGAAGAAGAAGGCGCGGGCAGAGTGGGTGCGCCTGTCACCGGCCGACCGCGCCAGCGCCATCCGCACCGTGCCGGCCTTCCGCGAATTGTGCGCCGCCCGGGTGAACTATCGGCCCGTGCATGCCTGGCGCTTCCTGGCCGAGCGGCGCTTCGACGGCTTTGCGGTGGCGCCGCCGATCGATGCGGCCAAGGTCGCGGAGGCCAAGGACCGCGCCGACCGGCTGCTCAAGCGCGGCAAATATGCGGAGCGTTACGAATGAAGGCGAAGAAGAAACTGAAGCCGCAGGTCGGTGAGCCGCCAAAAAATGAAATAGTGATCGGCCCGGCGGTGATCGGCGCCGACCATGTGCAGGATCGCGTGCTGGGCAAGACGGCCGGCGCGCGCAAGGGCTGGTCGAAGCTGACGGTCTATGAGCGCGAATTCCGCCTGGGCCATCTGCGCTGCAAGGAACGCTGCGCCACCAAGGACGGCGCGGAAGCGGAGCTAAGGCTGGAGGCCGACCGTTTCGCCGCGGCACGGGCCTTTGACCTGGGCTGGCAGCTCTGCACCGCAAGCTGGCCGGGCGGCGCCACCTTCGACCTGGTCAAGACCAGCGGCGGGGTGCCGGGCGCCTTTGTCGATCACCAGCGCGAGGCGAAGGACTTCTGGCGCCGGGTGGGTACCAATGAAAAGGCGGCCTTTAAAGAGGCGCTAAAAAACGGATCTATCGCAGTTCCTTCTATAGTTTGGAGGGAATTTTAGGATCTGTACGAAGACGAGGCGGCGGAATTGGCGCCATACGTTGCCAAGAAGCTCAAAATAAAAACAGCGTACAATATCGGCGCTGCGAGCATCGCCGATTCAGCAGGCACAATGCTGACGCAGGGGCCTTACGATAGTCATGCTGATCTTTTTACTGCCTCGATGTGTCAGGTCGAGGGTCGTGTTCTGCTTACAAGCGCGGATCAGGCACCTTACTATACCGACCTCAAGTGTTGTGACGTTATTGATCTAGGGGAGTGGCTTTCTGCTGAGAATGATTAGTGGGGTTTGATTTTGGAGGAGGGGCGTAATGGAAATAAATACAACCACAGTTGTCGTGGCTGTGATTTTTGGCGGAGCATTATTGGGATTTTTTCTAACCAAAAAGTCGGGCTGGGGCCAATATACGTCGGCTTTGTTGCTGCTTCTCTTGATTTTATTTTTAGCTGGAATCGCATTCTGTACCGGCAAGATCGATTGGCCTAATATTTCCGGCCTTCTGTTAGCCATCGCAGGTTATGCAGCTGGCCTTGTCAGCCCGAAGGACGCTGCTCCCGACAGTTCTGGATCGCCAAGGTAGCTATGACGTAAGCGAAAGTTAGAACAACCCCTTCGGATCGCTCACCACCGGCCGGCCGCGCACGACGGTGCTGCGCTCAGCTTTCTGCCAACTTGTCATGGCCGGCCTCTGGCGCATAGCGCCAGCGTATGCGCGCCAGCCATGCCAGATACGGAGCAGACGGATAGATGGCCGGGTCAGGCCCGGCCATGACATGGAGTTGGGGCACAACTCCTCAATGTCATTTCCTGCGCCGTCAGGAATCGTTCAATAGAGAACGCTCGGCATCCAGGCGCCCGCCGGTGAGCGGCAGTGCGCTATTTGATGGCCTCAAGCAGGCTTTGGGTCGTGGCAGCGTTCTTCTTGGCCGTGGCTTCGTCGTTGGATGCGATGCCGTCGGCAGCCGCGGACATGGCGTTCTGAAGCTTGACCTTGATGTCCGGGTCGCTCTCATCGGGGAAAGCGCCGTTACCTTGCTGGGCGCAGGGATTCATATTGGTCTTGTCGAAGTCGGCATCCTTGGGCCCGACCAGGCAATTCATGGCGTGATGCAGATGCGTGTGCGTTTGCGCGAGATTGGGCGCCGCGGCCGCCAGGCCCGCATGCTGGGCCGCGGTGGCGATTTCGGACTTGGCATCGGCATACGCCGCGATGGGGAATGTCACTAGTGCGCTGATGATGGCGACAATCGCTGTGGTGTTGAACATATGACCCTCCCTTGAATTCTGGCCTGACGTTCAGGCGCGCCACCCGTCGGGCGCGTGTTTCTCCGCTTCCTTGAATTTCGCCAGCGCCGGGTGAGACCGGTTCACGGCCAGGCGATGGTGTTGGGCTGCGATCAGCTTTTGCTGGTCTTTGGGGCGCGCCTCGGCGCGCGCGTCCGCGCGCCTGGCGCCGGCCATCGCCTGCGCTATGGAATCAATGCCTGTGCCGTTGTCTTTAGGGCCTGAACCGACCCTCCCGGTTTTTCCAGACACCCCGGCCCCCGAAGCCAGATTTGCAGGGATTCAGACACATTCACCTGCGCGAGGCAACGAGATGCTCAGTCCTTTGAATATGTTCGCCATTCCTTGCCCCGGGCCGAGGCGCGCGCCCTGCGGGGCGGTGCGCTGCTGCCGGCGGAGGTCGGCTTCGCGCCGTGCGCGCGGCGTAACTTTTGTAAGCGAGTCTTTTTCGCCGGCCGCTCGTTGAATCGCCGTGATGCCTGCCAGGGCACAGCGATGTTCCGGATGTGGCCCGGCGTACAAACACCGTGCTCCGGGGTTTCATCGCAACCATCGTCTACCGGCCTCGTTTATTACGGCACTGAAAAGCTGTCGGAAGCGACTGCCCGCAACGAAAGGTGACACATGAAAAGATTTCACACCGCGCTTGGACTGAGTTCGTTTCTCGTTCTTGCGGGCGCGATGGCGCCCACCATCGCCACGGCCGCTGTCGAGGAAACCTATGTCGCGTGCAATCGGGACGGCGATTGCTGGCGGACGCATAAAGTGTATGCCTATGGGGAATCCGCGCCGATCACCTATTATCACTCCGATTGGTACGACACCCATCAGAATGATACGCATATTCACTGGCGCTCCGACCCTGCCGATGACCGCGGCTATTATGTGGAGGGACGTTGGCATCCCGATCCCGGCGCGCGCGCGGTGAAGGGCGGGATGGCTGGCGCCGGTGTTGGCGCGGCCATTGGATGCCTGGTGACCTTGCCGGTTGGGTGCGCGCCCGGCGCCGCGGTTGGCGCGGCCGTGGGTGGCGGGACGGGCGCTGTCGCCGGCGCAGCCTCGACGCCCCACCGCTGATCATCCGTATGGCGTTTTAGCCAACGCCTTTCTCATCCCCGGCGAGCGCGAGAGCAACGCGCCCGGCCGGGGATGACATTTGGTGCCGGCGCCTGATACGACGCGGGCGCCGGATGGCGCCTTTTCATTTCGTTGCGATCCCAACCAGTCCAATCCGGCGGGCCGCGCCGGGCTTGCCGCGCGACCCGCTTACGCGGCGCGCGCCGTCGCTCACGGATGCCGCGCGGATGCCGGTCTTGTCATGGCCGGCCCGGAGGCCTTCGGCTATGTTGGGATGACTCTGTTGGGATGGCAGGGGCGAGGGGCGCCATGAACCAGATCAGTCTTCACGAGCCGCTGTTTGCGACGTATGCGATCGCCGCGTCGTTGATGATCCTGAAGGCGGTGGGCATGTCCTGGCTCACCGTCTGGCGCATGATGAAGGTCAAGGGCGGCTTCCGTTCGCCCGAGGACCTCAAGCGGACGCCGCTTAATCCCCAGCCCAATCCGAACCAGACCCAGCCCAACGAATATGTCGAACGGATCCGGCGCATCCAGCTCAACGATCTGGAGAATCTGCCGTTCTTTCTCGCCGCCGGATTTCTCTATGTTCTCACCGGTCCGTCCTTGGCGCGCGCCCAGTGGCTGCTCTATGGCTATGTGGTATCGCGGCTGCTCCACTTCGCCGCCTATCTCACCGGACAAATCCATGAAGTCCGCGCGACCTTCTGGACGATCGGCTCCCTTATCGTGATCGCCATGACGGTGAGCGTCCTGCTCGCGGCGCTGGGGAGCTGAGGCAACAGGGGCGAGGTTCTTGTGGCGCGCCGCGCGCCGCGCCGGTGATTTTTTGTCAAATGGCAGCCGGACGCCGTTGAGCCAAGCGCTCCCCTCCAATCTAAAAGATTTGAAATCCCATCAACCGCGCGCGCGGCGTTACGGCCACAGCCTGCCGTAGTAATATCCATGGGCTGCCGTCGGGACGTCGCCATGGCTTGGCTTCGCGTTGTGGGCGCATCAATGCTGGGTCTGATGCTGCTGGCGCCGCCAGGCTGGGCGCAGTTGCACACGACGATATCTCCCGCCTTGCCCAACCTGAACACGGAAGAAGCGCCAAAAAGCGGCGACAAGGGCGCCAACGAGCCCACCTATTGCAGGCCGCCGTCACAGCGGCCCGACTCCCGCCTGCCAGGCCCGCAAGTGTGCATGACCGTGCGCAAGTGGAATGACCTTCACGCGGCGGGCCTGGATATCGGCCCCGATGGCACCAGCGTTGTCCCGCTGACACGCGATCTCAGGGTCCTCGGCCGCTGAAGATTTCGCAGACCAAAGCGGCCGTCACGGCGCGATGCGCTATGGCGTGGTCGGTCCATAGACCGGCAGGCCGGTGCCATAGGGATTGTTGGGGCTCTGCGGCGCGTAGCGGCTGCCGAACTGTCCGTACGGATTGTTGACGCTGTCGGGTGAATAGCGGCTGCCGTAACGCCCATAGGGGTTGGCGATGCTGTCCGGATCGTAGGGATTGGCATTCACGTCGCCGTGGAAATTGCCCTGGCTGTCATAGAGCTTCGGGCTGGTGAAGCTGTTGCCATAGGGATTGGTGAAAGTGCCCGGCAGTCGCGGTGGCGCGGGGGGAAGAAACGGATTGACGGTCGCATTGCCCAGGTACTGGGCGTTCGCGGCAACGGCCGAGGCGAGCAGGGCGGCGGCGGCAAGCACCAGGCGCATGCAAACCCCCAGGGTATGTCGTGGAAACGCTACTCTTGTTTGGGAACGATTCAAGGCGGTGGCCCTGATCCGACAAACATTGAGAGAATTGGGCGGGCTGGTCCCATGGCGGTCCGGGCGGCAGAGGCGTAGCATTCCCGCTGACCCGCCATCCAGGAGGTCATCGTCATGCGCAAGCATCTCGCCCTTTTCATCTCCGCCCTGCTTCTGATCGCGCCCGCCGCGCTGGCTGACGCCGGCCACGGTGGTGGCGGCGGTGGT
>CAYQZM010000327.1:0-3103 GCA_964421935.1 uncultured Rhizobium sp. | reverse complement strand
TTTCCGTCCATCGTCGCGGCCCCGCTGCTTCTGATCACGGCGCGGGGCGGGCGGCCGGTCGCGGTGCTGGTCGCGGCCCTGGCGGCGCTGATCGTCTGGATCGGTCTCAACGCCGGCGGCGAGGCGATCATGGGCTTGCGGATGCATGCTCTGTTCACGCTCACGGCGGCCTTCGGATTTCTGGCGCTGCTGCCCCTGCTGCGCCCCTCCGGTCCCTGGCGCTGGGCGGCCGGCAGCGCGCTGGTCCTGGCGCTGGTGCTGGCAGTGGTGGCAGGGCTCGAGCCCGCCTTCAGCGACACGGCGCCGGAGCGGTTGAACATTCGCTATGCCGAGCAGGATGGCAAGGCCTGGTGGCTCGCCGATCCGGTGCGCAAGCTTCCCGCATCCTTGCGGACGGCAGCGGCCTTCTCACTGGCACCGCACGGCGCACCCGATCGCAGTTATGCCGCGCCCGCAGGCGCTGCGCGCTTTGCACCGCCATCGGCCAGCGTCCATCGCAATGGCAAGGATGTCGTACTGGACCTTGCGGGCGAGGGCGACGGCATCGCCTTGATGCTGCCGCCGGAAGCGAAAATCGCCTCTGTCACCATTGGCGGCATCACCGAGCCGGTCGGATCGCGTCCGGTCCAGCTCATTTGCGGCACGCCGGACTGCGGCCATATCCGCATCGTCCTGCATCAGCTCGTAGCCGTATCCGCATCCCTGACCTTGAATGTGCAAAAACGGGGCCTGCCGCCGGAGGGAGAAAAGCTGCTGAAGGCGCGCCCCAGCTGGGCGGTGCCGTCGCAGACGGGTGATCGCACGGTGCTGGTCAACCGCATCGTTTTGCCAGGACCCTAAAGCCTTACTGGTGCTTCTGGGCGGCGGCGAAGGCGGCCTTCTGTTCCGGTGTGGCCTCCTTCTGATGCCTGGCCTTCCACTCTTCCGGCGCCATGCCATAGACCAGGCTCCGCGCCTCGTCCTTGCCCAGGGCGATGCCGCGCTCGGCCGCGGCCTCGCGGTACCAGTCGCCCAGGCAATTGCGGCAAAAGCCGGCGGTGATCATCATGTCGATATTCTGCACGTCCGTGCGCTGCCTCAAATGAGAGACCAGCCGGCGGAACGCCGCCGCTTCCAGCGCCTCTTTGGTCCTGTCGTCCATCGCTCCTGGTCCTCGCCGACTAGCTGCCGCTCCATTTTAAGGCGAGGCGCCATAACTCCAAAGCGCCAAGAACGATCCCGTGCTTCGGTCTGAGGCCGCGATTTCGTCCGCTTTTGCCGAAGCCCCGCTATTTGCGGCTCCAACCGGGGTCCTCGGCGTTTACGAGATGAAACCGGGAGGGTCCCATGCTCAAGCTTGTATCCGCGGCCGCTGCCGCGCTGCTGATCTCATCCATCCCGGCTTTTGCCGATGATCCGTCAGCTGCGGGCAAGGACGCCGCTGCGCCCGATACGACCCAGGTCGAGCACCAGGCTCAGGCCCAGCCTCAGGAACAGGCCGCGGATGATGACGATGTGCAGCTCGTCATCATGGGCAAGAGCGTGCAGGTGCAGGTGCCGAACCCCTACAAGAATCCCAAGCCGCGTCTGCTCACCGACGCCTGGGCAATGCGCGCTTAGGCCCGTAGGCGTGAGCCGGAAGGGCCACTTAAAAGGAGCGTAGGCGGGATGCGCCGCGTCAGCGTGCGGACGAGCGCCGATCGTCAGACGTCTACCGCTTCGCGCGCAAACTCCGCATTCTCCTGGATGAACTGGAAGCGCAGTTCCGGCTTCTTGCCCATCAGCCGTTCGACCAGATTTTCCGTGGTCTTGGCGTCGTCGCCCGCGACCTGTACCTGGACCAGGGTGCGATGACCCGGCCGCATGGTGGTTTCCTTCAACTGTGACGGCATCATCTCGCCCAGGCCCTTGAAGCGGGAGGCTTCCACCTTGGCGTTGGCGCGGAATTCGCTTTTGAGCAAACGCTCGCGGTCGGCATCGTCACGCGCATAGATGGTCTTGCCGCCCTGGGTCAGGCGGTAAAGCGGCGGCATGGCCAGAAAAAGATGCCCGCCCGAGATCAGTTCCGGCATCTCGCGATAGAAGAAGGTCAGCAGCAGCGAGGCGATATGGGCGCCGTCCACGTCGGCGTCGGTCATCACGATCACGCGCTCGTAGCGCAGCTGGTCTTCGCTGTATTTGACGCCGGTGCCGCAGCCCAGCGCCTGCACCAGGTCCGACAGTTCCTGGTTTTGCGCCAGCTTGCCGGCGGCGGCCGAGGCCACGTTCAGGATCTTGCCGCGCAGGGGCAGGATGGCCTGGGTGGCGCGATCGCGCGCCTGCTTGGCACTGCCGCCGGCACTGTCGCCTTCGACCAGGAAGATTTCCGTGCCCGACGCCGCATCATTGGAACAATCCGCCAGCTTGCCGGGCAGGCGCAGTTTGCGGGTGGCGGCCTTGCGGCTGACTTCCTTTTCCTGTCGTTTCTTGAGCCGGTCCTCGGCGCAGTCGATGACGAAGTCCAGAAGCTTGTTGGCCTCGGCCGGGCTTTCGGCCAGCCAATGATCGAAATGATCGCGCACCACGACTTCGACCAGGCGCTGGGCGTCGGGTGAGGAGAGTTTGTCCTTGGTCTGGCCCTGGAATTCCGGCTCGCGGATGAAGACGGAGAGCACGGCACAGGCCGCGTCCATCACATCGTCGGCAGTGATCAGGGACGTCTTGCGGTTGTTGGTGCGCTCGCCATGGGCGCGCAGGGCCTTGACCAGGGCATTGCGCAGACCCTGCTCATGGGTGCCGCCCTGCGGCGTGGGAATGGTGTTGCAATAGCTGCGGGTGAAGGCGTCGCGCCCCGGTGCCCAGGTCACGGCCCACTCCACCGCGCCGCGGCCGTCGCGGTTCTCGGTGCGGCCGGAAAATTCGCGTTCGGTGACGGTGGTGGTCTTGCCGATCTCGCTCTTCAGGAAGTCCAGCAATCCGCCGGGGAATTTCAGCACATCCTCGGCCGGGGTCTCGTCCTTGATCAGGGACGGATCGCATTGCCAGCGGATTTCCACCCCGCGGAAGAGATAGGCCTTGGACTTGGCCATGCGGTGCAGGCGGGCGGGGGAAAACCCCGTGTCGCCGAATATCTTGGCGTCCGGCT
>CAYQZM010000326.1:0-3283 GCA_964421935.1 uncultured Rhizobium sp. | reverse complement strand
GGAACGCCTCCATCGTTGCGGAAGTGGCGAGCTGGGGAACGACCACGCTGCATGCCCATGGCCTTGGCGCTTATGTTGCCGACGCCGTGACCCGCGGCGATTTCCGCCGCGTGGTGCTGGGCACGGCGGTGATGAGCTTCTTTGTGGTGGTGATCAACCGGATTGTCTGGCGGCCGCTCTACTGGTACGCCGAGCGCAAGTTCAGACTGACGTGAGGTATTGCGATGACCGATCTGCTTGATGTGAAGCATGTGCGCCGCAGCTTTCCCCGCGGCGGCGGCGAGGAATTGCTGGTGCTGGATGACGTCAACCTCACGCTCAAGCAGGGTGAGATCGTCGGGCTGCTCGGCCGGTCCGGCTCCGGCAAGTCCACCCTGCTGCGTCTGATCGCGGGCCTGTCGCGGCCGCAGGGCGGCAACCTGTCTTACATGGGCGCGCCGATCCAGGGCCCGGTGCAGGGCGTCGCCATGGTGTTTCAGAGCTTTGCGCTCTTTCCCTGGCTGACAGTGCTGGAGAATGTGCAGCTCGGTCTTGAGGCGCTGAACCTGCCGGCGCGCGAGATGCGCGAGCGAGCGCTGGCCGCCATCGACCTGATCGGCCTGGACGGTTACGAAAGCGCCTATCCGCGCGAGCTGTCCGGCGGCATGCGCCAGCGCGTCGGGTTTGCCCGCGCCGTGGTGGTGCATCCCAGCATCCTTTTGATGGACGAGCCGTTCAGTGCCCTGGATGTGCTGACGGCAGAAAACCTGCGCACCGACCTGATCGAGCTGTGGGGCAACGGCAAGCTGCCGATCAAAGGCATCATCCTAGTCACGCACAATATCGAGGAAGCGGTGCTGATGTGCGACCGGGTGCTGCTCTTCTCTTCCAATCCCGGCCGCGTCGCCTCGGAGATCAAGATCGATCTGCCGCAGCCGCGCGAGCGCACCTCGACCCAGTTCGAGGATTATGTCGATCGCATCTATGTGGAGATGACGGCACGGCGGGTGGAGCGCATGCGCGAGCAGCAGACCAAGGCCCATGTCGGCATCGAGATGCCGCTGACCCATGTCTCGCCCAACCAGATCGCCGGCCTGATCGAGGCCCTGGCCGCCCCGCCCTATGACGGCAAGGCCGACCTGCCCGACATCGCCTATGAGCAGGAGCTGGAAGTGGACGAACTGTTCCCGGTGGCCGAAGCCATGCAGCTGCTGCGCCTGGCCGACGTGGAAGGCGGCGACATCAAGCTCACCCATATGGGCAAGCGCTTCGCAGACGCCGAGCTGAACGAGCGCACGGAAATCTTCGCCCGCGCCCTCATGGACCGGGTGCCGCTGGCCGCGCATGTCCGCAAAGTGCTGGACGAACGGGCCAGCCATTCCGCCCCCAAGACCCGCTTCCTGGACGAGCTGGAAGACCATATGGCGGAAGACGCGGCGGAAGAGGCGTTGAAAGCAATTGTGAGTTGGGCCCGCTTCGCCGAACTGTTCTCTTATGACGATGATGCCGCGCTGTTCAGTCTGGAAAACCCGACTTAAGCAGGTCCCGGCTTCACCATCGCTGCGGCCTTCTTTGCGTTGCCGCGGGCTTCATCGGTGGTTGTGGCGCGCGCCAGTGCCACACCCATGCGGCGCTTGACGAAGGATTGCGGCTTGCCGAACAGCCTGAGCTCGCTGCCCGGCACTTTCAGCGCCTCTTCCACACCCTCGAACACCAGCGCGCCGGCGTCGACCCCGCCATAGATCACGGCGGAGGCGCCCGGCGACACCATTTCGGTCAAGACCGGAAGACCGAGAATGGCGCGCGCATGGAGGGCGAATTCGGACTGGAATTGCGACACCAAGGTCACCAGGCCGGTATCATGCGGTCGCGGGGAGACTTCCGAGAACCAGACCTCGTCGCCCTTCACGAACAGTTCGACACCGAAGACGCCGCGCCCGCCCAGGGCGCCGGTGACCTTCGCCGCCATGTCGCGGCCTTTTTCCAGGGCAACCTGGCTCATCGGCTGTGGCTGCCAGCTTTCGATGTAGTCGCCGTCCTTCTGAAGATGGCCGATGGGGGCGCAGAAATGGGTGCCGTCCGCGGCACGCACGGTGAGCTGGGTGACCTCGAAATCGAACGCGATCTCGCCTTCCACGATGACGCGGGCCTCGCGCACCCGGCCGGCGCTGAGCGCCTTTTCCCAGGCGGGCGCGACATCGTCGGCCGATTTCAGCCGCGACTGCCCCTTGCCGGAGGAAGACATCACCGGTTTGACGAAGCAGGGAAAACCGATGCGGGCGCAGGCGCCCCGCAATTCCTCCAGCGAGGAAGCGAAAGCGTAAGGCGAGACCGGCAGCTTCAACTCTTCCGCCGCCAACACCCGGATGCGCTCGCGGTTCATGGTGACATGGGCCGCGCGCGCCGTCGGGATCACGGTGGCAAGCCCATCGGCCTCGATCCGCACCAACTCGTCGGTGGCCAATGCCTCGATCTCCGGCACCACCAGATGCGGCCTTTCCTGTTCCACCACGGCCCGCAGCGCCTTGGCATCGGTCATGTCGATGACATGGGCACGATGCGCCACTTGTTGGGCCGGCGCGCCGGCATAACGGTCCACCGCGACGGTCTCCACGCCCAGGCGCTGCAGTTCGATGACGACTTCTTTGCCCAGTTCGCCCGAGCCCAGCAGCATCACCTTGATGGCGGCCGGCGATAGCGGCGTGCCGAAGTTCAAGCCTTTTCTCCGTACAGCTTGTTGAATGCCGCAATCTGGGCTTCGCGCGGCGGCTGACCTTCGATCTTGAGGGCGTCGTCCTGCATGATGGCGGCCGGCGATGCCTTCTCCACCCAGATGTGATGCGCAGGCACAACCCAGGACGGATCGTCGAGCGTTCCGGCGGCGATGGTGACGACGGGAAAGGCCAGCGGCTCATGCCACAGGCGCGTGCCACAGGTGGCACAGCGCACCACATCGCTCTGGCGGCCCGACTGGGCAGTGCGGCGGAAACGCTGCACCTCGCCGGTCAGGTGGTGGAAGGCTTCACGGGGTGCGGTGATGACCAGCAGATTGGTACCGCCCGACATCTTCTTGCAGGCGTCGCAGTGGCAGGCGCCCATGGTCTGCGGACGGTGCTGCAGCCGATACCGCGTGGCGCCGCACAGACAGCCGCCCTCATAGGGCGGATCGGGAATGGGCGGGCGCGCGGTCATGGTCTTCTCCCCGAATGCAACAAGGCCCGGCGTATCCGCCGGGCCTTGGCTTTCTTATCTTTCCGGCGAGGAAAGAAAATCAGTTCTTGGCGGTATCCACCAGCTTGTTTTT
>CAYQZM010000325.1:0-14938 GCA_964421935.1 uncultured Rhizobium sp. | reverse complement strand
CCTGCTCGGGCGGATAGCTGACCTGGTTGCCCTCCACATGCGCAAAGGGCGTGAGCTTGTGCGGGCGGTGTGCGCTTTCCGACAAAATCTCCACGACCTGAATGCCCCGCGCATTCAAGGCGTCCGCCACCAGCGAACGGTGGCAGCGCCAGGGAACCGCCTCGGCACACATGATCGCCACACGGGCCCGGATGGCTGCGTCGATCAGGTCGCGCAGTCCGTCCTGGAACCCGGCGGTCTGCATGTAATCGGCATAGCCGCGGAAACTCTTGTTCCGCCAGCCCGTGTTCGGCGAATCCTTTCGCGCATGGCGCAAACCGCCAAGCGCCGGCAAGGCGCGATAGCCGATACCGGCTTCTGCCAGCGATTTTTGAAGATCATCGCCGTTGAATTGCGGGTTGTGGCGGGATTTGGGGACCGTGCGGATATCCAGCAGGCATTCGATGCCATAGGTCTTCAGCGTCTGGATGAAGCGCTCGATCGGCAGGGTCGAGTGTCCGACGGTGAAGATGGCGCCGGCCGGCCATTGATGGGAAGGAACAGGCTTTTCCATGTACGCCTGAGTCCGGCACGAAGCCGGGTTATTCCTCGTCTGCCTCTGTGTGTGCCGGCTCAGCCGCCTGCTGTGCCGCCATCTCCGTAACGCGGTCGATCACCGAAACCAGCAATTCCGGTTCGCGCGCGCCCGACACCGCCAGGCGGTTGCCGAAAATCATGGCCGGCACGCCGGTGACGCCCATCTCGTGCGCGATCTCGTCTTCGCGTTCCACCAGGGCCCGGTCCTGATCGGTCTCCAGCATCTGGGCGACCTCGACCCCGTCCATGCCGCTGATGTCGGCAATGTCGGCCAGGACGCGAACGTCGCCAATATCCTCGCCATTCTCGAAATAGGCGATGAACAGCCGCTCCACCACTTCGTCTTGCACACCGGTGGCTTCCGCCCAACGGATCAGGCGATGCGAATCCAGGGTGTCGGGCCGGCGCTCGATGGCGGCGAAATCAAATTCGATGCCGTCCTTGGCGCCTTCGGCAGCGATCAGCTTGTGCATCTCCACGATCTTCATCGGATCTTCGCCGAACTTGGCCCGCATATAGGCCTTCCGGTCCATGCCGCCCCTGGGGACCGTCGGGTCCAGCCGGTAGGGGCGCCATTTCACGTCGAAGGTGATGGCCGGGCGCATGGCCATGGCGCGCGCCAGCCGCCGCTTGCCGATGAAGCACCAGGGACAGACCGTGTCGGAAATCACGTCTATCTGCATGGGATCGTCACCGTGTCACCTCTGATGCCATCTCGTTCTGGTCGGCCAGCACATGGACGGACGAGGCACGCCCCTTGATCTTGATCGCGGCGCTGGCGGCGACCGGCACGAGCCCGTCTATCACCGTCATCTCCGGCGGCGGCGGCGTCGCCAGGAATTCCACCGTCATCACGCGGCCGTCATTGCGCACCAGATGCAGCCGGGGCTTGGTCCAGCCGCCCGATTGTACCGCGCCCTTGGCCTTGAGCTGGACCGTGGCGCCTTTGCGGGTGACGATCAGGCTGTCGATCTTGAAGACGCGCTTTTCCAAAGCGAGGGCGGGAGACGACAGAAGCAGGAGGCAGGCAAGCAGGGCAAACAGTTTCATGCTGCCGGACTATAGCTGAGATTGCGGCAACAAGACGGTCAGATTTTCAACTCTACCCAGACCGGGACATGATCGGAGGGTTTCTCGCTGGCACCGCGCACATCCTTGTCGATGCCCACCGCCTTCAGCCGGTCGGCCGCCTGCGGCGAGAGCAGAATGTGATCGATGCGGATGCCGTTGTTGCGCTCCCAGGAGCCGAAATAGTCCCAGAAGGTGTAATGGCCGCCTTCCGGATGCTTGGCACGGATGGCATCGCAATAGCCAAGGTTTAAAAGACGCCGATAGGCCGCCTTGGATTCCGGCTGGAAGAGGGCGTCCTTCAGCCAGTTCTTCGGCTTGGCCGCATCCTTGTCCTCCGGGATGATGTTGTAATCGCCCATCAGCACCACGGCTTCCTCGTTGCGAAGCAGTTTCCGGGCATGGACGCGCAGTCTTTCCAGCCAGGCCAGCTTGTAGTCGAACTTGGGGCCAGGCTGTGGGTTGCCATTGGGCGCATAGATCGATCCCACCCGCACCACGCCCTTCTCGCCGGCGATCACCGCCTCCAGATAGCGCGAATGGTCGTCGAGCACGTCGTCGGGCGCGGGCAGGCGAGGGGTGACATCCTCCATCGGCCGCTTGGAGAGGATGGCGACGCCATTATAGCTCTTTTGTCCGTGTACGGCGCAATTATAGCCCAGCTCCTCGAAGACGGCCCTGGGGAAGTTCTCGTCCACGCATTTGATTTCCTGCAGGCAGACCACATCGGGGTTGGCCTGTTTGAGCCAGGCCAGGGCCGGCTCCAGCCGGGCCTTGATCGAGTTGACGTTCCAGGTGGCGATCTTCATCGGGAATGTTCGTGCACGAAAGCGGCGATCCTGTCCACCACGCCGGGCGCCAGCGGCAGGCTGGGATCGGCATAGGTCGCCATGTTGCCGGCACGATCGGCAGGCGCGGCCTTCAGGACGTGATTGACGCCTGGCAGGATCACTAATGTCGCATCCGGCTTTGCCGCTGCCAGCAGCTTTGCATCTGCCACCGAGATTTGAAGATCGTTATCGCCCTGCAGGATCAGGACCGGCAACCGGATGGCTGCGAGCAAGGTCACCGGATCCTCCCGAAACCATGAAATCATGTAAGGCTGCACGCTTTCGCGGAACAGCACGGCCGCCGCCTGCGGAGGATTGAGGACGATACGTCCTTTTTCCAATTCGCTGAGGGTGGAGAGTGCGGCAGGCTGCATCTGGGGCGGCAAGGCGGTCTGCATCTGCCCGCGCAACAGGTCCGCGGCCTTGCGGCCTGAGCCCGACACCAGGATCAGGCCGCAGATCCCCTCCGCATGCTGGGCCATCATCTCGGCCAGCAAGGCACCTTCGCTGTGACCCAGGACCCAGACACATTTCGCCCCTGTTTGCCGGCGCAGCGCCGCAGCCATGGCCCCGGCATCATTGGCATAGGTCTGGATGCGCAAGTCGGTCTCCGATGACAGCGCCGCCTTGCTCTCGCCCACACCGCGCTTGTCATAGCGCAGACTGCTGATGCCGCTGGCCGCCAGACCTTCCGCCAGGAGCCGATACGTACTGGCGCGCACGTTCAATGATGAATTGCCATCGCGGTCGGTCGGCCCGGAGCCTGCGATGATCAGGACGGCAGGTGCATTGTCACCAGCCTTCAGCAAAGTCCCGTGCAATTCTCCCGGCGGCGCGGGCACGGCAATGTCCTGGGCGCCGGCCGCAACTGTTGTCGCTGCCAGCAAACCCAGGACGAAGAAAATTCGCATGAGGGCTAAACGGAAAAACTCGTCCCGCAGCCGCAGGAGGCGGTGGCGTTGGGATTGTTGATCTTGAAGGCCTGGCCGATCAGGTCATCGGTGAAATCGATCTCCGCGCCCTCCAGGAAATCCAGCGATACCGGATCGATCAGTACCCTGGCGCCATTCTTTTCCACCACCAGGTCCTCGTCCAGCTGGGCATCGTCCAGGGCGAAATTGTACTGAAAGCCGGAACAGCCGCCGCCGGTCACCGCCACCCGCAAGGCCGTCGGCTGGGCTTCGCTTTTCAGGATCTCCGCGATCCGCCGGGCGGCACGGTCGGAAATGGTGACGGACATGGCTCTCTTGCGGTTTCGTGCGCTCCCTCTATGTAGTGCCGGCGATGGCTGAAACCAACACCCCCGGTCCGAGGCCGGACCCAGGTCCGGCCGGGCGGCTGCTGGGGCCGGTCGTGACCCCGCCGGGGCCGCATGCGCCCTATGCCGCCCGGCCCGAAGAGTCCCGTGGCCGCTTCTATCCCGAGCGCGAGAGCAGCACCCGTTCCTGCTATTCGCGCGACCGGGACCGCATCATCCATTCCACGGCCTTTCGCCGCCTCAAGCACAAGACCCAGGTCTTTGTGGAGCATGAGGCCGATTATTACCGCACCCGGCTGACGCATTCGCTGGAGGTGGCGCAGCTGGCGCGCAGCCTGGCGCGCACTTTGGCGGCGGATGAGGATCTGGCAGAGACGGTGGCACTGGCCCATGATCTGGGCCACACGCCCTTCGGCCATGCCGGCGAAGAGGCGCTGGATGCGGTCACCAGGGATATTGGCGGCTTCGATCACAATGCCCATGCCCTCAGGCTGGTGACCAAGCTGGAACATCGCTATGCCGATTTCGATGGCCTGAATCTGACCTGGGAAACCTTGGAAGGCCTGGTAAAGCACAACGGTCCGCTACAGTCGCCGCTGCCCGGACCGATCGCCGGTTTCGACAAACGCTGGCCGCTGGAACTGTCGACCTGGCCCGGCCTGGAAGCCCAGCTGGCGGCACTGGCCGATGACATCGCCTATGTCAGCCACGATATAGATGACGGCCTTCGCGCGGGACTTTTCACCATTGGCGATCTGGCCGCGGCACCCCTGGCGGGCGAGCACGTCAAGGGCGTGTCGGCGCGGCATGGGGAGATGGAACTGTCGCGTTTCATCGGCGAGCTGATGCGCACCCTGATGAGCGAACTCATGGAAGATGTGCTCAGCGCGACGCGCGCCAACCTTGCAGGGCTGGGCAGCGCCCTGGCCGTGCGTTCGGCGGGCAAAGCCACGGCCGCCTTCTCGCCGGCGCTGTTCGAGCGGCTGAAGGCGCTCAAGGCCTTCCAGATGCGCAACATGTATCGCCACCGCCGCATAGAGAGTTCGATGATCCGCGCCAAGGCCGTGGTCACCGACCTTTATGAGGCTTTTGTCGCCGATCCCGCGCTGCTGCCGCCTGACTGGGCTGTTGCGGCGCGCGACGCGGTTCCCGGCACGGTGGCGCGCGACTATATTGCCGGCATGACCGACCGCTTTGCCCTGGCGGAATATAAGCGGGTGTTCACAACCGAAATCTCGCTCTGAGCTTTTACGCTTTCTGAAGCATGTGAAAGGCGAAGAGCGAACCGTGATTCGTCGGGCTTGCAGTGCTAGTATCTCTTCCGGCAGATTCGGGAACTTGCATGTCCAACTACGATCGCGGCATTTACGAGCCCAGCGATGAGGTCCGCGTGTTTGACGGCGCCGAAGAAGATGATGATGTCGAAGGCTCGCGCCTGCCGCTTTTGATCGTGCTGGCGCTGCTGGTCCTGGCCATGTTCGCCGGGGTGGTGTGGCTGGCCTATACCCAGGGCGTGGCGCGCGGACGGGGGGAAACCCCGGTGCTGACCGCGGCTGCCGGCCCCGAGCGGGTTGCCCCTCCGGGCGGCGGCGCAAGCGGCACGGTCCCCTATCAGGGTTTCAAGATCTACGAACAGCCGGCGCCGCCCGATGATGAGGTAGACAATGCGCCCAAGCCGCCGCCGGCAGCGGCGGCCCCCAAGCCTGCACCGGTGGCGCAAGCGCCTGCCGCTCCCAAACCGGCACCGGCCGCGGCGCCTCCAGCCTCTGCGCCTGCCGCCATGACTGCGCCGCCCAAGCCGACCCCTGCACCCGCTGCGGCCAAGCCACCGGCCCCGGCGCCCAAGTCGGTGGCCTCGCTGATCCAGCAGGCCAACACGGCACCGCCCGCTGCCAAGCCTGCTCCTGCTCCCAAACCGGCCGCATCCCCACCTGCCATGAAGCAGGCCGTGGTGCCGCCGCCCACCGCCACCGGCGCCCCGCGCCAGCTTGGCCTGACGGCGACGCCGCCTCCGGCCGCCGCCAAGCCGGCGCCCGCTGTTCCGGCGTCGGCACCCGCCAAGTCCGCGGTGGCGGGCGGTTATGTGCTCCAGATCGGCTCCTACAAGTCGCAGGGTGACGCGGAAGCCGCCTGGAAGACCTACAAGGGCCGCCACGCCGCGCTCCTGTCCGGCTATTCGGAGAACATCCAGCAGGCCGACCTGGGCGAGAAAGGGACCTGGTATCGCCTGCGGATCGGTGGCCTGGGCGACCGGGAAGTGGCGCTGGCGCTGTGCGACCGGCTGAAGGCCGATGGCGGCGTCTGTATACTTGGCCACTAGTGTCCCAATTCCGGAATTCGCACGATCTTGATATCGGGCTCTGGGCGAAGTTTGGAATCGAGGGAGACTAGTAACTTATTGATTCCTAGTGTCGTTTTGGTTTCGAAGTTCGCGTCGGGCTTGATATAGCTCTGATCGCGAATTTCGAAACCACGACACTGGGCCTGTTCTAGGAACTATCGGTATGCGGTCACGCGCCATCTATGGCTGCGCCGGCACCAGCCTGTCGGCAGCGGAAAAAGCTTTCTTTCGCGAGACGAGGCCCTGGGGGTTCATTCTCTTCGCGCGAAACATCAGCAATCCGGCACAAGTCCAGGCATTGATTGCAGAAATGCGCGATACGATCGGCGATGGCGTGGTCCCTGTCCTGACCGATCAGGAAGGCGGCCGTGTCGCCCGGTTGAAGCCGCCCCACTGGCGCGAGCGGGCCCCGGCGGCCCGGTTTGGCGAGCTTTATGCCCGGGACCAGGAACGGGGCTGGGATGCCTGTTATCTCAACGCCCGGCTGATCGCGCATGATCTGGCCGGCCTCGGCATTACTGTGGATTGTTTGCCGGTGCTTGATGTGCCGGTTCCGGGCGCCCATGACGTCATCGGCGACCGCGCCTTTGCCCGCGATCCGGCCACCATCATCGCCTTGGGCAAGGCCCAGATCGAAGGACTGCTGGATGGCGGGGTCCTGCCGGTGATGAAGCACATTCCAGGGCACGGCCGGGCAGGGGCCGACAGCCATCTGGCGCTGCCGCGGGTTTCCGCCGGCGCAGAGGAGCTCTCCGCCAGCGATTTCGTCACCTTCCGCAGTCTGTCGGAGTGCCCGATCGCGATGACGGCGCACGTTGTCTATGAGTCGATTGATCCACAGCGGCCTGCGACCACCAGCCCCAAAGTCATTCGGGATGTGATACGCGGTGAGATAGGATTTAACGGGCTGTTGATGTCGGACGACCTTTCCATGAAGGCGCTCGACGGGCCCTTGGCGGTGCGTGCCAGGCTGGCCCTGTTTGCAGGGTGCGATCTGGCGCTTCACTGCAATGGCGATATGGACGAGATGCGGCACGTGGCGGCAGGAGTAAATGAATTGACGGGCCCGGCGTTGAAGCGCAGCGAACACGCGCTGACACATCTGGCGGCGCCCGCGCCTTTCGATCACGAGGCCGCGGAAGCCCGCCTGGCCACGCTTTTGGGAGCCACGGCATGACCGCCGAACAGGCCGAAAATTTCGACGAGTTCGAGTCGACCGCCATCTATGCCGACGACCAGGCACTGACGGTGACGGTGGACGGGTTTGAAGGTCCGCTGGATCTTCTGCTCACGCTCGCCCGCAACCAGAAGGTGGACATCGCCAAGATCTCCATCCTCAAGCTGGCCGAGCAGTATCTGGAGTTCATCGAATCAGCCAAGAAGCTCAATCTCGAACTGGCGGCCGACTATCTGGTGATGGCGGCCTGGCTCGCTTATCTGAAGTCCCGCCTGATCCTGCCGCAGGAGAAAGGTCCGGACGGCGAGCCCACCGCCGACGAGATGGCCACCCGCCTGCGTTGGCGGCTGCAGCGGCTGGATGCCATGCGTGCCGCTTCCACACGCCTGATGGGGCGCGAGCGCCTGGACCGTGACGTGTTCGGACGCGGCGATCCGGAGGCGGTGAACGTCATCAAGCTGCGCACCTACAAGGACACACTCTACGACCTGCTCAATGCCTATGCCACCGATCGCGTGCGCCGGCTGGGCGGCAAGGCCTATCGCCCACAGATGGCGCCGGTGCTCCACATCGAGGAAGCGCGGGAGCGGCTGGAGCGGATGCTGGGCCGGATTCCGGACTGGAGCGCCCTGACGCGCCTTCTGCCTTTCGAATGGTCGGGAGGGGGGCGCCGGCGCTCGGCGCTGGCCTCGACCCTGTTGGCGTGCCTGGAGTTGGCCCGCGACGGCAAGGTCGAGCTCCAGCAGATGGCGCCTTTCGCGGACGTCTTTGTGCGGGACCGGTCGGCCGACGGGGCAGCGAAAGCCTCGGGAGCCTAAAGGCCAGGAGCGTTAGGAATGAGCAGCGTAGCCAACATGATTGCCACGATCGAAGACAAGATGGACGTAGAGAGCGAGCCCACAGCCAACCCCGAGCACCTGAGAATGGTGGAGGCGCTGCTGTTCGCCGCCTCCGAACCATTGGACCAAAAGGCGTTGTCAACATCACTGCCGGAAGGCGCCGACGTGCCCGGCCTGCTGAAAGCGCTTCAAGAGATTTATGAAAAACGCGGCGTAAACCTTTGTTGTGTCGCTGGAAAGTACCAGTTCCGAACCGCGAGCGATCTGGCCTTCCTGCTGCGCAAGGAACAGCCGGAGCAGAAACGTCTCTCCAAGGCCGCGATCGAGACCCTGGCCATCATTGCCTATCACCAACCGGTGACCCGGGCCGAGATTGAGGACATTCGCGGCGTCGCCATGTCCAAGGGCACGATCGACATGCTGATGGAGGTCGGTTGGATCAAGATCCGTGGCCGCAAGCGCACCCCCGGCCGGCCGGTGACCTATGGCACCGCCGATGCCTTCCTGGTGCAGTTCGGGCTGGAGAGCGTCGCCCATCTGCCGGGCCTGGACGAGCTCAAGGCAGCCGGCTTCCTGGAGGCCATGCCGCCGTCCGGCTTCGATGTGCCCAACCCGTCGGATGAGCTGGCGGCGGACGAGGACCCCTATACGGGCGATGAGCCGGAAGATCTGGCGACCGGCTCCCCGAACCTTGACGAGGCCTAGGCGCGGGTCTTTTGGCCCCCGAGTTCGTCGCGTCGCACGCTGGCGCTACGAACTCGCTCACGTACGTGTTGTACGCATCGCTCGTTGCTACGCTGTCGCTAGCAACCCTGCTCGGATGACCAAAATCCCTCGCGCCTAAGGTCGCGCTAGGGCGCATTGGTCGCCGCCGTCCTAATTTCCTCTTGCAAGCCAGGGTCGATATTCGGCCATTCGGTTGTCTCCACGACGACCAATTCAACGCCTTGCTCCCTGGCGGCAGCAATAATCTGACGAAACCAGCCGGGGCGTGAAAGGTCGAGGTCCGGAAACTCTCTCGGCTTAGATCCGAACAAACAGGCTTTTTGGGCGTCCCAACGAACCGACATTGCCTCGCGGTAGATGTACGGGAACGACGCCGTGGCTGGTTTGACCCACAGCGCCCCTTGTTCGTCGATCCCCACAGCTTTGATCGCGTCTGTCCGCATTCGCCAGTCCCGTGAGGCGGGTCAGGGCGCGTCGGCTGCGGCAGCCATCTTGTCCACGGCCGCCTGGAAACTCTTGCGGCGGCCTTCGCGCGCTGCAGCCTGGGCTGCGGCGTCGCCCACCGGGGTCTGATTCCACATCAGGGTGTAGACGATCCGCGAATGGGTCGCGTCCACCGGCTCAACCCCCATGGTGCCGTGATAAAAGATCGGCGTGTAGGGCTGGGCATAGGTGTAGGACAAGGGCGTGCGCGCCACCGCGATTTCCACCGTCGGTGTGGTGCCGACCATGACGGTGCGCACCGAGCCCATCTCGCCCTTGCCCGAATTGATGGTGCAGCCCGTCAGGCGGTCCAGAAAGCGGAGGATGCCGCACCAGTCATGACCGCCGATACGCTCCCAGGCGACATCCGCCGGCTTGTTGGTGTCGGCGGTAAAAGTCAGGATCGTCCAGTCCGCCGGCTGCGGCGTCTGGGCGTTCGCAATCGTAACGCCGCCCAACATCAGGACGGCGGCCAATATCGTCTTCATACCCCTTCCTCCTCTTGTTCCGGTTCACCACTGCTTTCGCAGGTGTAGCAGGAACGCGAGCAGGTTCACCACGGCGGGTGAGGGTTAGGGGGCGTTGGCGGCAGCGGCCATCTTGTCTACAGCCGCCTGGAAGCGGACCTTGCGGCCATCGCGCGCCGCGGTCCGGGCGGCGGCGTCGGGCAGGCCATTCTCGTTCCAGATCAGGGTATAGACCAGCCGGGAATGGGTCGCGTCGACCGGTTCGACCGCCATGGTGCCGTGATAGAAGATCGGCGTGAAGGGCTGCGCATAGGTGTAGGAATGCGCCGTACGGGCCACCGCGATCTCCATCACCGTGGCGGTGCCCGTGTCGATGCTGCGGATCGAGCCCAGCTCGCCCTTGCCCGATGTGATCTTGCAGCCCTTGACGTCCAGGAACTTGGCGATACCGCACCAGTCATCGCCACCGACGCGATGCCATGCCACATCCGCCGGCTTGTTGATCGCCGCGCTGAAACTCAAGGTGGTCCATTTCGCCGGCTGCGGTGTCTGGGCATTCGCAACCGTTGCGCCGGCCACCAGCAGAGCCGCAGTCAAAATCATCTTTTTCATTGGACACTCCCTTTAAATTTGTCTCCGCGATCGCGGCCTTCGGACCCTCGCGCATCTCCACTGGACATGCGCATACGCTTTCAGCCTATCGGATCCTCGGCTTCCAATTCCACCACCACCGCCTCACCGTTCTCCACGGCGATAGCAAGCTCACCCTTGCGCAGGGCGATCGCGTCCTTGCCGAACACCTCCTGCCGCCAGCCATGCAACGCGGCCAGGCCATCATCCTCATGCGCCGCCAGCCGTTCAATATCCTCGGCATTGGCGATCAGTCGCGGCGCGACATGAGCAGCCTCCGCGCGCAGCCGCAGCAGGGTCTTGAGCAGGTCCACCACGGCCGGCGAGGGCTCGCGGCGCCGGCGCTGCTGGCGGTTGTCCGCCACCGCGCCTTCCGGCGGCGGCCCGGATACGCCTTGCAGGATGGCATCCATCAGGCCCTTGCCCATCTTGGAATTGGCAAAGCCTTTCGGGACAGCGCGGATACGGTCCAGCGCCTCCGGCGTCTCCGGCGGGTGTGCGGCGATCTCGGTCAGGGCCTCGTCTTTCAGCACCCGGCCGCGGGGAATGTCGCGGGTCTGGGCCTCCCGTTCGCGCCAGGCGGCCAGCGCCGCCAGTACCGCCAGGAAGCGCTTGTTGGTGGTGCGCGGCTTGAGCCGTTTCCAGGCCTGCTCGGGATCGAGCTTGTAGAGAGCAGGATCCTGTAGCGCCGCCACTTCTTCCGCCACCCAGGAGCTGCGGCCGGTCTTTTCCAGGCGCGCTTTCAACCACTCATAAATCACACGCAGATGCGTGACGTCGGCCATTGCATATTCGAGCTGGCGCTTGCTGAGTGGGCGATGGCTCCAGTCGGTGAAGCGCGCCGACTTGTCGATCTCCACATGGGCGATCTTGCGCGCCAAGGTTTCGTAAGACGCCGCATCGCCGAAACCGGCCACCATGGCGGCGATCTGGGTGTCGAATAAAGGATCGGGCAAGACGCCGCCCTGCAGATAGAAAATCTCGATATCCTGGCGGGCCGCGTGCATCACCTTGACGATCTCAGGCCGTCGGATCAGGTCGTAAAAAGGCGCCAGGTCGATATTCGGGGCCAGGGGATCGATGATGCCTTCGATGCCGGGCGCCGCCACCTGGATCAGGCAGAGCTTGGGATAATAGGTCTGGTCGCGCAGGAATTCGGTGTCCAGCGCCAGATAGGGCGCCTGGCCCAGTTCCGCCACGAAGGCGCTGAGCGCTTCATTGGTATCGACAATTCGCATGGCCGGGTCATAGCGGATTCGGGCGGAAAACGGGGATTTTTCATCTTTCTTTGTGACGGACTTGACATGCAACTAAATGGTTGCACATTGTCCCGTTATGGCCACCGACGAAGACGACAAAGTGTTCAAGGCTCTTGCCGACCCCAGCCGGCGCCAGCTGCTCGACCGGCTTCACCGGAAAAGCGGCCAGACCTTGGGGGAACTCTGCGAGGGCCATGACATGAGCCGCCAGGCGGTGACCAAGCACCTCAACCTGCTGGAGGAGGCCAACCTTGTCGCCACGGTAAAGCGTGGCCGCGAGAAGCTGCATTACCTCAACCCCGTTCCCATCAACGAGATCTACATGCGCTGGATCGGCAAGTTCGAGCAGGACCGCATCCAGGCGCTCCACAACCTCAAGCAAGCACTGGAGAAAGACCAATGACCCAAGCCGAATTCCTCTACACTACCTACATCAAGGCGACGCCCCAGCGTGTCTGGGATGCCATCACCAATCCCGAATTCGCCCGCCAATATTGGGGCCATGGCAATATCTCGGACTGGAAGCCCGGCTCCAGATGGGACCACCAGAAATCCGATGGCAGCGTTCTGATGACGGGCAAGGTCCTGGAAAGCAATCCGCCCAGCCGCCTGGTGCTGAGCTGGGTGCGCCCCGACAGCGTCGCGGACAAGTCCGAACATTCCCGTGTCACCTTCGAGATCGACATGTTCGAGGACATGGTCCGGCTGAATGTCACGCATGACCAGCTCAAGCCGGGCTCGGAAATGGCGCGGGGTATCTCGGCTGGTTGGCCGCGCGTGCTCTCGAGCATGAAGACTTTCCTGGAGACGGGCACGCCCCTCAACACCTGGGCGGGCCAGGAGAGGACCTGTGACGCCCACGCCACCAGGCCTGACGCGACGGCGGCCTAACCCGAAAGCCCTGACCGTTGAACTGCCAGCCCATCAGCCCTGCAGGAGAAACACCAATGACCCAAGCCCAGAATCAAACAAAAACCGAATTCGTCTACACCACCTACATCACCTCAACGCCGCAGAAAGTGTGGGACGCCATCACCAATCCCGAATTCAGCCGCCAATATTGGGGCAAGGCCAATGTCTCGGACTGGAAGCCCGGCTCCAAATGGAACATGGTCAGCATCGACGGTTCCGACGTCGTCAACATCACCGGCGAAGTGCTGGAAAGCCGTCCCCACAGCCGCCTGGTGCTGAGCTGGGCGAGCCCGGAAAATGCCGGCAACAAAGCCGAACATTCCCGCGTGACTTTCGAGCTCGAGGCGATCGGCGAGGTGGTTCGGCTGAACGTCGTCCACGATCAGCTCTGGGCCGGTTCGCAAATGGCCGGTGGCATCTCCAAGGGCTGGCCTCTGGTGCTCTCCGGTCTCAAGAGCTTCCTGGAGACCGGCAAGCCCTTCGACATCCTGGCGGTCAAAGGTCCTTGCGCCCAGCCACAGGCCAAAGTGGCGTAATCCCGGAAGGGCTGATGCTTATGGAGGTGTCAGCCCGACCGCCTTGCCGTCAAAACCCGCGGCATCGAAATAGCGCGTGTCGCCGATCTGCTGGTAATTCAGGATGGTGCGCGCGCCATTTTCCGCCGGCGCCGACTGGATCGTATGTCTGGCAAACTTGGGCGCGGTGCCACCGGACAGGGCCTCATTGATGACCCGGCCCCGCAGCTTGCCCTTGGCGGGCAGATCGATGCCCGCGATTTTCGCCATGGTCGGCGCGATGTCGGCATTGGAGACGGGGGCGGGATCGGCATAGCCCTTTTTGAAGCTCGGTCCCACCGCTGCCATGAAATTGCGCGTTTCCGCCCGCGACAGTGAGCCGTGGCTGCCCTGGCCCGTGGCTTGAATCGTGTCGTGCACACCGACCGTGCATTGCAGCTTGTTGGCGCATTCGCCGGCGAAGCTGCGGAAGCTGACATAGATGGATGGCTGAGGTGTCCGCGCCGCACCCATCAGGTTCACATCACTCATCGACAGGGCGCCTGGAAACTTGCCCAGCTTGTCGTTGACGAACACTGCGGCGACATAATCCTGGGTGGTGAGGAAGCGGACAATGTCGGCGGCAAGCTGCGGTGCGTTCTGCTGGGGCAGATAGATCAGGTCGGAGCCGCCATTGGGCGTCACCACAACCTGCGGATTTTGCGGATCACCCAGCAACCCGGACCCGGCCGCCAGCTTGGCGCCGCCGCTGTAATCCACGCTGGCGAAGTTCTTGGCCGGATCGAACAGGCGCAGATGCAGTGCGCTGGCCAGGTCCGTCGCCAGGAAACCGTAGGAAAGGTCGGTCAGCGGCGCATTGGGATCGGTGCGCGCCGAAGGGCTGGAGGCGCTGCTGTGGCTGACGGTCAGAAAACCGTGATCGGCGGTGACGAAGATATCGGTCGTGTCTGCCAGCCCCTGTTCCTTCAGCGCCCGGCGCAGTTCGCCCAAGGTCGTATCGGCATCGCGGGTGCCGGCCAGGCCTGACGGTCCGTTGATTCCCGGCACATATTCCCCCACGCTGTCCTTGGTGTTGTGCTGGCTCATGTCAGGATCGCGCGACCAGAACAGCATGGCAAAGGGTTTGCCGCTTTCGGCGAAATGCGGCAGCACGATGCGGGTGGTGGCTTTCATCAGCCACACTTCCTGCGGAATGTTGGGGACCTGCCGCGCCGGCGCGCTGGCGCTGACGAAGGCATTCTTCATCTCGCGGGTGAACCAGGCGGGGAGGGCGATGCCACCCTCATGGCCGGTATCGTCGTCCACGATCAGGGTCTGGCTGCCATCGGGCGCGGCCGTCGAATCCTGGATGCGGGTGGGCCCCAGCTTGCCGATCACTGCAGTCTGGAAGCCTTGGGCCCGCGCCCGGGCGATCAAGGTTTCCTCGTTCAGATAGTTGCCGCCGAACTTCTGGTTCATCTCGGCCAGCACGGTGTCGTTCTCCAGACCCGCGATGGGCGTGCCGTGCGCGCTGATCATCGGCGTGCCGGTGTAGAGCGTGTTGCCGAAATCGCCGGTGTCGCCGATGTAATGGCCGGTGGCGATGGCAGAGGCGTTCACCGTGGTGATGGTGGGATAGAGCGAGTGGCTGTTGGTGAAATCCACGCCCTCGGTCTTGAGCTTGGTGAGGTTGGGCATATTGCCGGGCTCGACGCTGCCATAGCGCAGGCCATCCGCCACGAAGATGATGATGTTGTGCGGCTTGGCCGATGATTTTTCCGGCGGCTGGGCGATGGCAGTGGTGGCGAGCCCCAGCATGCAAGCGCAAATGGCAAAGAATTTCATGGCGTTTCCTTCGACGACAGCAGTACCCTACCT
>CAYQZM010000324.1:0-15791 GCA_964421935.1 uncultured Rhizobium sp. | reverse complement strand
GCGCGACTTCCTCAAGGAGCTCGGCACCATCGTGCTGGACCGCTGAAAAAGCTACCGGGAGTTCAATGCGGCGCCAGCAGCGGCGCTTAACATTTGTGGTGGCCCTCGCACAATTGCCGGAACATGAACCGTTTTCATACGTTCAGCTTGGCGTTGCGACATGCAAGGAGACGCCATGAACGGTGTGATCTATCTGGTGGGTTTGGTGGTCGTCGTCCTGGCGATCCTGTCCTTCTTCGGGCTGCGGTAACATGAGCGCCGTGGCCGAGCCGGTGGTGCGCCCAGGATTGCGCATCGAATGGCCCGCGATCTTCGCCGGTGCGATCGGGGCGGCCGGCGTTTCTTTTGCGCTGCACGCTTTCGCCGTTGGCATCGGCCTGGCGGTTCTGTCCACCGCACCGACCTGGCGCGACTCGTCCGCCACGCTGTGGTTCCTGTCCGGACTCTATCTGTTGTTTGTCGCTCTGGCGGCGTTCGCCTTCGGCGGATACATCGCCGGGCGCATGCGCGCGCCCCTCGGCATGGCGACGCGCGAAACCGAATTCGTCGACGGGATGCATGGCCTTGTCACCTGGGCGCTGGCCATCGTCTTCACCGCCATCATGGCACTGGGCGTGGCCGCCACCGCCGCGCCGGCTGCCGCGCCCGGCGGCGGCAATGCCGGCGCCGCCCAGTCGGTCACCGGCGAGAACATCATCGCCACCGAACTGGACGAACTGTTCTGGAGCGACCGGCCGATTGCAGATCTTTCCTATCGCCGCGCCGAAGCGGCGCGCATCCTGCTGAAATCCTCCAGCCACAATGGCGTGCCGCAACGCGACCGCGAATATCTCACCGCCGTCGTCTCCGCCGAGACGCAGACGCCGGTGGATGTGGCACGCGACCGCGTGAACCGGGAGATCGCCGCCTCGCGCGACGAACTGCACCGCGCCCGCTCTGCCGGCGTGCTGCAGGCTTTCTTTGTCGCCGCGGCCCTGTTCGTGGGCGCGGCCATTGCCTGGTTCGCGGCGTGCGAAGGCGGCCGCGAGCGCGAAGCCCATGTCCTGCCGCTGTGGGACTGGTCGTTCCGCCGCCGCCACTATCCTCACCGGGATGCCCCACGGCCGCTGTGACCGCGCTGCCTGTGTGACCGGCTATTTCACCTCGACCAGCATGGCGTGGATCGTGCCGCCGGCGGACGCGAAGACCCGCGCCTGGCCGCCGGGCAGGAAGATCGCCTGGCCGGCCTGCATATGCTGCACCTTTGCGGGCTGACCGGGCGCGGCGATGGAAAAGTCGCCGCCTTCGGCAAAGGCGATGAACATGTCGCGGCTGTCGAAGCCGCCAGTCCCGTCAGCGCCGGGCGACCAGGCGCAATCCCAGATGATCACGTGCTCGTTGTCCACGACCTTGGTCTGATAGTTCGCGTATTTGCCGGTGGGCAATCCGCTCGTGTTCGCGGCTTCGGGGACGTGCTTGTCCTTGATGTCTATCACCACCGTGTGGCGCCCCGGGTCGGTGGTGGACATCTCCTGATGCGTCAGGTCCCTGGGCAGGAACCACATGCGATTCCTGATGACGGGATGCAGGGCGGACGTCCCGTCCGGCTGCGTCACCCGAATGGTCGCGGTATTGAGATCGAGCCCTGCAAAGAAATAGCGATGCCGGTGCAGCGGCGTCGGCTGATCCTTGGGATAGACCACGTTATAGGCCGCGCCCCTGTCATTCTCGACCAGCAAGGTGGCGCCGGGACGGGGCCAGCCAGGAGGATAATCCTTGGCGGGCTGGGCACCCGAAGTTCCCGCCACCAGCACAAGCCAGATGGAACAGAGCCCGATCTTGCCGAAACGTCTCATGGGCTTTGCCACGCTCCGTCCTGACCTTGAAACCCGTGCGGAAAGTTGCATAGCGCGTGGAACATTGCGAGCCCCGGTGCGCCAAAACCGTTATCTCAAAGGACAACCCACGACACGGTGCCGGGCAAGGCTGGCACCCATCGCAAGGAGATATATATTGAAGCGCTTGCATGCATGTGAGAGCCAGGCATGAAACTCGCTTTGGCCAGCGTCACTCTGCTTCTGCTTGAATGCGCCAGCCCCGTGCTGGCACAGGGCGCTCCGGCTGTGGCGTTTGCGCAGGTGACGGGAGTTCCCCTCCCCCTGCACAGCGTCAGCGGCCGCTTCAGTTCGCTCAATCCGGTCAACCAGCAGGGCTGCCGGGAAAAAAGAGTGAGCGGCCGTGTCGTCTCGCCCCGCCTGATCCTGGCGAAAGACATGTCCTGCGGCCGGCCGGGACACGATAACGTGCTGGTGAATGTGCTCTTCGCCAATCCCGCCGACGCCGCCGGCATGGTCACCGGACGCCACGTCACCATAACCGCCAATTTCAAGCACGCGGAGGAGGATCGCGACCCCATCTTTGTCGCTGAATTCCTGATCGGGGAGAATGCGAAGCTTGTGTCGGGGGACCGGATCGATTCTTCCGCGCCACCGCCGCAGGCCTTTACGAGCTACATGCTGTGCCAGCCACCGGAGCTGGATGCCCTCGCCAGCAAGCTCGGCAAGGAAATCTGCGTGCAGAATACCATCGTGGCCGATCTCAAGGGTTGGGGTCCGTCGCTGGAAGCGGCCGCCCAAAGCCCTGCGAAACTGTCGCCGGAAGATGCCGTGCCTGGCGATCCGAATGCGGTCAGCTGCCGCCTGGATCCGGGCGTTTCGGATCGTCACCTGTCGGACATCGCCTGTGCCCGCAACAGCTATTGGGCCTGGTACAGCGCCAAGTGGCACGATCCCCTCTCCTCCACGCCGGCCCCGGCGTGAAGCAGACGTGTGGCCGCTTCCATGAACGCCGAACCCGTGACCCCGCTGTCGGAATTTTCGCACCACCATGGTCCAGCGCGGCCTGACAAGCACAGCCGCATTATCGCCGGACTGCTCACCGCCGCGCTCTATGCGGTTTTTGCCCTGCTGGCCTGGTGGTCTTTGACCCGGGCGGCGGTGCCCACGGACCTGGCCGAGATCACCGCCACGCTCCTGCCGGAAGCGCCGACCAAACGCGCTGTCGAACCCCTGCCGCCCTTCCTGGCCCATCTGACCCGGCCGCGCGCCGAGAAGCCGGCGCTGCCGGTCTTCACCATTGCCTCCGGTGCGCCGCCCCAGGCGCCCGCGCCACTTCCGGCGTCAGCGGCAAAAACCTCGCCCATGCAGGGCGGCACCTCCGGCAATGGCCCGATGGGCCAGGCCGCATCCGGCAACGGCACCGGCGGCAATGGCAGCGGACTGGCGGGCTGCATCGATCCGCTCTGGATGCGGGCAGTGACGGAGCGGGTACGCCAGTTCTTTTATTATCCCGAGGCGGCGCTGGCCGTGCACAGGACGGGCCTGGTGCTGGTGCATTTCGTGGTGCGCCGCAATGGCCAGCTCGACAGGCTGGAGATCGGCAAATCATCCGGCGATGCGGAGCTCGACAAGGCCGCCATCGATATCCTGCGCAAGGCCCAGCCTCTGCCGTCGATTCCAGACCGGATGCATACCGACCGGGTCGACGGCACGCTGCCGATAAACTTCGGGGTGCGCAGTTTCAGCGGCGGCACCAGCGCCGGCAATTGTGCCGGGTGAACCGGGAAAGCCCAGGCGCGACGTGAGGCCGGACCGGAGCCGGGATTGCCTTGGCCGGTGTTTGCGCTAGCCTGCCGACAAGCCGCATCGATTTTGGGGGCAGTATCATGGGCGCCTTGTTTCGCATACTCATGGCTGCGGCCTGCATTGCCCTGCCCTCTGCCGCGGTTGCGCAGACCGGCAATATCACCAGCCAGGACTGGGGTACCACCCAGGGCGGCGAGAAGGTCAGCCTGTTCACCCTGAAAAGCGGCCATGGGCTGGAAGCGCGCATCACCAATTACGGGGGCAGGATCGTGAGCCTCATTGTCCCCAACCGGCAGGGCGGCAGGACCGACGTGCAACTGGGCTATGACGACTTCGCCGCCTACGAGAAAGCCGGCGACTTTTACGGCGCGCTGGTCGGCCGCTATGTCGGCCGCATCAGCCATGGCGGCAGCTTCACCCTGAACGGCAAGACCTATCAGCTGGAAAAGAAGGACCCCAACGCCCCCTTTGTCATTCATGGCGGCACCGCCGGCTTCAACAAGAAGCTCTGGAAGGCGCAAATGCATGACGGCGCCGAGCCCAGCCTGACCTTGACCCTGGTCAGTCCCGATGGGGACGGTGGATTTCCGGGCAAGCTGACCGCGACCGTCACCTACACCGTCACCGGCGACAATGCGCTGCGGCTGGAATATCGCGCGACCTCGGACCGTCCGACCGTCGCCAACTTCACCAACCACGCCATGTTCGCGCTGCAGGGCGAAGGCCATGGCGATGTTTCCGACCAGACGATGCAGATCTTCGCCGACCGCTTCACCCCGGCCGATGCCGGCAATCTGGTGACGGGAGAAATCCTGCCGGTCGATGGCACGCCGGCCGACTTTCGCAAGCCGGTACGGGTGGGCGATGTGCAGCATTCCGACTGGCCGCAGATCGCCATGCGCAAGGGCATCGAACTGGAGATGGTCATCAACGGCACCCCGGGCACCTTGCGGCCGGCGGCGCGGATGATCGATCCCCATACCGGCATCGTGATGGATGTCTCAACCACCCATCCTTGCGTGGTTGTCTGGGGTCATCTGATCGGGGACCGCACCGTGACGGGCAAGGGTGGCAAGCTCTATCACAACTTCGACGCCATGAGCTTTGAAACCCAGGGCTATCTGGATGCGGTGAACCACCCCAATTTTCCGTCCACCGTAGTGACGCCGCAAAAGCCGATGCACGAAGTGACGGTCTTCAAGTTCAGCACCAGATAGGCTGGCGCTTGCGGGCGTCCAGGCTTGAGCCTGGCCGTCGGCTCAAGCTGCGCGGCAAACCGCAAGGCGCGCACTATCCGCGCGCCTTGCGATGAACGAACGCCGTCTTTCGAAACACCGGACTGCTTCAGTCGGGCCGGAGCGCGCGGCTGAGGAAAAGGGTGAGATTGGTCACCAGCGCCTCGCGCGAGCGGCCGGCATGCTGGGCCTCGCGTCCGGTCTGATAGAGCGCGCCGACAATGGCCTGGCCGATGATGCCTGCGTCATAGCCGTTGCACGCACTGCCCTCGGCCACCGCCTCGCCGATGACCTTGGCCCACTCCTCGCCCCATTGGGTCAGCAGCGGGCGCAGCTCTTCGCCACCTGCGTCGATCACCCGCGCATCGGTCAACGCCGCGCGAAGCAGGCCCGGATGCCGGTCCGCATAGTCGTACATCGCTTCCAGGGTGGCGGCGATGCGCTCCTCCAGGGTGCCGCCGCGGCGGCAATCGCGCAGATGCGCATCCAGTTCGCGGCGCGCGTCATCGACAAAGGAAAGAAAGCAGGCGCGCTTGTCGGCATAATGCAGATAGAAAGTGCCGTGGCCCAGACCGGCTTCGCGCGCGATGTCCTGCGGCCGCGTTGCGTCATAACCGCGTTCCACGAAAAGTTTGCGCGCTGCCTGCTTCAGACGCGCCAGGCTTTCGGGCTTGCGCCGCGCCCGAAGGCTTTCGATGCGGATTCCGACTTGACCCATACGCCCTCTCCCCGCGCAACTGTCGGCGCGCCTGACGGCACTGTCAACCGGATCTATACTTTAAATGTATACAGTCACTACTTTAGCGCACGCGAGAGACCGCAAGCATCCAGCCTTTATAGAGGCGGTCGCGCTCGCCTTTCTTCAGTAGTGGCTCGAAGCGGCGATCCAGGGCCCAGCGCTGTGAAATGTCTCGGGCATCACGGAAGAGGCCGGCGCCAAGCCCCGCGAGGTAAGCTGCGCCCAAGGCGGTGGTTTCAGTGACTTTCGGCCTGTCCACCGGAAGGCCGGTCAGGTCGGCGAGGCGCTGGCAGAACCAGTCATTGGCGACCATGCCGCCATCCACCTTCAAGGCCTTGAGCCGCTTGAGCCCGGCCGAAATCATGTCGCGCCGCATGGCCTCCAGCAGGTCGCGGGTCTCAAAGCACACCGCATCCAGCGCTGCGCGCACGATCTCGGCTTTGCCCACATCGCGAGTAAGACCCAATATCGCCCCCCGGGCCTGGGGGTCCCAATAGGGCGCGCCCAGCCCGGTAAAGGCAGGCACGAAGTAGAGCCCTTCGGCGGGCTTGGCGTGCTTGGCCAGCGCCTCGCTTTCCGGCGCGGTGGCGATCACCCCCAACTCGTCGCGCAGCCATTGCACCACGGCGCCGGCAATGAAGATGCTGCCCTCGATCGCATATTGCTGCTGCGCCAGGGCCGTTGCCAAAAGCCGGTTGCGCGAGCGCGGCACTTTGCTGCCGGTATTGACCAGGGCGAAACAGCCCGTGCCATAGGTGCTCTTCACATCGCCCGGCGCGAAACAGGCCTGGCCGAAGCTGGCGGCTTGCTGATCGCCCGCCACCCCCAGGATGGGAATCGCCTCCCCCAGCAGCATGGGATCGCTGACGCCAAAATCGCCGCGGCTGTCGCGAACCTCCGGCAGGATGGCGCGCGGCACGCCGAACAGCTTGAGCAGTTCGCCGTCCCAATCGCGGGTCCTGAGATTCCACAACAGGGTGCGCGAGGCGTTGGTGACATCGGTGGCATGCACCCGCCCACGGGTTAGATTCCAGATCAGCCAGCTGTCGAGGGTGCCAAAGGCGATATCTCTTCCCTTGAGCCCTTTCACATTCTTGAGCAGCCATTCCAGCTTGGTGCCGGAGAAGTACGGATCGAGCAGCAGCCCGGTCTTGCGCGCGATCTTGGGCTCCAGCCCCCGCGCCTTCAGCTGTGCGCAGCGCGCCGCCCCGCGCCGGTCCTGCCAGACGATGGCGTTATAAAGCGGCGCCCCGCTTTTCTTGTCCCAGATCAGCGAGGTTTCGCGCTGGTTGGTGATGCCGATGCCGGCCACGGACGCCACGTCGCGGCCCTTCAGGACCGCGCGGCAACAGGTCAAGGTCGCCTGCCAGATCTCCGCCGGGTCATGTTCCACCCAGGCATTGGCGGGATAAATCTGCCGGAGCGGAACGGCGTGGCTGGCAATCGGCCGCGCCTCACCGTCAAACAGGATCGCGCGGGTGGATGTGGTGCCCTGGTCGATCGCCAGGAGACAGTTTTTGTGCGTCGTCATGTTCCAATTAGGCACATCTTCCGCGCCCCTCGTGCAAGAGACTTAATCCGCTATTAACGGTCATTTCGTACAAATAAACCGACACCGGGCTGCAAAAGCAGCCTTGGTGTCGTGGTTTCGACGTTCGCAATAGCTGGGCTGCAGAAGCAAGGGGCATGCGTGGCACTGACCGCACACGATATGAGTGACATGGGCCGGCTGGCCCAGCTTGCCATGAATCCGGAGGCCGCCGCCAGCCGCGAGGAAATCTACCTCGCCGTGGCCTCGCTCTATCGCATCCAGGGCACGGGCCTGAACGTCCGCGAGCGCGAGCTGATGCGCGAGATCCTGCGCCGCCTCACCCGCGACGTGGAACTGGCCATCCGCATCGCCCTGGCCGAGCGCCTGTCGGAAGACACCACCGCCCCGCACGACCTGATCCAGCTTCTGGTGGACGACCGCATCGAGGTCGCCCGCCCCCTGATCATCAACTCTCCGCTCCTCACCGAGGATGACGTGCTGCGGCTGATCGCCGTGGCCGATATCAGTCACCAGGAAGCGGTCGCCGCCCGCCCCCATATCGGCGAGACCGTCACCGACGCGCTGGTGCGCGCCGGCCATGAAAGCGTGCTGATGACCCTGGTGCGCAACGTCACCGCGCAGATTTCCAGCGGTGCCTATGAAAGCCTGGTGCAGAAGTCGCGCACCCTCACCGGCCTGCAGGAACCGCTGGTCCGCCGCCCCGACATGCCGCCCCAGCTCGCCACCAAGATGTGCGAATTCGTGTCGGACGCGCTCAAGACCTATATCCGCACCAACTACACCGTCTCGCCCAGGCAGATGGACGCGGCGCTGAGCCATGTGCGCCTGGTGCTGAACAGCGAGCCGGCCAGCCACGAGCCGCCGGCCGACAGCGCCCAGCGGCTGATCGAAAAAATGGTCAGGAGCAGCCAGCTCAGGCCCGGCTTCCTGATGCGGGTGCTGAGCCAGGGCCAGATGGATCTGTTCGACCTGGGCTTCGCGCATCTGGTCGGGCTGGATGTGACCCGCTTCCGCAAACTCTTTTACGAACATGGCGTGCGTCCGGTGGCGCTGGCCTGTCATGGCGCGGGCATCGATCGCTCGGTCTTCGCCACGGTCTTCAATCTGTCACGCCAGGTTCACGGCATGCCGCACAACCTCGATGCCGCCGATCTTTCGGCGGCCGCGCAGGTCTTCAAGCAGTTTTCCCGCCAGCACGCTGTGGAAGAATTGCGAAAATCTGCGATCTGAAGATCGCTTCACCGCTTTGTGCCCCCTTCCCAAAGCATGCTAATCTGCCCTCAACATCAGGGCTCCTCATGACCAAACTGCATTTCATCGCCGTTCCCGAAGCGGAAGAGGCTGCGGCGGCCCTGCGCGCGCGCTATGGCGAAGCGGGGCCGGAGAATGCCGAGATCGTGGTGGCGCTGGGCGGCGACGGTTTCATGCTCCAGACCCTGCATGCCTTCACGGCGGCGGGTAAACCGATCTATGGCATGAACCGGGGCACGGTCGGCTTCCTGATGAACGAATTCCATGAGGGCGACCTCCTGGAGAAACTGGCCGCCGCGGAAAAGGCGGTGATCCATCCCCTCAAGATGACGGCCTACACCGCGGCGCGCGAAGTGGATGCGCGCGCCTTCAACGAGGTCTCGCTGCTGCGCGAGACCCGCCAGGCCGCCAAGATCCGCATCCTGGTGGACGGCAAGCCGCGCATCTCCGAACTGATCTGCGACGGCGCCCTGGTCGCCACGCCGGCCGGCTCGACCGCCTATAATTTATCCGCCCACGGACCAATACTGCCCATTGGCGCCGATCTCCTGGCGTTGACCCCGATTTCGGCCTTCCGCCCCCGCCGCTGGCGCGGCGCCCTCTTGCCGCACCGGGCGCGGGTGCGTTTCGAGATCCTGGAAAGCGGCAAGCGCCCGGTCAGCGCCGTGGCCGACGATTTCGAAATCCGCGATGTTACCGCCGTTGACGTGATGGAGGACCGCGCCATCGCCATGACCCTGCTCTATGACGCCGGCCACAACCTGGACGAGCGTATTCTGGCGGAACAATTCTCGGACTGAGCTGCCCACCCCGGTGTTCCCGCTTACCCGCCGTTAACGGCCATTAAGCTATTGTCTGGCGCTGCAGAAGCAAAGAGCCGCGCGAAACGCGTCCGGGCATGAACGGGTATCGTTTTGATCGTTTGAAGATCCTGGTGGTGGACGACAACGTCCATATGCGCAAGCTCGTGACCACCATCCTGCAGGCTTTCGGCGTCATCCAGATCTATGAAGCCGAGAATGGGGACCGCGCCTGGGCCATCCTGCGCGAGGCCAATCCCGATGTCGTGGTGATGGACTGGATGATGGAGGGCATGTCGGGCATCGATCTGACCAAGATGATCCGCACCAATCCGCAGAGCCCCAATCCCTTCGTGCCGGTGATCATGCTGACGGGCCATACCCTGATCGAGCATGTCAACAAGGCGCGCGACGCCGGCATCAACGAATTCATCGCCAAGCCCGTCTCGGTCAAGACCATGATGCAGCGGCTGGTGGCGGTGATCGAACATCCCCGCCCCTATGTGCGCACCGCCGCCTATTTCGGCCCGTGCCGGCGCCGCCGGAGCGACAGCGATTACCGCGGCCCCGAACGCCGCAGCGCCAGCCCCAAACAAGAGGCCGCTGAGTAGGCACAATGAAACATAAAGAGCCCATCGAACTCTTCATGCCGCCCAACATGCTCAAGGCCAGGGCCGCCGGCGGCGGCACGAGCGGCCTGGACATGGCGGCCATCAAGCGCGCCGAGCAGGCGATGGAAACGCTGAAGAGCGAATTCGCCGACTGGCTGGCCGACGATGTCGCCGCCCTGGTCGCCGCCCGCAGCCGCTATGGCCGGCAGCCTGATGCCGGCACGCGCGCCGCCTTGCTGCGCGCCGCCCATGACATCAAGGGCCAGGCCGCGACCTTCAACTATCCGCTGATCGCGCGGGTCGCCGGCTCGCTCTCGCGCATGATCGGCGACATGCCGGAAAATGCCGCTTTGTCGCTTTCGCTGATCGACGCCCATGTGAACGCCATCCTGGTGATCCACAAGCAGGCGATGCAGGACACCAGCGACAAGATCGCGTTGGCGCTGTGCACGGAGCTGGACGCGCGGGTGAACGAAGCCCTGGAAGATACCGCGAAAGCCTGACTTGCCGTTCGCGGGCCTGCGCGCTTAGCTTGCCCAAAGGCGAAGCAAGGCGGGCGGGACGAGTTTGGCGATCAGCGAAAGCCGGATCTACGCTCGCGCAAGCTGGCGCATTCTGCCCCTGCTGATGGCGGGCTGGTTGTTCGCCTATATCGACCGGGTCAATATCAGTTTCGCCCGCGCCCAGATGGCGCAGGAGCTGGGATTTTCCGACGCCGTATTCGGCCTGGGCGCCGGCCTCTTCTTCCTGGGCTATTTCATCTTCGAGGTCCCCAGCAATCTCATTCTCTATCGTGTCGGCGGCCGGCGCTGGATCAGCCGCATCATGATCAGCTGGGCCATCGCCACGGCGCTGACGGCGCTGACGCAGAGCGTGACGCAATTCTATGTCATCCGTTTCCTGCTGGGTGCGGCGGAGGCCGGCTTCATTCCGGGCGTGGTTTATTATCTCAGCACCTGGTTTCCCGCGCACCGGCTGGGCCGGGTCTTCGGCATCTTCTATCTGGCGCTGGCGGGCTCGGGCCTGGTGGGCGGACCGCTGGCCGGCCTGATCCTGTCCACCTGCTCCGGACTGCTGGGTATGGGGGGGTGGAAATGGCTGTTGCTGCTGGAGGCCATTCCTTCGTTGCTGGTGGGCTTTGCCATCCTCGCCTTCCTGCCCGACCGGATCGCGACGGCGAGATGGCTCTCTGAGGAAGAGAAGGATTTTCTCGACCGCGAACTGGCGCGCGAGGCTGCACGCAAAAGCCCGCTTTCGCTGCGTGCCATCATGCTGACGCCCGTCTTGTGGATGATGATGCTGATCTATTTCCTGCTGAACTACGCCGCCTATGGCCTGTCCTTCTGGCTGCCGACTTTCATTGCCGAGATGGGCATCGCCGATCCCATGCGGGTGGGCCTTCTTGCCGCCCTGCCCAGCCTTTGCGCCATGATCGGCGTGGTGTTGTTCGGGATCAGCGCCGACCGCAGCCGCGAACGCCGCTGGCACCTGACCGTCATGTTCCTGACCGGGGCGGCGGGCTTTTTCCTGTTCCAGCTTGCGGGCACTTCTGTGACCCTGGCCATGGCCGGCTTTTGCCTGGCTGCCATCTGCACCCAGGCTTTTCCCTCCCTATTCTGGGCGCTTCCCAACCGGATCTGGCAAGGTGTTGCCAATGCGGCGGGCATCGCAAGCATCAACGCCGTGGGCAACCTGGCGGGCATGCTGTCGCCCTCCATCATCGGCATCATGCGTACGCAGGCAGGCCAGGCCCACATCGCCATCTTCAGCCTTGGCGCGGCCCTGGTAGCGGCCACGGCGCTGGTGCATCTGTTGCCAAGGATTCTGATAGACAATTATGGCCGCCAAAAAACATGAAGACAGCATGAAGACGATCAGCGGCAAGGTCAGCGACAATCCCGGCGCGGTGACCCTGATCGATGCCCATCACCATCTCTGGGATCTGTCCCTGCGCCGTCATCCCTGGCTGGGCAGCCATCCAGAACCCGATTTCTTCATGGGCGGCTATTCGGGCATCAAGCACGACTATCTGCCCGCCGATTATCTGCGCGACGCCGCGGAGCATAATGTTCTGGCGACGGTTCATTGCGAAGCCGAATGGGACCGGACCGATCAGGTCGGTGAGACCCGCTGGCTCTCCGCCATCAATCAGGCGCATAGCTTTCCCAATGCGATCGTCGCCCATGCCTGGTTTCACACCCCTGAGGCCGCCGAAGTGCTGGCCAGGCAGGCGGCCTTTCCCCTGGTACGCGGTATCCGCTCCAAGCCGGTGACCACCGCCAGCCGGGCGGAGAAACCCACGGGCGGCCCTGGCACCATGCGGGACGAGGCCTGGCTGACCGGCCTGTCGCGGCTGGCTGACTATAATCTCAGCTACGACCTGCGCGTGCCCTGGTGGCACCTGGACGAGGCGGCGGCCGTGGCACGGCAATTCCCGCACATCCCCATGGTGCTCAATCACACCGGCTTTCCATGGGACCGCAGCGAAGAGGGTCTCGCCGCCTGGCGCAAGGCCATGGAGACGATCGCGCGCCAGCCCAATGTGCATGTGAAGATTTCGGAATTCGGCCTCAAGGGCCGGCCCTGGGATTATGACTCCAACCGCCGCATCGTGCGCGAGGCGCTGGCCATCTTCGGACCGGCGCGCGCCATCTTCGCCACCAACTTTCCGGTGGCGGGGCTTCGCATCGGCTATGGCGACTTGGTCCGGGCCGTGGCGCGGATGGTGGAAGACCTGCCTGTCACGGATCGTGAGGCGCTGTTCTGGCGCAATGCCGCGCGCTTCTATCGCCTTGTGGTTTGACGGCTGGCAAAGTGCTTTCAGATGGGGTCGGCACTGCTCACCCTTCGACAAGCTCAGGGTGAGGAGTTTGAGCAATCTCCTCATGCTGAGCTTGTCGAAGCATGAGGACACCGCGTGCGTCTGACCGCAAAATGCTCTAGCTAGCCCTGCTCGCGGGAATCGGACAACAGCCCCAACAGCCCCGGCGCGAAGCTCATGGCCGAGCTGGGGGTTGAATCATTGGCGCCGAACAGGCTGCCGAACAGGCTGTGGCGCGGCTGCCAGTTAATCACGCTCTCCAGCAGCATCTTCACTTCCGCGCTTTGCGCCGCCGCCACCTGCGTGCGGGCGCTTGATCCATCGGGCGTGGGCGCAGGCGCCGGCGCAGTGCGCAACGTGTCATTGCCGCCCGGCTGGCGCAGCGCCCAGTCATAGACCTCGCGCACCGATCTGGCATTGCCGTCGGCGTGGAAGAAAACTGATTTGTTGGCGCTGGCTGCCTGCGGAAACTGCGCCGCCGCGCTGGTAGTGGGATCAGAGCCCGCCAACCGGATCAGCTTGCAGGCCGCATCGGGTCCCAGAAAATGCGCGGCATAGAGTTCGCCGCCGCAGACCTCGCGGCCCAGGCTGGCGCGCATCTGGCCCTCCGTGCTGCGGGCATATTCGCCAGCCATCAGGGCGGAGATGTTCGGATCGCTGCGCAAGGAGAGGATCGCATCCTTCATCCCTTCGGCGGCGTGATAGCGGCCGTTGGCGTCCCGGGTGATGGCGGCGGCAAAACCGGTCAGACCATGGCGGGCGCCATGCTCCTTCACCAGGCCCAGCCAGGTCTGGTCGATGAACTGGAACAGCCCCGCCGCCGAGGAGGTGTGCGACTGGGCGTTGGGCTTGAGGCTGGACTCCCGCATGGCGGTGCCCAGGAGGTAATGGAAGTCCGATCCGGTGACGGCGGCGGCATTGCGCAACGCCGAAACGACATGGGATTCGGGGAGGGATAACGGGACGGTTGCGGCTTCTGCCTGCATGCCCCGCTAGTTGGCCCTCTTATGGTTAACCATTCCTTACCGCGACGCTCAACGGGGCATGTTCCGGGTCCGACCAGGGCAGCGGGTCGCTATGGCCCCAGACCGGGCCCGGCCAGGCCGGATCGCCCTTGCGGCGGCCGATCACATGGACATGAAGCTGCGGCACCATGTTGCCCAGGTTGCCGACATTCAGCTTTTCGACCCCCGGCAGCGGGCGGATCAGGTCCGACAGGCGGACGATCTCGGTCATCATCAAGCGCTGATCCTCCACCCCAAGGTCGCGCATCTCGATCGCGCCGGTGCGCCGCGGGACCAAGAGGCCCCATTGATAGCGGCTGTCATTGTAGAGAAAGACCCGGCACAGCGGCCAATCGGCCAGCTTGTAGGTCAGGGACTGGATGACGGGGTCGACGGTGAAATCGGTCATGTTTCTTTCTGTCGCCTAGCCTGACGGTTTTCCTCGATCTCAGCTTCGTTGAACTCCCGGTCGGATAGCTCCCGCCCATCAGGATCTATAATCGTCACTGTGAAATATCCATCACGCATTAGATAGTTGTAAGCGGCGTTCGCTTCGATCAGTGAACTGGCCGTCCGTTCCGACGTGTCGGCGCCATCCCGCGATTTTCCAATCAGCTTGTACAGCCGGGGCTCCATAACAGATGGCTCTGAAACTTCTAGCACAGCTAAGACCGGGAAAAGCGTCGCGGGTCGAAAGCAGGAATGGCCTTGCCCTTTCCCAATATCAGATCGGCCATCTCGGCGGCGATGGCCGGGGTGAAGAGGATACCGTTGCGGTATTGGCCGCTGGCCACGAACAGGCCAGGCGCGAACGGCCCCAGCAGCGGCAAGCCGTCAGGGCTTTTGGGGCGAAGGCCTGCCCAATGGTCGGTCAGGTCCCAGTCTTTCAGGCCCGGCATCAAGGCCTCAGCGGCGCCGCGCAGCTTGTCCCGGCCCAATGCGGTCAGGCTGGTGTCAAAGCCGGCTTCCTCCACCGTGGCGCCGACCAGCAAACGGCCATGACGTGGCACGCAATAAACGCCCTCGCCCCATACCACCGGTCCCGGCAATTCGACGCCGGTTGGCGGCTGCAGCGCGATCATCTCGCCTTTCACCGGCGCGATGGGAATGTCCTCCAAAAGACCGCTCCAGGCGCCCGCCGCCACCAGAATGGCGTCGGCCTCATAGCGGCGGTAAGGCGACAGCACCGCCACGGCCCGCTCGCCCTGCCATTCGATCCGCACCCCTGGCTCGTTCGGCAGGATCGTGCCACCGGCTTTCAGCACGGCGATGGCCAGGGCTTCGCTCAGGGCGCGATTGTCGACATGGGCCTCGCGCGGCGACCACAGGCCGCCCACCGCCGATCCCAGCAGCGGTACCAGCGCCCGCGCTTCCTCCGCCCCCACCAGTTTCAAATCCCCGGTGGCGCGGCCGGCCATCGCCTCCAGCCCGGCGGCATCGGCGGCCAGCAGCAGCGCCCCGTCCGAGGCCAGGAACACGGCCCGGCCGCTGACCTCCTCCAGCTCGGCGGCGAAACCCGGCCACAGCGCGCTGGCCCGCAGGGCAAGCGCCTGTTCCGGCTCGGCGGCATCTTCCAGTTCGGCGGTCACGGCCAGCATTCCGGCCGCGGCCCAGCTTGCCCCGGTACCGGGCTGGAAGCGCTCCAGGATGGTGACGGCCGCGCCTTGCTGCAAAAGGCGCCAGCCGATGCCCAGGCCGGCGACCCCTGCGCCAATGATGACGATGTTCATTCCGGCCCCTCCCCTGTCGCGATTCTATCGCCCAGACCAAGTGGATAGATAGAAGGGCTCATGTGACAGATGAGAACTGTGGATGCATTGTGGATAGCGAAATGACAGGAGAAACATCGGGCCAGGATCATGCGCTTCTATAGCGGGTACGCCTGCCCCGCGCACCGTCCAGCGAGGCTGTAACAGCCATGCCGCGCACCTATATTGGGAAGGCGAAAATGGGAGACCGGTCCATGGAAAAGGCACTATTCGGCGCAGGCTGCTTCTGGGGCGTGGAGGACTTCTTCCGCCAGGTGCCGGGGGTGATCGAGGCCGTCTCCGGCTATGCCGGCGGCACGACCGAAACCCCGACCTACCGCCAGGTCTGCGGCGGCGACACCTATCACGCCGAGGTGGTGGAGGTGACGTTCGATCCGGCCAAGGTC
>CAYQZM010000323.1:0-8806 GCA_964421935.1 uncultured Rhizobium sp. | reverse complement strand
TGACGGAGGCGCCGACCTTGAGCTGCACCGCGGCAGCAGGCACCTCGCCCAGAAGCGGATGGGACAGCCCCACCAGCGCCGCATCGGCCACCGCGGGATGCTGTATCAGGACATTCTCCACTTCACTGCAATAGATGTTCTCGCCGCCGCGGATCAACATGTCTTCGGCGCGATCCAGGATGGTGCAAAAGCCTTCCGCGTCCAGCAGAGCCAGATCGCCCGTCCTTACCCAACCGCCCTGGAAGCGTTCGGCGGTTGCTTCCGGCCTGTTCCAGTAGCCCTTCACGATATTGGGCCCGAACGCCCACAGCTCACCGGGCCTGCCGGCTGGCAGTTCCGTGCCGTCCTGCATCACCTTCAACCGGTATACCGGCAGGGCCGGACCGCAGCTTGCCGGGCGATGGAGATAATCCTGGCCGGAATGGGTGGTGCAGGTGGCTGAGGTTTCGGTCATGCCCCAGCCCTGCCCCGGCATGGCGTGCAATCGCGCGCGAATTTCCTCTGCCAAAGACACTGGACAAGGCGCCCCGCCATAGGTGACCAGTTCCAGCGACGACAGATCGTGGCCCTCCGCCTGTTCGAGCAGGGACAAGGCTATGGCCGGGACACCACCGGCGACCGTGACACGTTCGCGCGCGATCAGGGTCAGCGCTTCCTCGGCATCGAATTTGCGCATCAGGACCAGCTTGCCGCCGGCGGCCATGTTGGGCAGCAGCACCGACAGGCTGCCGATCACATGGAAGAACGGCACAGCCAGCAATGTCACACGTTGCTTTGCAACGGTAAGTTTCTCGCCGGCGCGCAAGGCGTTTCGCGCGGACGAAAAGGGCGCGGCGAAAATGTTGATGGTGAGCGAGCGATGCGTGCCCAGTGCCCCCTTGGGCGCGCCGGTGGTGCCGGACGTGTAAAAGATCGTCGCATCGTCCTCCGGCAAGAGTGTCACGTCAGGCATGGACAGTTCAGCCAACCGATGCCAACGGGCCGGTGCGCCAATGATCTCCTCCAGCACCGTTACCCCGGATGGCGGATTGGCGGCGCGTGTGACGAAGACGTGCTCGGCAGAGGGCGGCAGGTCTTTCAACCGCGCCAGCCTTTCGGCATCGGCAAAGACAAAACGCGCACCACTGTCGAGCAGGCCATAAGCCAGCTCCGTTCCCGTCCACCAGGCGTTGAGCGGCACCACAATGGCGCCGGCCAGCAACGCACCCAGGAATACCACCGGCCATTCCGGCAGATTGCGCATCACCAGCGCGACACGATCTCCTTTTTTCAAACCGCGCTGCCGCAGCAGGGCCGCCACCGTCAGCACGGCGCGGGCGAACCCGTCATAGGTCACGCGCTCATCGCCATGGACCAGGAATTCCCGCACGCCATAGCGGCGCGCCGCCATAAAGGCCTCGGCCGCCGTCGTGGGCACATGCTTCCACACGCGCATGGGTACGCCCCGCACGAGCGTCTCGACGATTTCGAAAGCCATGCCAGGGGCGGTCAGGCGCGCATGGGCATCGGCAAGGCTCAGATGCGGCCCAAAGGCATTCCAAGATTGGTCATTCATGACAAGGCAAGTATAACGGCCCGATGAGCAATGCATCAGGTTTTTGCCCGACCGGCTTTTCGGAAGAGCGCTTGGCGCGCATTCCCCGCTTCCTGGAAACACAGATGGCCGCCGGCGCCCTGCCCGGCGCACTGACCCTGGTCTGGCGCGACGGCCGCGTGGCGCATCAGAGCTTGGTGGGCGCGGTCGATCTGGGCCGCGGCATCGCCATGCGCGAAGACGCCATCTTCCGGCTTTACTCCATGACCAAGCCGGTCACGGCCGTGGCGCTGCTGATGCTTCTGGAGGAAGGCCGCATCGCCCTGGACGATGCCGCCGCCAAATTCATTCCGGAATTCGCCACACTCAAGCTTGCCGATGGGAGCGCGCCCAAGCGTGCGATCACGGTGCTGGACCTCCTGCGCCATACCGCCGGCTTTACCTATGGCTTCCATAACCGCACCCCGATCGATGCCGCTTATCGGGCGCAGAAGATCGCGGAGATGGATACCGAAGGTGGCCTTACCGCCATGATCGGTCAGTTCGAAAAGCTGCCACTGGAATATTCGCCGGGCGAGGCCTGGATCTATTCCGTGGCCACCGACGTGGTGGGCCGGCTGGTCGAGATCGTCTCGGGCCAGCCTTACGCCGATTTCGTGCGCCGGCGGATTCTGGCGCCGCTGAAGATGAGCGACACCGATTTCCTGGTGCCCCAGGCAAAGCAGGACCGCTTCGTCCCTTGCTATGTGCTGAAAGAAGGCCGGCTGGACCTGTTCGATGACGCGCAAGGCTCCAAATTCCTCAGCCCCCCAGCACTGCAATCCGGCGGCGGCGGGCTGGTCGGCACGGCGGCCGACTATTTGCGCTTCTGCCGCATGCTGCTGAACAAAGGGGAACTGGATGGCGTGCGCCTGCTCTCGCCCAAGACCGTCGCGCTGATGATCACCAACCATCTGCCCGGCGGCAAAGAGATTGCCGAGCTTTCGCCGGCCGCCGATGCCTTCAATGAAAGCGGCTATCGTGGCGTCGGCTTCGGTCTGGGGGTCGCCGTGACCCTGGACCCGGCGCGGATGGGCATTCCCGGCACGGCCGGAGAATTTGCCTGGGGCGGCATGGCCTCCACCGCCTTTTTTGTCGATCCCCGGGAGAACATGGTCGTGATATTCATGACCCAGGTGATCGCCGACACAGCGCGGCGGGTGCGGCTGCGCCGGGACTTGCGCACCCTGATCTACGGCGCGATGACGGAAAGCCATGCTTGAGACCCTGCCGCTGACGGAATGGAACGGGCCCTATGAGCCGGCGGTGAAGGCACGCGCGGTCGCAGGCCTGGAATCCGGTGCCGTACTGTTCTTTCCGGGCCTCGCTTTCCGGCTGCAAGACAGCGAGAAGACGTTCCTGGATGCGCGCGTGTCCGACGGCAAGGCCAAGAACATCTCGCTCGATCCGGAGACCGGAAAGATCCAGGCCACCTCCTTGCAAGGCGATGAGGCCCGCCAGCTCTCCGCCATGATGGCGCGCTTTGCCGATCAGGCTTCGTCTCTGGTGCATGGCCTTTTGCCCTATGCCCGCCTCGAACGCGCCCGCACCAGCTATCGTCCCGTAGAAGTGAAAGGCCGCGGCTATTCCAAAATTTCCGACGACCGGTTGCTGCACATCGATGCGTTCCCCTCGCGCCCGATGCGGGCGGGACGGCGCATCCTGCGCTTCTTCGCCAATGTCGCGCCGTCCGCGCCGCGGCACTGGATGGTCGGCGAGCCCTTCGAGCCTTTCGCGCGCAATTTCCTGCCCCGCCTCCGCCCCCATTTGCCGGGCAAATCCTGGCTATACGACAAACTGGGCGTCACCCGTGGCCGGCGCAGCCGCTATGACGAACTGATGCTGTCGCTGCACGATGCGGCCAAACTGGATGCCGGCTTCCAGAAAAATAGTGCCCGCGATGCGGTCGATTTTCCGGCCCAGAGCTGCTGGCTGGTGTTCACCGACCAGGTGCTGCATGCGGCGCTGGGCGGGGAATTCGCGCTGGAACAGACCTTCCATCTGGATGTGGCGGAGATGGCCGAGCCGGCGCGCGCGCCGATCCGGGTGCTGGAACGGCTGAGCGGACGGACTTTGGCCTGAGCCTAGACAGCGCGAGACAACAGCGCGCGTTTCCTGAAATAGATTCCGGGTCCATCGCCGCTGGCCGCAAAGGCGCGGCTCGCCTCTTCATGTTCCCCCAGGAACAGCACGCCGTCCGGCGCCATGGTTTCGGCCATGCGCTCCAGCACATCGCCGCGCAAGGCGAGGTCGAAATACATCAGGACATTGCGGCAGAAGACCAGGTCCAACTCATCCAGCCAGCCGAAACTGTCGAGCAGATTGAAGCGCCGGAAGCGCACCATGCGGCGCAGGCCCTCGGCGACCACCCATTCGGTACCGTCGCGGCGCAGATGCTGGCTCAGCGCTTCCAGTTCCGGAGAGCGTTCAATCTCGTGGCCGGCATAGCGGCCGCTCTCGCCGCGATAAATGCCGTCCGAGGAAATGTCGGTGGCGATGATTTCCAGCCGCCATCCCGTCTGCATCAGCCCCAGATCCGCGAGGATCATGGCGATGGAATAAGCTTCCTGTCCCGCCGCGGTGGCGGCCGACCAGATCCGCAACCTCTTTTCCTTGGCCCGCGCCGCCAACAGACGCGGCAGCACATGGGCGCGCAGGCGGGTGAACTGCGCCGGCTCGCGGAAAAAGCCGCTCTCATGAAAGGTCATGGCCTCGGTCACCGCCTCGGCCAGGGACTCCCGCCCCAATCTCAGGTCACTGATCAGACCGGCCACGTCCTTGAAGCCGAAGCGACGCACGACCGGGGCGAGCCGCCCTTGCGTCAGGGCGATCTTGTCCATCCCCAGCGCCAGGCCCGAGCGACGCCGGAGCAGACGGGCGAGAAACTGGAAATCGTCGGGCGCCACGGGCACCTCAAACGGTGCTGCCGATTTCGGCGAGCTTGGCGCGGACAGCGGTGCCGTCGAAAGGCTTGAGCAGATATTCATTGGCGCCGGCCGCCAGGGCGTCGGCGATCTCGTCCGGGTTGCTTTCGGTCGTGCAGAACAGGATCACGGGCCGGCCGCCATCGTGCTGGCCGCGTACGCTCTTGATGAAATCCAGCCCCTTCATGCTGGGCAGATTCCAGTCCAGAAAAATCAGGTCGGGCATCTTCTCGTGGCAGGCGCGCAAGGCCGCCATGCCGTCTTCGGCCTCGGCCACCGAATAGCTCAGGCCCTCAAGGATGCGGCGAGCCACCATGCGGATCACACGGCTGTCGTCGACCACCAGACAATGCTTCATGAGCGGCAGGTTCCCGACAAAGCCCCGAAAGGGGCGGCTTTGCCGGAAATGCTAGGTGGAACAGGGTAAAAAATAGCTTACTAAGGCCCGCCCACGATCTCCACGGCGCCGCCTGCCGGCATCATGGAGAGGGTTGCGCCAACCGCGCCCGCCAGCTTGTGCGCCAGATAAGGCTGGACGTGACGGGCGTCCACATGGGGCGCTTCGCCTTTGAGGGCGCGGTCGACCTCTTCGGTGACACGCGCATTCAGGCCCTCGGCCCGGATATGAAAGCTGGGGGCCTGGCCTTCCGGCCCTGTTTCCACCGTCACTACGCCGCCGCGCGGCAGGCAGTCGGCGGCGAGCAGGGTCGCATTCATCAGCAGCTTGGCCCAGTCCTTGGCCCAATAGAGCTTGGGCACATTCCAGACGAGTTGCACTTTGCCGCCTTCCAGCAGGCCCGCTACCAGCCGGCCTATTTCTCCCAGATCCAGCTCGGCGCCGGCGGAACCGGCGGCGCCAAAGGCGATCCGCATGAACTGGATGCGGGCCAGCGCCTGGTCGGCGCTCATGGTGACCAGCTTGATGGCGTCGGCCCGCATGGCCGGATCACGCTCATCTTCCAGGACTTCCATGCCGTTGACCACGGCACCCAAAGGCCCGACAAGGTCGTGGCAAACGCGGCTGACCAGCAGGGCGGCGAATTCAATCTCTGTCATGGCGGACTCCATGCGGCCCACTTGGTTAGCAAACGGTTAATTCGCGCTAGTGTCCCGATTCCGAAATTCGGACGTCCTCATATCGGGCTCTCAGCGAATTTCGGAATCGTAGGACACTAGCAAATCATTGATTCTAGTGTCGTTTAGGTTTAGAAGTTCGGCTTGAGAGGTCGATATCAAAACTGTGGCGAGCTTCGAAACCACGACTCTAGCTCTTAAGGAATCCTTAATATGGGCGCAACGCTCACCCCCCACATGGAACATCTGGTCCGGATCGCGCGCGCCGCCGGTGAGGTGGTGATGTGCCACTACGAGGCGGGCGTGGATGCGCGGGTGAAATCCGACCGCTCGCCAGTGACCGATGCCGACGAAGAAGCCGAAAGGCTGATCCTGGCGGAACTTGCCGCCGCCTTTCCCGGGGTGCCGGTGGTGGCGGAAGAAGAAGCGGCTGCAGGCCGCATCGCTCAGGTCGGCGCGCGCTTCTTCCTGGTGGATCCGGTGGACGGCACCAAGGAATTCATCCGGCGCGGCGGCGAGTTCACCGTCAATATCGGCGAAATCGTGGATGGAAAGCCGGCGGCCGGGGTTGTGCTGGCGCCGGCGATCGGGCGGTTGTTCGTGGGCGAAGCCGGCAAGGGCGCGTTCGAACTCACTGCTGCGGGCGCGCATGTCATCAACGCGCGTGTGCCGGCGCCCGACGGACTGGTTGCGGTCTCGAGCCGAAGCCATCCCGATCCCAAGACCGAGGACCTGCTCAAGACCCTGCGGGTGAAAGGCCACACCAATGCCGGTTCCTCGCTGAAATTCTGCCTGGTGGCCGCGGGCGAGGCCGATATCTACCCGCGCGCCGGCCAGACCATGGAATGGGATACCGCGGCCGGTCATGCCGTGCTGGCGGCAGCCGGCGGGCGTGTCACCACCTGGGAAGGCGCGCCGTTCCTTTATGGCAAGCCCGATTTCCGCAACGGGCCCTTCATCGCCCGTGGGCTTTGACAGTTAAGGCGAAACATTAGCGCCAGGGATTTTGGCATCTGAGCAGGAGCGAGGAGCGATGTGGGCAGATTGCCCATGAGCGACGAGCGACGAACTCAGAGGCCAAAAGACCGGCGCTAGCGGTCCATGTCGTGGCGGGCGGAGTAGAACACCAGCGCCATCAGCCCCGCGCCCAGCGCAATGGTGACGACCACGCCCAGCACCAGAAAGAACCAGCCAAAGCCGCTCATATGGACCCCCTCCATGGCGGTCCACACCTTCACCGCATACCAGAGCGAGAGGACGAAAAAGACGGCCAGCACCAGAAGCGCGAACCATCCTGCGGCAGAAAGCTGCGATTTTCCGTCCTTCACGGATTTGGGCACGGCTTGATCTCCATCTTCTTGCCGCAATGATAAACGCACCGGCTGCAAATAGGTAGGCAAGGCCCCACCGCGTGCCGCCACACGCGTGCCAGCGCCTCACCAGGACGATCGGGCACGTCTTCGCGCTGTAAAAAAGACAAAATCTGGGGAAAGATTGCGCGCGGGCGGGCAGATGATTCGGGGCACCTCAGAAGGGACGCGCGCATGGACCGCAAGAAATTCATTTCCGGACTGGTAGCGCTGGGCGCCGTGCCGGCTGCCACGGGATCGCTGCTGAGCGCGCTGCCGGCGCGCGCCGCGGACAAGCCCGAGGAGAACAAAGACCTCCGCTATACCGCCAACGAGATCACCGACGCCGGCGCGAATTTCTTCGGCATCACAACCGAAGCCATGGCCAAGGGTGTGCAGCATATCTTTGGCGATCTGGGCGAGCCCGATGCCTATATCAAGGGTGACGAAGGTGGCGGCGCTTTTGTGGTCGGCTTCCGGTATGGGTCGGGCTGGCTGGTCCGCAAGACCCGCGACCCCAGGCAGGTCTATTGGCGCGGCCCCTCGGTTGGCTTTGACGTGGGCGGCAATATCTCCAAATGCTTCACCTTGGTCTACAACCTGCGCCAGGATGATCGACTGTTCCAGCGCTTCCCCGGCGTGGAGGGCACGATCTATTTTGTCGCCGGGCTGGCGATCAACTATATGCGCAGCGGCGGGGTGACGCTCGCCCCGATGCGCACAGGCGTGGGCTTCCGTGCCGGCGTGAATGCGCAATACGAAGCCTATTCCGACCGTCGCGACTGGTTCCCTCTCTGACATGGCCGCACGGCCGGGGCTTTCCGCAGGCGCGCTTGCCCGGGCGCGTTCGCGCTGGGCGCTTTCGCCGTCGGCGCGCTGGCGATCGGCGCTGTCGCTATCGGCCGGTTGGCTGTGAAACGTGCGGCTATCAAGCGGTTGGAGATCGACGAGCTTGTCGTGCGCCGTCTTAGCCGTTCGGAAGAAGCCTAAGCCGTAGCTTCTTCCGCTTTGCTGGTGTCCCCGCCCTTGCCGCCGACCGCCGGCATATAAAGCAGCAGCATCGCCGCCACATAGGTGGAGGAGAACGTCCCCACCACGATGCCGAACAGGATGGCGACGGAGAAATTCAGCAGCACCGGACCGCCGAACAGGAGCGGGATCACCGAGAGAGCGGTGGCCGCCGACACCAAGGTGGTGCGGGTGGCGATCTGGTTGGTGGAAAGATTGATCATGTCCGGCAGGGACATGCGCTTGTATTTGCGCCGGTTCTCGCGCAACCGGTCGAACACCACCACCGTATCGTTGATCGAATAGCCCGCCAGCAGCAGCAGCGAGGCCACGGTGTAGATGTTGAATTCCAGCTGCAGCACCGAGAAGAAACCCGCGGTGACGAAGACGTCATGGCCGGTGGCGATCAGGGCACCCACACCATACTGCCATTCGAAGCGCACCGCGACGTAGATCGAGATCATGGCCACGGCCAGCAGCGTGGCGATGATGCCGTCATTCAGCAGCTCGCTGGAGACTTTGGGGCCTACCACTTCAGTGCGGCGATACTGATAGGAGGTGCCCAGCTTGGCCTTGATCGCCCGCACCGAGGCCTGCTCGGCCACATTCTGGTCCACGCCCGGTCCGGCGTCCTTCGGCTGGACGCGGATCATAGCGCAGCTGCCCACGGGCGTATTGCAGGTGCCGCCGCCGAAGGTCTGCACCACCGGATCGTTGAAACCCAGGGAGATGATGTTGGAGCGCAGCGTGCCCACATCGATCACCTGCGCCGACTTGACCTCCATCAAGATACCGCCGGTGAAGTCGATGCCGAAATTGAAGCCATGCCAGAAGATCGAAACGATCGAGACCAGAACCAGCAAGCCGTCAATGGTGAA
>CAYQZM010000322.1:0-5567 GCA_964421935.1 uncultured Rhizobium sp. | reverse complement strand
CGCTGGGGTGGTGGTTTCGACGGGCCCCACATCCGGGACCCCCCCCCCTGCGGCTACCTCCCACACCACACGACACTAGAATCAATAGATTGCTAGTGTCCATCGATTCCGAAATTCGTCCGAAGCCCGATATCGAGATCGTGCGAATTTCGGAATCGGGACACTAGGGGTAACCCATGTTTCAGGATCGAACCCGTCCTGTCCGGTGTATAATGCGTAAGGAGGGGCCATGGAGGATAGCATGACCCGTTATCTTTTGACCGGCGTGTTTCTGACCGGCGCGCTTCTGTGCACAGACATGGCGGCCATCGCCCAACCGCCGCCTGTGCCGCCGCCACCGGCGGAAAAGGCCTGCCTGCGCCCGGCGCAGATCTATGACTACCACCCGGTGCCAGGCAACCACGCCATCATCGTCACCGACCTGGCCCGCAAGCGGTATCGGCTGACCTTCATGGCGACGTGCCGTGATCTTCAGTACCATATCGCGCTGAGGTTCAAGACCTTTGGGACCGGCGGTCTGTCCTGCGTGGGGCGGGGCGACCAGATCCAGATGCACGATCCGGTCAATCCCAATCCCTGCATCGTCCAGAGCATCGATTATCAAACCCCGGCCCTGGACCAGACCGATGCGGCGGCCGCCGCCGCAGCCAAGCAGCGCTAACCGCATCCTCGTAGCGGGATGTGCTAGAAGCGCCCCGGCGTGGCTTTGAGTCGGGGAGCGGGTTGAGAGGTTATTTTGGCGTCGGGGTCGAAGGCGTGTCCAAGCCCATGAATTTGGGCAACCTGATGCGCATCGCGCACGCCTTCGATGCGAGCTTCTTCTTTTCCGTCGCGCCCCGCCTGAAATTGTCGGACACCGCCAGCGACACCAGCAATGCGGAAGGGGCGCTGCCTTTCTATTCTTTCGACCATCCGCACGATTTCCGCCTGCCGCTCGGATGCCGCCTGGTCGGGGTGGAAATCACCGATGACGCGATCGAGTTGCCGCGTTTCCGTCATCCCACCCGCGCCGCCTATATTTTCGGGGCCGAGCGCTATTCCCTGTCGCCGCAGATGCTGTCCCTGTGCGAATTCGTGGTGAAGATACCCACGCGTTTTTCCATCAATGTCGGCATGGCCGGCGCCATCGTGCTCTACGACAGGATAATGACGCAGGGCGGCTATGGCCGGCGCGTCACCCCCAGCGGGGGCGAAGATGTGCCGCCGCCGCACACCTGGGGTGCGCCTTTGTCAAAACCGCGCGATTATTAGACTGGATTAGGGTTGGAAATCGGCTCACCCAGTCCATATAAGTTCCCAGATGCCCACCCCCGCCCTCTCCATCAGGAACCTGCGCAAGGTCTATCGCCGCGGCAATGTCGCGGTGGAGGATCTGTCTCTCACTATTCATGAAGGCGACTTCTTCGGTTTCCTGGGGCCGAACGGGGCAGGCAAGTCCACCACCATCCATTGCATCACCGGCATCGCCAATCCCACATCGGGCACGATCGAGGTCTTCGGCCTGGACGCGGTGAAGAATTATCGCGAGGCCCGCCGGCTGATCGGTCTGTGCCCGCAGGAATTCAATGTCGATCCCTTCGCCAAGCCGGGCGACATCGTGGACTGGGCGGCCGGCTATTTCGGCATGAACCGCGCCCAGCGCAAATCTCGCGTCGATTACCTGATGGAGCGGTTCGAGTTGACGCCGCATCTGAAGAAAAGCTTCCGGGAACTGTCGGGCGGCTTGAAGCGCCGGGTGGTGCTGGCGCGCGCGCTGGTGCACGATCCCAAGCTGATCATCCTGGACGAGCCCACCGCCGGTGTGGACGTGGAATTGCGCCGGGTGTTGTGGAACTATTTGACCGAGATCAACCGGGATGGCCGCACCATCCTGCTCACCTCGCACTATCTGGAGGAGGTGGAGCGGCTGTGCCGCGACATCGCCATCGTCGCCAAGGGCCGGATCGCGCGCGAGGGCACCAAGGCCGAGATGGCCGGAACGCCGGGCAGTCTTGAGCGCGCCTATCTGATCGCCACCGGCGCGGAAGCCGATCATGTCGCGGGGCAGTAGATGAGCGCGCAAGGTATCAAACCCATGGGCGTCAATTGGATCGGCCTTTACACGATCGTGCGCCGTGACGTGCAGCGCATGCTGCGCGTGCCGATTCAGGTCTTCATCGGGCCGTGGAGTTCTGCGCTGCTGTTCATCTTCGTGTTCGGCTATGTGCTGGGCGGCACGATGCGCACCATCGGCGGCCACAAATATATCGAGTTCGTGATGCCTGGCGTGCTGATGATGAACATCATCACCGCTGCTTTCCTGCAGTCCTCCTCGGCGATCTATTTCTCCCGCTTCATCCGCTTCGTGGAGGAGATGCTGGTGGCGCCGCTGTCCTATCTGGAGATGGTGGTGGGCAGCCTGACCACCGTGGTGGTGCGCGCGACCGTCACCGGCATTGGCATTCTGGCTCTGGGCCTCTGCTTCGGCGCCACGACCATCGAATCCTGGCCGATGTTCGTGTTCTGGATCGTGGCGGTCTCGGTCATCTTCGGCCTGGCGGGCATCCTGGTCGGACTTTGGTCCAAGAGCTTCGAGCAACTCAACATGCCGGTGGTGTTCTTCCTGACGCCGCTCTCCATGCTGGGTGGCAGCTTTTTCACCATGAAGATGCTGCCCGACTGGCTGCATTGGCTGCTCTGGGCCAACCCCTTCTTTTATTTCATCAATGGGATCCGCGGCGCGATGATTGGCGTCGACGAGGCGCCGCCGGGCCTCTCCATGGGCTTGACCTTGCTGATGATCGCGGTCCTGGGCGGCCTGGTTTGGCGGTTATTCTCGCGGGGTTACGGCCTGCGCGAATAAGGCGTGGCGAGCGGCCGCTTGCAGCGGCAACGCCGCCTCCGCTATCTTCCCGGCCATCAAACAAACGCCCGATTCCGCACCAATATTCCCCGCGAGCAGGGCAGTGGAGCTATCATGAAACGTATTTTGGGACTGGTCGCCGGCTTGAGCTTGGGACTCGCCGTCCCGGCCGCGGCGGAACCCGCCAACCTCCTGGGCGTGTTCGGGAACTGGTCGGCTTTTTCCAGCGGTTCCGGTTCCAATCTGACCTGTTATGCACTCTCGCGGCCACGCGCCAAGCGGCCGGCCGGCGCCAAGCGCGGTGACATCTATCTGATGGTCTCCGACTGGCCGGCGCGGAAAGTGAAAGCCGAGCCCCAGATCGTCTATGGCTATCAGGGCAAGGAAGGCGGTGCCGCGGCCCTGGCGGTGGGAGGCGACAAGTTCACCTTCTTCATCCGCAACAATGGCAAGGAAGGCAGCTCCTGGCTGCAGCAGCTTGCCGACAATGGCAAGCTGATCGACGCCATGCAGGCCGGCGTCTCCGCCGTGGCCACCGGCATCTCCTCCCGCGGCACCAAGACCAGCGACACCTACAGCCTGGCGGGCTTCAACGACGCCATGACCAAGGTGCACGCGGCCTGCAACATGTGATGTCCGAAGTTTCGACAGCTGGCCTTAAATCGTTGATCGGGCTTTCGCCCGGGGCGCTGAAGGCTGCGCTGATCGCTGCGGGGGTGCCGGAGAAAGCGGTGCGCATGCGCACCAGCCAGTTGTGGAATTGGATCTATGTTCATGGCGCGAAGGATTTCGCGACCATGTCCAATCTGGCCAAGGACTTCCGCAAGCTCCTGGAGGACAATTTCACCCTGGCGCGGCCGGAGGTGATGACGGCCCAGATCTCCAATGACGGTACCCGCAAATGGCTGCTGCGCACCGGACCGGGTATCGAGTTCGAGACGGTCTATATCCCCGAGGAAGACCGCGGCACCCTGTGCGTGTCCTCGCAGGTCGGCTGCACGCTGAACTGCCGCTTCTGCCACACCGGCACCCAGAAACTGGTGCGCAACCTGACCCCGGACGAGATTCTTGGCCAGATCATGATCGCCAAGGACACGCTTGAGGATTGGCAAGGAGGGTCGGCCAGGCGAAGCGAAGGGGAGCCGTCCGGCCGCCCGACCAACAACAAGCCGGCGCCGGGCCGCAAGGTCACCAACATCGTGATGATGGGGATGGGCGAGCCGCTTTATAATTTTGACAATGTCAAAGCCGCACTGGCCATCGCCATGGACGGGGAGGCTATCGCGCTCAGCAAGCGCCGCGTCACCTTGTCCACCGCCGGCGTGGTGCCGATGATCGGCCGCGCCGGCGACGAGATCGGCTCCAGTCTGGCCATTTCGCTCCACGCCGTACGCGATGAGATCCGTGACGTGATCGTGCCGATCAACAAGAAATATCCGCTTGGCCAGTTGCTGGACGCCTGCCGCACCTATCCCGGCGCCTCCAATGCCCGCCGCATCACCTTCGAATATGTGATGCTGAAGGGCGTCAATGACAGCTTGGCCGAGGCGCGGGAGCTGGTGCAGTTGATCAAGGGCATTCCCGCCAAGATCAACCTGATCCCCTTCAATCCCTGGCCGGGCGCGCCGTACGAATGCTCCGATTGGGAGCAGATCGAGAAATTCGCCGAGATCGTCAACCGTGCTGGCTATGCCTCGCCGGTCAGGACCCCACGCGGCCGCGATATCATGGCGGCCTGCGGCCAGCTCAAGAGCGAAAGCGTGAAAGAGCGCGCCAGTGCCCGGATGGCGCGAGAACTGGGCGACATCCAGTCCTCGCAACTGGCGCGCATGCCGCAATGAGCCCGGCGCTCTGATGGGCCGGTTTCTGGTCATCATCGGGCTTGTGCTGGTGGTGGCGGGGCTTGCCTGGCCATTCCTGTCGCGCCTGGGGCTGGGACGGCTGCCCGGCGATATCGTCATCCGGGGTGAGCATGGCGGCTTCTATTTCCCGATCGTCACCTGCCTGCTGATCAGCCTGATTCTATCGGCCATTTTCTGGCTGATCGGGCGGTTCTGACCGGGGTGGATTTTCAGAGCTAAATCCCTATAGTCCGCCCGCTTTTTCGGGGATTTCCGCTCGTGGCCAAGAAAGACGTCAAAAAGGTCGTGCTCGCCTATTCCGGCGGCCTGGACACGTCCGTGATCCTCAAATGGCTGCAGACCGAATATGGCGCGGAAGTCGTCACCTTCACCGCCGACCTGGGGCAGGGGGAGGAGATCGAGCCCGCCCGCAAGAAGGCGGAGACGCTGGGGATCAAGCCGGGCAACATCTTCATCGAGGATCTGCGCGAGGAATTCGTCCGCGATTACGTCTTTCCCATGTTCCGGGCCAATGCCGTCTATGAGGGCGTCTATCTGCTGGGCACCTCCATCGCCCGGCCGCTGATCGCCAAGAAGCAGATCGAGATCGCCGAGAAGGTCGGCGCCGATGCGGTGGCCCATGGTGCCACCGGCAAGGGCAACGACCAGGTGCGCTTCGAGCTGGGCTATTATGCGCTCAAGCCAGACATCAAGATCATCGCGCCCTGGCGCGAATGGGACCTGACCAGCCGCACCCGGCTGCTGGAATTCGCCGAGTCCCACCAGATCCCCATCGCCAAGGACAAGCGCGGCGAGGCGCCTTTCTCGGTGGACGCGAACCTTCTTCATTCCTCCTCCGAGGGCAAGGTGCTGGAGGATCCGTC
>CAYQZM010000321.1:0-11304 GCA_964421935.1 uncultured Rhizobium sp. | reverse complement strand
ACCACTCTGGATTTCGCCAAGGCGATGATCGACGAGGGCTATCACCCCATGACCATGTATTTCCCGCTGGTGGTGCATGGCGCCATGCTGATCGAACCCACGGAATCGGAATCCAAGGAGTCGCTGGACCGCTTCATCCATGTCCTGCGGTCGCTGGCAACCGAGGCGCGGGAGAAGAAGACCGCGCGCTTTGCCGGCGCGCCGCGCCTGGCGCCGCGCCGCCGCCTGGACGAGACGGCGGCCGCCAGAAAGCCCGTGCTGCGCTGGAAAGCCGATCCGCTCAAGGCAGCGGCGGAATAGCTTTCGCCAATCTGTCCGCGATCCTAACAAAAACTCATGCCGAAAATGTAATTCCGGCAGGCGGGCAGCTTTAGCCAAATGGCAAGGGCGCACCGCCCAGCATCCCTCGCGACGGAGGGAGCAGGCATGAGCGCACAGCCGGAGTTCAGTTCGGATGCGGTGCAGGAAGCGGCGTCACGCGCCATCGCTGCGGTGTCGCCGCGCAACGGCAAGGTCGCCATCGGTCCGGTGCTGCCGGAGGATATCGCCAGCCTGTTCCTCTGGTTCAACGATTCCCAGGCGGCGCAAAGCGACATGCCTTACCGGCCGGTGGATTGCATGGCCTTCAAGGAGTGGCTGGACCAGAATGTCAGCCTGACGACCCAGATGCTGTTCGTGATCCGCAGCCTTCTGCCGGCCCGGGCGGTTGGCTTCGTGCTGTTCAAGAATTTCCAGCCGGTATTCCGCTCCGCCGAACTGGGGGTGCGTATCGGCGCCGAACAGGATCGCGGCAAAGGTTATGGCAGCGCCGCCACCGAGGTGGCGCTGGACTATGCTTGGAACAATCTCAATCTGCGGCGTATCAGCCTCACCGTCCTGGGCGGCAACGGCCGCGCCGTAGCCGCCTATCGCAAGGCCGGCTTCCGCGAAGAAGGCGTGATGCGCCAGGCCGCCTACGTCGACGGCGCCTGGCATGACGTGGTGATGATGGCAGCGATCAACCCGCAAGGGGGCATCTAGCTGCAAGTATGCACGCGGAGCCCGGGAGGCAATTTCGTCTTCGCGTCACCACAGGCGACATCGAGCTGCTTCTGGGTCAGGCCCTTCACATGCGTCAAGTCGGTGCCCAGGAAAGACGTGATCGAGGTCTTGGCCCCGGTCAGGTCGGCACCGTCCATTTTCGCCCCCGCCAGGTTGGCGCCCGACAATTCGGTGCCGCGAAAGCTGGCATTGGTGAAGTTGGCGAAGGACATGCACATCAGGGTAGCGTTGGCGCCGTCGAAATTGGCGCCGTGGAGGTCATGTTCCTTGACGCAGGTGTTGGTGAGGTCGGCGCCCGAGAGATTGCAGCCCACACAATCCACGATGCCGCCATGGATCCTGGCAACGGCAGCGGGATCGGCCGCGAAAGCCGGCGCAGCCGGAAGGCTGGCCGGCGCGAACAGCAGGATCAGGCAGGCAAGAGAAAGAGGCGTGCGCATCTCCACAGCTTGGCGCGTCCCGCTTTACCGAACGTTGCCGCGCACGGTTACCAAATTATTTCCGGTTGCAGACGGCTGGAACGGCAATCATCGATCTGCGTTGCCAACTTATGATGGTTCGGGTTCCTGACAGCGCTTTGAAGCTGCGTGCGCTGGCCGCGCGCTTCCGGGCGCTTGCCGCCGAAACCGATATCGAGCTTTTCCGCCGCAAATTCGAAAGCACCGCTTCGGAGCTGGAGGAAGCGGCGCTCGACGCCGAGACCCGTATCTGGGCGCGTCCCGACTTGAAACAAGTGTCCTGAGAAGGCCAGGGCGCGGAAGCCCTTGCTCCCGCGCCCTGTGACAGCCCCGCCGATATCTGTCGAAGATTTAAGAGCGGCCGCTCTTACGAGCAGCCAGACGTCGAGCCACAGGTGTTGCACTTCATGCAGGTGCCGTTGCGCACCAGGGTGAAGTTGCCGCAAGCCCCGCAACTGTCGCCTTCAAAGCCCTTGAGACGCGCCTCTGCCGCCCGCGCCGCCCGGGTCGACTGCGTCGCCGGCTTCAGCAGCGCCGCCTCCAGAGTCGCCACCTGCGCACTCACCGTGTTGAGGGTGGCTTCCACCCCGGCGCGGATGTCCGACAGGTCCAGGGTCTCGCTATCGTTATGGGCTTCGAAGCGGCTGAAATGCTCATGTTCCTCCTCGGCTACCATCTTGGGGGCGGCGCCGCCCTTGACCAGGGTCATCGAGCGGCCGCGCAGATAGCCGGTGGAGGCGACCTTGGCGATCACTTTCTCCGACGGTCCGTCGCCACCGCCCAGGTCCTCATCGGCTGTGGGCGCAACGTGAGCGAGATCGGTCCGGCCCAGATAGGAGATCGCCAGTTCGCGGAAGATATAGTCCAGCACGCTGGTGGCGTTCTTGATGGAGTCGTTGCCGATCACCAGCCCTGCCGGCTCGAAGCGGGTGAAGGTGAAAGCCTCCACGAACTCTTCCAGCGGCACGCCATATTGCAGGCCCACCGAGATGGCGATGGCAAAATTGTTCATCAGGCTGCGGAAGGCGGCGCCTTCCTTGTGCATGTCGATGAAGATCTCGCCGAGCCGGCCGTCTTCATACTCACCGGTGTGCAGATAGACCTTGTGGCCGCCGACGATGGACTTCTGGGTGTAGCTCTTGCGGCGGTGCGGCAGCTTTTCGCGCTCATGGCTGCGCACTTTCTCGATAACGCGCTCGACGATGCGCTCGGTGACCACCGTCTGGGAGATGGGCCGGACGGCCTCGGGCACGGCCTCGTCTTCTTCCGCGTCGGCGAAGGCGAAGACCTGTGAGGCCAGCGGCTGGCTGAGCTTGGAGCCGTCGCGATAGAGCGCATTGGCCTTCAATCCCAGCTTCCAGCTCAGCATATAGGCCTCGCCGCAGTCGCTGACCTTGGCACTATTGGCCATGTTGATGGTCTTGGAGATGGCGCCCGAGATGAAGGGCTGCACCGCGGCCATCATGCGGATATGGGATTCCATGCTGAGCGCGCGCTTGCCGACGCGCCCGCAGGGATTGGCGCAATCGAACACCGGCAGATGCTGTTCCTTCAGATAGGGCGCGCCTTCCAGGGTCATGGCGCCGCAGACATGCAGGTTGGCGGCATCGATGTCGGCCTTGGTGAAGCCCAGGGTCTTCAGCATGTCGAAATCGGGGGCATCGAGCTGGCTTGCCTCCAGCTTCAGTGCCTCGCTGCAGAACTCCGTGCCCAAGGTGTATTTGTTGAAGACGAAGCGGATGTCGAAGGCCGCTTCCAGTTCCGCCTCGATGAGGCCGATCTGTTCTTCGCCAAAACCCTTGCCGCGCAGGGCGTCATAGTTGATGCGGCCCTGGTAATCTTCCAGGGTGCCATGGCCCACCGCATGGGCCACGATGGCGTCGATCTCGTGCTGGCCATAGCCCAGATTGGCCAGGGCCTCGGGCACGCAGCGGTTGATGATCTTGAAATAGCCACCGCCGGCGAGGGTCTTGAACTTGACCAGCGCGAAGTCGGGCTCGACGCCGGTGGTGTCGCAGTCCATGACCAGGCCGATCGTGCCGGTGGGCGCGATCACGGTGGCCTGGGCGTTGCGGAAGCCGTGGGTCTTGCCAAGATTGAGGGCATCGTCCCAGGCGCGCTTGACGGCGTCGGCCAGCGCGATTTCGGGGATCGCTTTCAGATCCAGCGCGACCGGTGTGACCGAGAGCTTCTCGTAACCGCTGGTTTCGCCATAAGCGGCACGGCGATGGTTGCGCACCACCCGCAACATTGCCTCCTTGTTGGCGGCATATTCCGGGAAGGGTCCCAGCTCGCTGGCCATGTCCGCGCTGGTGGCATAGGAAACGCCGGTCATCAGCGCGGCGATGGCGCCAGCGATGGCGCGACCTTCCCGTGAATCATACGGGACGCCGGCCGACATCAGCAGCCCGCCGATATTGGCATAGCCCAGACCCAGTGTGCGATAGTCGTAAGAAAGCTGGGCGATCTCGCGGCTGGGGAACTGGGCCATCAGCACGGAAATCTCCAGCACGATGGTCCAGAGGCGCACGGCATGTTCGAAGGCCTCGACGTCGAACAGCTTCACGCCGCTATATTGATTGGCGGTTTCGCCGCCGGGGCCTTTGCGGAACTGCATCAGGTTCAGCGAGGCCAGATTGCAGGCCGTATCGTCCAGGAACATGTATTCGCTGCACGGATTGGAGGCGCGGATCTCCCCACCGGCCGGACAGGTGTGCCAGTCATTGATGGTGGTGTGGAACTGGATGCCGGGATCGGCGCAGGCCCAGGCGGCATAGGAGACTTTTTCCCACAGCTCGCGCGCCTTGACGGTGCGCGCGACCTTGCCGTTGCCGCGCCAGGTCAGGTGCCAGTCGCCATCCTCCAGCACCGCCTTGAGAAACGCATCGGTGACGCGCACGCTGTTGTTGGAATTCTGCCCGGCGACCGAGGTGTAGGCCTCGCTGTCCCAGTCGGTGTCATAGGTGCGGAAGTCGATATCCTTGAAGCCCTGGCGCGCGAAGCTGATCACCCGTTCGATCAGATTGTCGGGGATCATGCTCTTGCGGGCGGCTTTGATCTCGCGGCGCAGCGCGGGGTTCTTCTGCGGGTCGTAGCAATCGCCGCCCGAGCCCTCGCAATTGACGCAGGCCTTGAGCACGGCCTTCAGGTGCTTCTCGGCCAGCTTGGAGCCGGCGACCAGGGCGGCGACTTTCTGCTCCTCGATCACCTTCCAGTCGATGAAGTCCTCGATGTCGGGATGATCGATGTCCACGATCACCATCTTGGCGGCGCGCCGGGTGGTGCCGCCCGACTTGATGGCGCCGGCGGCACGATCGCCGATCTTCAGGAAGCTCATCAGGCCGGAGGAGCGGCCGCCACCCGAAAGCTTCTCATCGACGCCGCGCAGCGGCGAGAAGTTGGTGCCGGTGCCCGAGCCATATTTGAACAGGCGCGCCTCCCGGGTCCAGAGATCCATGATGCCGCCTTCATTGACCAGGTCGTCCTTGACGCTCTGGATGAAGCAGGCATGGGGCTGGGGATGCTCATAGGCCGAGGCCGATTTGGTCAGCCGCCCGGTCTTGTGATCGACATAATAATGGCCCTGGCCGGGGCCATCGATGCCATAGGCCCAATGCAATCCGGTATTGAACCACTGCGGCGAGTTGGGGGCGCATTTCTGCGACGCCATCATGTGGCAAAGCTCGTCATAGAAGGCGCGGGCATCGTTCTCGGAATCGAAATAGCCGCCCTTCCAGCCCCAATAGGTCCAGGTGCCGGCGAGGCGGTCGAAGACCTGCTTGGCGGAATGTTCGCCGGTCGTCTCCTTGCCGTCCTTGGGGCCCTGCTTGCGCCAGAGGAATTCCGGCACGCCTTCTTCGGGCACCGGATTCAGAGCCTTCGGCACCCCCGCCTTGCGGAAATATTTCTGGGCCAGCACGTCGCTGGCGACCTGGCTCCAGCTTTCCGGGACCTCGATCCCCTCCTGGGCGAAGACGATGGAGCCGTCGGGATTGCGGATCTCGCTGGAAGCGGTGCGGAAGGCGATGCCCTCGTAGGGGGAGTGACCTTCAACGGTGAATTGGCGGCGAATACGCATGGCGACGACCCCGATCGTAAATGGCCCCACCGCTGGTCTGCGGCCACCCGCCGGAGGACAGTTTCCCGTCCGCGAAGGGAACCTTCGCGGAGGGGCAGGCCGGTCCGCCAGATGTGGTGGTCGCAAGCAGCGACTGGCCCCAAGTATGGACACGGGGGGGCAGGTGGCGCAAGCGGTTAGTGGTTAGCGAAGTCTTAATCCACCACATCTGGTGGGGCGGGAACAGGCCGAAAAGCCGCGAGTCAAGCGGGTGAGAAATTAAGACGCTGAAATATTTTTTGCCGCCATTTCATCACAGCGTCATGAGAGGCTTTGGGCGTTTTGGGGATAAGTGCGGAGTCGTTCCTCTGCCGCAAAAAGCACGACGCTTTGCGGCATGGCGGAAGCGGTGCCGCCGCCCTATAGTCGGGCGAATCCGCGAGCCCTAATCCTCGAGTCTGGCCATGCCGTTCTTCAAGATGATCTTTTCCTGGTGGAACTCAGCCACTTGGGGCACTTGGCTGCTGACCAAGTTCAGCGGCGAACCGGTCGGGACCGACCAGTTCGGCAATCGCTATTTCCAGAACAAGGACGGCTCGCGGCGCTGGGTGATCTACAATGGCACGGTGGAGGCGAGCCGGGTGCCGCCGGACTGGCACGGCTGGCTGCATCACACCTATGCCGAGCCGCCCACCAAGGCGCCTTTCAAGGTGCGGGGTTTTGAAAAGACCCATCAGCCCAACCTGACCGGCACCGACGGCGCCTATCGTCCCAGCGGCAGCCTGGCCAAGGGCGGGGCGCGGCCCCCGGCCACCGGCGATTACCAGGCCTGGAAGCCCGACTGATCCAATGTCGACCCGTGTGATGCAGCAGAACAATGTCGCCGAGACCCTGATCGGCGCGATCGTGATAGCCGTGGCCGTGGGCTTTCTGGCCTTTGCCTATCTGCGCACCGGCTCGGGCAGCCTGTCGGGTTATGAGATCAATGCCCGCCTGCCCAAGGCGGACGGCCTGTCGGTCGGCACCGATGTGCGGCTGGCGGGGATCAAGATCGGCACCGTCACCGACCTGACCCTCGACCCCAAGACCTTCCTGGTCACGGTGCATATGAGCATCCGCAACGACATCAAGCTGCCGGTGGATTCCTCGGTGCTGGTGACTCAGGCCGGCTTTCTGGGCGGGCAGTATCTTTCGATCACCCCGGGCGGTGACGACAAGATGATGACCGCCGGATCCTTTTTCGAGAATGCCCAGGGCTCGATCGACGTGATGGGTCTGGTCAATCGCTTTACCGGCGGCAACCCGCCGCCAGCCAAGCCGGCCGCTCCGCAAGGGCAGCCGCAGGCGACCCAGCCGCCGGCGGCGCTGCCACAGGGGCCGGTCAAGGCGCCCGATCCGGGAGCCGGACCATGAAGAAAATCCTCCTGGCGCTGCTGCCCCTTGGGATCGCTGCCGGCGCCGTTGCCCAGGTCGCAACCGCCCCGAAAGCTCCGGCTCCCGCGCCGGCCGCGCCCGCCGCTCAGCCTGCCGCGCCGGACGGCGGCGCCGATGCCGCGGCCGTTGCGCCGCCCGCCGGCCCCAAGAGCGGTACCGAGCTGCTGATGCGGGGCCTGGACAAGATCACCGGCCGGCCCACCAACATCGCCGCGCCGATCGGCAAGCCGGTGCATTTCGCAACCCTGACCATCACGGCGCGCTACTGCTACTCCACGCCGCCCAGCGAGACGCCGGAGACCACGGCCTTCGTGCAGATCGAGGACCATCGCCCCGACCAGCCGGCGAAGCGGGTTTTTTCCGGCTGGCTGTATGGCTCAAGTCCCGGCCTCAATGGCGTGGAGCATCCGCTCTATGACGTGTGGGTGATCAGCTGCAACAACGCGCCCGCCCAGGCGGTGGCGTCGAACAACTCGGCCGCCACCACCAAGGTCGCTGCGCCGGATTCCTCCGACAAGGAAGGGATTCAAGCTCTGCCTGAAGGTGCCGGTCAGTAGGCTTGCTGCCGGATCAAAATTTGGGTTTTGGCTTCGGGTCCATGGCGATCGTCGCCCAGTCCTTGAGCCGGTCCAGGAAAGAGCCTGAACGCAGATAGCGCAGATGCGCTGCGTACCGCTCCTCGGCAAGGACCTTCCGGCCGAGATTGACCTCTTCCTTCCGCATCAGAGCCAGCACCCGCCGATCCTCACCGGCATCGAGCCAATAGCCATGCCCGTCCTCGCAGAAATCCAACTGCAGGTGATACAGCCGGTAGCCGAAGCTCCGCATGGGCTTGCCGCACTGCGGGCAGGCGCGGGTCGATGCCTCGCTGCCCAGCATCAGACTGCCTTTTTCATCATCGCCGAAGTTGAAGATCTCGTCTTCCAGCTGCTCCAGTTCCTGGCGCGTGAGCCACATCCCCTTGCAGGTCGGACAGGCTTCCATCTCGATCCCGTCGCGGGTGGTTTGCACCAGATCGGTCTTGCAAGTGGGGCATTTCACGGCAGGCTCGCTTTCTGGAAAGAAATTCAAGGCTGTCAGGTGCGTGGGGGTTCGTCAATCCGCCCCTCACGGCATGAATCAAAAGAAAGGCCAGATGGCTTCGCGGTTGAGCGCATCCTGCAGCCTGCGCAGATATTGCTGGCGCGGGATCTCGACGGCGCCGAAGCGCGCCAGATGCGCGGTGATGAACTGGGTGTCCAGCAGGACAAAGCCGCCGCGGTTCAATGCTTCGACCAGTGCGACCAGAGCCACCTTGCTGGCATCGCGCACGCGCGAAAACATGCTTTCTCCGAAAAAGGCAGCGCCCAGCCTGACGCCATAAAGCCCGCCCACCAGCCTGTCTTCCTGCCAGCATTCGACGGAATGGGCGTGGCCGCTGATGTGCAGCGCGGTGTAGAGGCGCAGGATCTCACCATTGATCCAGCTTTCCTCCCGCCCCGGGGCAGGCGCGGCGCAAGCCTCCATCACGGCGCGGAAGGCCCTGTCGGCGGTGACGGTGAATGTGCCGCTTCGCACCGTGCGGGCGAGGCGCCGCGGGACATGGAAGTCCTCCAGCGGAATGATGCCGCGTTTTTCCGGCGAGACCCAGTAGACCGTGGGATCGCCGCGCCGCTCGGCCATGGGAAACAGGCCCTCCGCGTAAGCGCGCAGCAATATCTCCGGCGTCAGGCGCGGGCTGCCATGCATGACAAAACCATAACGCGCGGGGGGCGAGCCGTCGCGCGTTATTTGCTGATTTCTATTTATCGTTAATCGCAAACCGTCCGGGGCCGGCCGCAGCCAGATAGAGGAAGATGAAGCAGAACAGGATGGCGGCATCGCCTCCGTTGTGAGTCGGGAAGAAGTCTATGCCGCCAAAGAGCTTCATATGGACCAGGAAATAAGCGACCGCCATTTCGCCGGAAGCCACGAAAGCGGCGCAGCGGCTGTAAAAGCCCAGAATGATGAGCGTGCCGGCGACAAGTTCGATCAGACCGCCGATGCCGGACATCGAGGTGATCGGCGGATGCATCGTTCCTGGTGGAAAGTTCAGATACTTGGTCGTGCCATGCTCCAGAAAGCACAGTCCTGACACGATACGGACAACCCCAAGGATCTGCGCGGAATAGGGTTCAAGAAAACGCATTCTTACCCTCCAGCTTGGCGGTGGAAGGAGCCTAGCCGGGATCGGAAGTTCCGGCTACCGGCCGGCGAGGTCCTGTTTGAGCGCCGCCATGCCATGCGGCGGCACCAGTATTTGGGCGGCATAGCCGGGATTGACCATCACGCCATAGCCGGCCGGCAGGCGCCGAAAAAATTGCCCGCCCTTCATCTGCATGATGTACGGGGCCATATCCTTCGGCTGGCGCGATAGGGCGGTGAAAGCGACCACAAACGAAGAACCGTCCTGGTCGATCAATACCGGCTGGAAGCCGCTGCCGTCGGTCCGGACTTCGCCGGTGCTGGGAATAAAGAGATCGGCGTCCGCCATCCGGCGCAGCAGTGCGTCGCCGGAAAGGCCGCGATCTTGCGTCTTCAGAATCTGATGTTCGATATCGGTTTCGGCCACGAAGGCCAGAAGCGTCATCGGTGATCCGGATCAATGACCAAGACTGGCCAGATACTTCTCCAGCCAGTGGATCGAGTAATCGCCGTTGATGATGTCCGGCTCGCGCACCAGCTTCTGGAACAGGGGAATGGTGGTCTCGATCCCGTCCACCACGAGCTCGTCCAGGGCGCGGCGCAGGCGCAGCAGGCATTCGTTGCGGTTCTTGGCATGGACCACCAGCTTGCCTGCCAGGCTGTCGTAGAAGGGCGGGATGCGGTAGCCGGAATAGATCGCGGAATCGAAACGCACGCCCAGGCCGCCGGGGGTATGGAACTGCGTGATGGTGCCGGGCGAGGGGCGGAAGGTGAAGGGATTTTCCGCATTGATGCGGCATTCGATGGCATGGCCCTCGAAGACGATGTCCTTCTGGGTGAAGGCCATGGCCGCGCCGGTGGCGATGCGGATCTGCTCGCGCACGATGTCGATGCCGGTGATGGCTTCGGTCACCGGATGCTCCACCTGCAGGCGGGTGTTCATCTCGATGAAATAGAAGCGGCCATCCTCGTAAAGGAATTCGATGGTGCCGGCGCCAAGATAGCCCAATTTTTCGAGCGCACGGGTGACGATGCCGCCGATCTCGTCGCGTTCCTGGGCATTGAGGGCGGGGCTGCCTGCTTCCTCCCACACTTTCTGGTGACGGCGCTGCAGCGAGCAATCGCGTTCGCCCAGATGCACGACATGGCCGTGGGAGTCGGCCAGGATCTGGATCTCGATGTGCCGCGGCCTCTGGAGATACTTCTCCATATAGACGGTGTCGTTGCCGAAGGCGGCCTTGGCCTCGGCGCGGGCGGTGGAAAGGGCCAAGGCCAACTCGCCCGCGGTCTTGGCCACCTTCATGCCGCGCCCGCCGCCGCCGGCGGTGGCCTTGATCAGCACCGGATAGCCGATCTCTTCGGCCAGTCTGGCCGCATCGGCGTCGCTGACCTCGCCGTCCGAGCCCGGCACGGTGGGGATGCCCAGTTCCTTCACCGTCTGCTTGGCGGTGATCTTGTCGCCCATCATGCGGATATGCTCGGGCGCCGGCCCGATGAAGGTCAGGCCATGTTCCTTGATGATGTCGGCGAACTTGGCATTCTCGGACAGGAAGCCGTAGCCGGGATGGATGGCCTCGGCGCCGGTGATCTCGCAGGCCGCGATGATGGCGGGAATGTTCAGATAGGACTGGGCAGCGGCGGGCGGGCCGACGCAGACGCTTTCATCGGCCAGCTTGACGTGCATCGCCTCGCTGTCGGCCGTGGAATGGATGGCCACGGTCAAGATTCCCATCTCTTTGCAGGCACGGATGACACGAAGGGCGATCTCGCCCCGGTTGGCGATGAGGACTTTTTCGAACATCAGGCGATGACGCAGAGAGTCTGGCCGAATTCCACCGGCGTGCCGTCGGTGACGCAGATTTCCTTGACCGTGCCGCCGCGCGGCGCGGCGATCGCGTTCATGGTCTTCATCGCTTCCACGATGAACAGCGTGTCGCCTTCCTTCACCGTCTTGCCGACACTGATGAAGGGCGGTCTGCCGGGCTCGGGCGCGACATAGACGGTGCCGACCATGGGCGAGGGCACCGCGCCTGCCGGCGGGCCGGACGAGGGCGCCGTCGCAGCAGGTGCGGGCGCAGCGGCGACAGGTGCAGCCACCGGTACGGCAGCCACGGCGCCACCGCCGCGGCTGACCCGGATGCGCGCCCCGTT
>CAYQZM010000320.1:0-5261 GCA_964421935.1 uncultured Rhizobium sp. | reverse complement strand
GGCTTTCTTATCTGGTAGGTCACGGCCCGGCTTTCTGCCTTGCGACCGCCAAGAGGCGGATTTTGCGGGCGAATCCGAAGAAATCAAAGCGAAACGGACCATGAAAATTGAACGTCTGATTGTGGGCGGTGTCGCGCTGCTCGTCGGCCTTTTGGTGGGCTGGATGGTGCGCGGGGTGGCGACCTACAACGTCCATGCCGCCCAGGTTGTGGGCTATGACGACTGGCGCGTCGCCTGTCCGCCGGCCGAAAACAAGGATTCCTCCTGCGAGCTGAGCAGCGATCTGGTGGATCGCAATCAGCCGAACGCCTCGGCTCTGGCGCGCCTGTCCATCACCACCGACAAGGATGGCAAGCAGATCGTCGGTTTCACCCTGCCATTCGGCGTGGCGCTGGAAGCGGGCATGGGCCTTCGCATCGGCAAGGAGCCGGTGAAGGTCTATCAGTACCGCACCTGCAATCAGGTTGGTTGCATCGCGGTCACGCCCTTCGACAACAATCTGCAGACCGCGCTGAAAGGCGCCGATGACGCCTCGGTGATGTTCGCGGGCCTCGACGGCAAGCCGGTGGCCGTGCCGGTGTCCTTCAAGGGCTATCAGAAGTCGCTCAGCGCCTGGCGCGCCGCGGACGACCGCCGTCACTCCTGGTTCTGGAGACTCTGGTCGTGAAACTGTCCCGCGCCCTGATCGGTGGGGCGGCGTTGGCCGTGATGGGATCCTGCGCCTCTTTTGCGCAGGACGCGCCCGAAGCGCCTCTGCCCAAGCCGGAGGTCAAGACTATCGAGGACTGGCAGGTGCGCTGCTATCCGGTTCAGAGCGCGGCTCCGTGCGACATGTTCCAGGAACAGGGCGACGCACAGACGCAACGCAAGATCCTGTCGGTCTCGCTGAGTTATGTTCCCAGCATGGATCGTCACGCCCTGGTGGTGAATGTTCCGCTGGATGTTTCCATCGCCAAGGGCGTGGTCCTTCAGACGGACAGCTACAAGTCGCCCACCCTGAAGTACCGCACATGTACGCGCGATGGATGCTTTGTGCAGACACCGGTGGATAGCGCCCTGGTGGATGCGGTCGCCAAGTCCTCAGGCGACGGCAAGGTCAATGTGGTTGGCGATGACGGCAAGACCTATGCGTTCAAATTTTCGCTGAAAGGTTTTGCCCAGGCCCATGATGATATGGTCGCCCAGGCCAAGGCCAAGGCCAGCAAGCCGGCTCAGACCGGCACCGCGCCAGCGCCGGCGCATTAGCAATAGCGGGCGATGTGCCCGTTTTGGAGAGTGACGCGATGAATCTGTTCCCGAAGATCAACCAGGGGCTGGCGGCGGCAGGCCTCGGCCTGGTTCTCACCACCGGCGCCGCTCTGGCCCAGCAGCCGGCTCCCGCGGCGAACACTGCGCCCGCCCAGGGCCGTCCCGATGTGAAGAATGTCGGCGACTGGACAGTGCGCTGCTTCCCCATCCAGAGCCCCAGCCCCTGCGACATCTTCCAGGAGCAGGACTATCAGAAGACCGGCCAGCGCGTGCTGTCCATCTCCATCGCCTATGTGCCCAGCATGGACAAGCACGCCATCCAGATCAGCGTGCCGCTGGACATCAGCATCCAGAAGGGCGTGACCTTGCAGACCGACAGCTATACCTCGCCGGTGCTGAAGTATCGCCGCTGCGACCGCAACGGCTGCTATATCGAAATGGCGGTTGACAATGCCATGGTGGAAAGCCTGGCCAAGTCGGGTGCCGACGGCAAGGTCAATATCGCCGCCGACAATGGCAAGAGCTACACCTTGAAGTTTTCGCTCAAGGGCTTTGCCCAGGCCCATGACGACATGGTCGCGCAGGCCAAGGCCAAGGCCAAGCCGGTCCAGCAGAGTGCCGCGACACCCGGCGCGCCGGCCAAGCCGTAAGAGCGGTTCCAGAACCGAAAAAGGCCGGTCGTGAGACCGGCCTTTTTCTTTTTTGCTAAGCCGTCCGCGAGGACGGCTTGAATGTCAGAGCGACGCCGTTCATGCAGTAGCGCAAGCCTGTCGGCTGGGGCCCATCATCGAAAACATGCCCCAGATGGCCGCCGCAACGGCGGCAATGTACTTCGGTACGCGCCACGCCCAGAGTCATGTCGGTCTTGGTGGCGACCGCATTGTCCAGCGGCTTGTAGAAGCTGGGCCAGCCGGTGCCGCTGTCGAACTTGGTCTCGGAGGAATAAAGCGGCAGCGCGCAGCCGGCGCAGGCGAAGATGCCCTTGCGATGTTCGTTGTTGAGCGGCGAGGTGAAGGGCGTCTCGGTCGCTTCATGGCGCAGCACCTGGTAGGCGGCCGGCGACAACAATTTCTTCCATTCCTCATCGGTGTGGGTCACCTCATAGGCGAGAGCGGGTCTGGTGCCCAGAAGGGCCGCGCCCATCGCACCGGTCAGCAGATGGCTCAGGACATCGCGTCGTTTCATCTTGTTCTCCGTCACTAACGGTTCAATTCGCCGTGCCGTGGTTTCGGTTACAGGGAACCCCGAAGGTCCGTGGCCGTTATTTCATCACGTTTCCCCGAACGTTAAACCAAAAATTGGAGTAATTCATGGACAAGGACAGGATCGAAGGTTCGGCCAACCAGGCCAAGGGTGCCGTCAAGGAAGCCGCCGGCAAGATGACCGGCGACGCCAAGCTTCAGGCCGAAGGCGCCGCGGACAAGGCTGCCGGCAAGGTGCAGAATGCCGTCGGCGGCATGAAGGATGCCGTCAAGGACGCCACCAAACATTAAGCTGATATAATCGCGACAGGCCCGGCTCCTTTTGGGGCCGGGCCTTTCCACATGCTCTTTTCGCGCCGCCGGCCTTGTGGGATTGTCAGGTTCCGGGCTTTTCCGAGGGTTGCATGATCCGTTTCCTGTCCTGGCTTCGCGCCATTTTCCTTTCCGTGCTCAACGGCCTGGCTAAGATCGCGGTCGCGCTGCTGCTGATCTTCCTGCTGCTGGTCGTGATCGGGATGGCGCGTGGGGATGGGCTTCCGGGCAAGATGGTGCTGGCACTGGATCTGCGCGAGCCGATCGACGACAGCCGCGCCGCGCCAACCAGCATTTTCACGCCGCGCCGTCCCACCGTGATGGATGTGGTGCTGGGCCTGGATGCCGCCTCGCGCGATGGCCGGGTAAAAGGCGTGGTGATGCGGCTGGGCACGGGCGCGCTTTCGACCGCCGAAGCGCAGGAGATCGGCACCGCGATTCATCGCTTCCGCGCCAAGGGCAAGTTCGTGATCGCCGACGCCAGCGCCTTTTTCAGCGCGGGGCTTGGCGATTATCTGGCGGCCAGCGCCGCCGACCAGATCTGGGTGCAGCCGAAATCGCCCTTCTCTGTCTCCGGCACGGGCGGCGGCGAAATCTTCCTGCGCGGCACTCTGGACAAGCTGAATGCCGAGCCCCAGATCGCCAAGCGCGCCGAATATAAAAGCGCCGCCGACATGTTCATGGAAAAGCAGATGTCGCCGGCCGACCGCGAACAGCTCACCGCCCTGATGAATTCGGTCTACGGCAGTGCGGTGGATCAGATGGCGGCGAACCGGCATCTGTCGCGCGACCAGGTAATTGCCGCGCTCCAGGCCAGCCCCCAGTTCGCCGAGGACGCCCGCGCCGCCAAGCTGGTCGACCGGATCGGCTATGACGACCAGGCCCGCGCGGCCGCCACGGGCCGGGCCGGCAGCGGCGCCAAATCGGTCAAGTTCGCCGACTATGTGAAAAACACCACCAGCCGCATCGGCTCGCCCAACATCGCCATTGTGGAAGCGGCTGGCGAAATCCGTGACGGCACGGCGAAAAATTCCCTGCTCGACCGGGCCTCCGGCATCGCCAGTGATGACATGTCGGCGGCGATCGAGCAGGCGGCGCGCGACAAGGACATCAAGGCCATCGTGCTGCGGGTGGATTCGCCCGGCGGCTCGGTGACGGCGTCCGACCAGATCCTGCATGCGGTGAAAGCCGCACAGGCCAAGGGCAAGCCTGTGGTGGTGAGCATGGGCTCGGTGGCGGCGTCAGGCGGTTACTACATCTCGCTCAGCGCCAACCGCATCGTGGCGGAGCCGGGCACCATTACCGGTTCGATCGGCGTGCTCACCGGCAAGGTCTCCTTCGGCAAGTCGCTGGGCCTGATCGGGGCCAATGCCGAGATGGTAGCGGTGGGCAAGAACACCCTGATGGATTCCCCGCTTCAGCCCTTCACCACGGACCAGTGGGACAATCTCAATCATCAGGCCGACGTGATCTATGACGACTTCACTCAGAAGGTCGCGGATGGCCGCAAACTTCCCCTGGCCAAGGTACGCGATGTGGCCAAGGGCCGGGTCTGGTCAGGAGCCGACGCCAAGACACGGGGCCTGGTGGACAGCCTGGGCGGTTTCTGGACGGCGGCGGGTGAGGCCGCGTCCCTGGCCAAGGTTCCGGAAAGCGGCATGGTGTTCCGGGTCTATCCCCGGCCGACCGGGCTTCTGAGCAAGCTCAGCGCCCTTTCGGGCGGCCTGGAGGTCAGCCTCGGGCTGTTTGGCCGGGTCGAATCGCTCCTCAATCTGCCAGCCGCCCAGGCCATGCTGGAGGGTGTCTCGAACCTTCCGGGGCAGGCCCCTGGCAGTACGCTTCAGCTGAAAGCGGCAAATTTGCCACGCCCGTAACGGCAGGAACACGGGTCGGGCAAGGAAACTTCTTGTTCGGCCTGTGGCTTGAACTATAATTTCAGTGTGCGGGGGCACGAAGCTGGCTTGGCGGCGCCATAATTGCGATTATGGTGCAGCGCAGTTTCGGATTCACCGAAACGTCAAAGACAGCTGGAGCACACCATTCCTTCGCAGACGTCCCAGGGCAAGCCGACCGCCATCGAAAGCCTGAGCTTCGAAGCGGCTCTCAAGGAACTGGAAGGCATCGTCTCGCGCCTGGAGCAGGGCGAGGTGGATCTGGAAGATTCCATCGCCCTGTACGAGCGTGGACAGGCGCTGAAGGCGCATTGCGATAAAAAATTGAAATCGGCGGAAGGCCGGTTGGAGAAAATCGTTCTGGGCACGGGCGGCCCGGAAGGCACCGAACGCATGGAGACGGCCTGAGCTTCCCCGGCTCAGCCAACAAGAGATTTGAACGCATGAACATCCCCAACACCAAGACCCCGCTGCTGGACCAAGTCGATCTGCCGTCGGACCTGCGCAAGCTGGAACGCCACCAGATTCGCCAGTTCGCCGACGAGCTCCGCACCGACCTGATCGACATCGTCTCGGTCACCGGCGGTCATTTCGGCGCCGGACTCGG
>CAYQZM010000319.1:0-7379 GCA_964421935.1 uncultured Rhizobium sp. | reverse complement strand
CGGGCCAGCAGCTCGGTGGCGCGACCTGCACTCTCAAACGTGTCGTCATGGGGACATTCACGATAACAGACCAGCCCATCCGCCAGATCGCCCATCGCCTGAGTCAGGTTGCCATGCAGGTCAAAGACACCGAAGATCGGCAGGTCTTCCGCGCCCGGAATGGCGCGGATGCGCGCCAGCAGCTCCCCGTCCGGATCGTCCAGTTCGGTGGTGACCATGGCGCCGTGTAGCGACAGGAAGATGCCGTCCAGGCCTTGTGCCAGGGCTGAAACCAGAACCGGCTTGACCTCGTCCCAGAAGCTTTCGAACACGGCGTGATCCACCATGCCCGAGGCGCCCGCCAAATAGGTGGCCGCCGGCACCACTTCCCAACCGAGCCGTTTGGCGGCGGTCAGAAAACCGTCCACCTGCGAGCCGTCACCGATCTTGTCCAGCAAGGCCTGGCCGCGATGGATCAGAAAATCGTCAATGCCGGTGCGATCGTCGGTGAAGCTGTGCGTCTCGTGGAAGATGCCGGCCAGCAGGATTCTGGTCATCTAGAACCCCTGCAGGCAGACCCTATGCCAAAGCCTTCACCTGCTGCGCCAGCCGCTTCTCCCGGTCCTTCGCAAACCGCGCGATACCGTTGAAGATGGAGTCCGGATCCAGATGCGCCTCGGCGATGACATCATTTTCCAGCCCGCCGGTGAGCCACTGATTGTCCCAGTCCGACGTCAGGGAATAGGCATCGGTCAACGGCCCCAGATTCCGTACCGGCATCACGCGCCGTGTCCCGGTCGAGACCACCATGGCGTCTACCAAAGCCTCGGCCGGCAGCACCTTGTTGCGATAGGCCTCCGGCTGGCGGTCGAACAATTCCTCGCTGATGGCAGAGACGATCTTCACATTGATCCCGGCCTGTTCCAGCCGCGGCAGGATCTTGACCAGATTGACGGTCGAAGACGCGCCCTGCGTGATCACGGTGCCGTGGCGCGCCCCGGGCCCAAAGTCCCGGATCAGATAGAAGCCCTTGGCCGCCGCCTTGACATCGGTGTCGGCGAACTTGCTGCGGTCGGCCACCGGATTGTCGGGCCGCGCCACTTCGATGATGATGATGCCGACCTTGGGATCGCGCGCGGCGATCTCGGCGGCGGCGAAATAGCCGGCCGCCACGTCGTTATAGTCCCAGAAATTCAGGTGGATCACCTGGCCGCGGGGAAACAGCCGCCAGACCTGGGTCGCAAAGATGCCGAAATGCGTGCGCCCGTCGGCCGCCGTCTCCGGCCCCGAATGGCCGGCCAGGATATGCAGCACGCCCATGTGGAAGCGGCTGTCCTGGTTCTGCTGGCTCCAGACCCGCGCCGGCGTGTACATCAAAGGCGTGAAGGCGCCATAGGTGCCTGACAGCGCCCAGACGCCGGAGAATTTCTTGGGATCGACACTGGCGCTCTGGCTGACCAGGCCGATAGCGGTCGCCACATTGCCCGCTTCCTGGATCGCGGCCTTGATGCGGGTGCCGGCCGGATTGGTGTCGGGATCATAATGGCCCCACAGGGCGCCGTGTTCGACATTGATGGATTCCGACAGATCCGCCGCCAGGGTGTAGAAGCGATTGCCGGTGACGGCATTCATCCACTTGATGACTTCGGAGATGCCGCGGCGCGCGCCCATATTCTCGCCCGCTTTGCGGAACAAGGTGACGGACACTTCCTTTTCCGCGCCAGAGGCCGGGTTCTTGACCGCGACCTTCTGGGGCTCCATCGGCAACTTGGCCACCCGCAGCCGCTCGTCCTGGAAAGGATCGCTCTTGTTGTCGATGGCGAGCTTGTGATCGTCCTTCACCGTGTCGCCGATGGCGACCAGCCGCTCGGCGATCCAGTCGCCCAACCCGTTCTGATCCATCACCGACATCACCTTGTCGATATTGGTCTTGAACTGGATCAACCGCTGCTTGTTGTCGCCGACCGCGCCGTTGCGGATGCCGTCGAAGGTGACGCCATAGCGTTTCTCGAACGTCTCCGCCAAGGCGACGAAATAGTCCGAATTCATCTTGTAGCCATAAGGATGGCTGGGATAGCCGGTGATCTGCTTCAAGGATCCCACCTGCCCGTTCACTGCGCCCGGCCAATAGCCCTTGGTGGTATGGGCGATGGCGATGATGGGGCGGCGGTCGCCGGCATCCCAGTCTTCCATCTCCTGATAGGCGGCCGCGATCTGGTCATAGTCGCCGCCATTCTCCACCCGGATCACGTTCCAGCCATAGGAAGTCCATTGCGCGGGAATGTCATAGCCGCCGAACTTGTTGGAGATCACCCCGCCCAGCAGCGAGTCATCGATGCCGGCATTGTTGTCCGACAGGATCACGCGAAGGCGCTTTCCCACCTGCAAAGCCAGGGCCTGGGTCTTCAGTTCCTGGGCGTGGCCTTCGGTCATGGCGAACTCGCCTTCCAGGGCGATGATCTTGGGTCCGCCTTCCGATCCCACCATGTCCCAGAAGGCCGCCTTGCCCGCGGCGGTGGCAATGCCGACGCCAGAGGGGCCGCCATTGACATCATTGGTGACGTCGATGCTTTCGGCGTGACCAGACAGCGCCTTGATGCCCCGCGCCTTGGCCTGGGCGAACAACGGATCGTCGGTGAGGCCGGTCTCAGCCAAGATTGTTTTCATCGCCCCGGCGCCGCGGCGGAAACCCAGGGCGTCGATGGGAAGAAGCGCGACTTCGGGATCGGCGTAGTAGCGCTTGTCACCGGTCAGCTTGAACTTCCGCTCCAGCGCCTGGCCCAGGATCATGTAAAGCGCATAGCAGGTGGGCACGCTGTGACCTGCCGCCATCATGAACTTGTCGCCGAAGGGATGCTTGGGCCGACGATAGTCGTAACGAAGCCCGCCGCGCTCCGGACCCAGCAGGTGCGCCGCCACATTGAAAGGCGTATAGGCCAGCGGCCCGCCGAAATGGCCCGTCTGGGCGTAGTTGCCGAGCAGGACCAGGGTCATGCAGGTCATGAAGCCGACATCTTCCAGCCGGCCACGTTCGTCCGCGGGTATGCGCATTTTTCTCCCCTGAAGCCGCCTCGCGGCCATTTTTCAAGATGGTGAGCGGGAATTAGCCCTAAAGCAAGCGGGTGTCAGGGGTGTCCGGTCGCCTGCCGGCGCACTCTTTTGGCATTGGTAAATCCGCCATCCACCGCCCGCAGCATCGCCCGGGCGGCCAGGTGCGGATCACGCGCCTCGATGGCGTCCACGATCAAGGCGTGGCGGGCAACACTATCAGTATGCAGCTTGGGATTCTCGGCCAGGGCATTGATGGACAGAAGCGCGAACAGCGCCGTCTCGATCATGGCCGCGAAGGACTGGAAGAACGGATTCTTGGAGGCGGCGCAGACCGTCAGATGGAAGCGCAGGTCCCATTCGGCGAACTGGCGCCGGTCTTTTTCCGCATCCGCCATCCCCTTCACGGTTTCGCGCAGCTTGATCACATCGGTCCGGTCGCCATGCAGCGCCGCCAGGGCCGCCGCCGTGGGCTCGACCGCGCGGCGCACATCGGTGATGTGCTGCAGGAAATCCAGGTCCAACCCGGCATTGGCGCGCCAGGACAGGACATCGGCATCCAGCCAGTTCCAGTGCGCGGGATCCAGCACCACCGTCCCGACTTTCATGCGGGAGGCGACCAGACCCTTGGCCGCCAGGGTCTTGATCACTTCGCGCGTCACCACGCGGGAGACGCCAAAGGTCTTGAGCATGTCGGCATCGCTGGGCATGCGCTCGCCCGGCTTGCGGGCACCGCTCAGGATTTCTCCGCCCAGGGCCGCCGCGATGTCTTCCTGTCCTGCTCGGCGCATGGTGGTGGAATTAAGCCGCGCCGATGGCCGAATGACGTTCATGCCTTCCCAAGCCGCCGTCCTTTGTTTTCTTTGGATAAAGCTACCACGTTGGGTGGAGGGCGGAAGGGGGTCTGAACTGGCCTAGGTGATGGTCACCGAGACCCGGCCCAGGGAACCAAGGTCGCCTTCGATATGCTCGCCGGCCGCAATGGGAAGCGGGATCAGGCAGGTGCCTGTGGTCACCACCTGCCCCGCCCGCAATGTCATCCCATGACGGGACAACTCATTGGCCAGCCAGGTGAGCGCGATCACCGGCCCACCCAGCACATTGCTGCCGATGCCTTCGCCGGCCTGGACGCCGTTCTTGAAAGCCCGGCCGCGATGGGCAGCAAGATCCAGCCCGCGCCAGTCTTCGGCTGCGGCCTGGCCAAGGATGAAACGATGGGCACAGGCATTGTCGGCCACCAGCTGGGCCAGCCCGACTTTCTCGAAATGCTCGTAGCGGGAATCCGGAATCTCGATGGCGGGGTGCAAGGTGGCGACGGCCGCCAGGACTTCGTCCTCTGTATAGGGCTCTGCGCGCGGCGGCAGATCGCGGCCCATGCGGAAGGCAAATTCCAGTTCGGCCACCTTCATCAGGTTGTTGCCGAGCACGCAGTCGCCACCATCCGGGATCACCCGCTCGGCCAAAAGGCGCCCCGCCAACGGTCCGTCCACGCCGATATGTTTCTGGCCGGCAGTGCTGGTGGCGGCGATCTTCCAGCCATAGAGCGGCAGGCTGGTATAGGCCTCGATGCAGCCCTGCACCTGATAGGCTTCGGCGCGATCGGTGGGCCGCACCTCCCCGGGCAGGTTTTCCAGCCGCGTGCCGTCCCGCCAGTGGCGATAGAGGAGATCGCAGGCGGCCTGCCGCTTGTCGGGAGTCATCGCCCCACCATCATCAAAGGCTAGTGGTCGTGCTGGCTCACGATGCCGTGATCCTTCAGCAGCTGGATATAGAAGATGCGGATATCCTGCTGGCCGCCACGATTGATGAAGTCGCCCGGTGTGTCGCCCTTGGCGTTCTTCTCGTCCAGCTTGGCGCCCTTATCGGCGAGATATTGCAGCATCGGGATCGCCGTATCCGGATTCTTGTTCTCGATGGCGTAGTGCATGATGCTGCGATGATTGGGACCGATCGCGGTCAGATCCGGATCCAGTTCCAGCGCATATTTCATCGCATCCAGATTGCCGCTGCCGGCCGCGGCCAGGGCCACGGTGGTGCCATCCGGCGCCTTGATGCTGACCTTGGCGCCGGCTTCCACCAGGGCCTTCATGGCGGGCGCGCTGCCGGCTTCCGCCGCAAAGATCAGCGGGGTCTTGGCGACGGGACGGGGCGGCGGCGGACGGGTGCCATCGGCGCGCGCCACTTTCTGGCCGCCGCCGCCGGCGATCAGTTGCGCCACTTGTACCGGCGGCGCGGGCGGCGGCGGCGGCTCGCTCATGGCATTGGGATCGACACCCTTGGAGAGCACCATCTTGACCAGATCGGCATTGCCACTGGCGGCCGCGACATGCAGCAACTGGCGCCCTTCGGAATCGCGCTGCACCAGGTCCGCGCCGCGTGACACCACGGTAATGGCGAAAGGCACATCGTTGTTGGCCACCGCCGCTGCGACCACGGAGGTCCCGTCCGGCAACGTGCTTTTGCCATTCGCGCCCGCATCCAACAAGGTCTGCGGAGCTGAGGGCTCCTTGCTGCGCAGGGCATAGAACAACGGCGTGAAGCCTTTCTGTTCCACCGCGTTCGCGTTGGCGCCATGCGCCAGCAGAAATTTGATGTTGTCGGTCCGGCCCTTGAAGGCCGCCCACATCAGGGCAGTCTGTCCTTCCGGATTGGCGGCGTCGACCTTGGCGCCCTTGGCGACCAGCATGTCCAGCGCCTCCGGCGTGGAGCTTCCGGCGCAGAGAGACAAGGCCGCGATCCCATCGGCGCGCGTCGCATTGGCGTTGCCGCCGGCCTTGAGCAGGCTTGCAACAATCTCGGGATTGCCCAACTCGCAAGCCAGGGTCACGGGCGTGGCGCCGTCGACCCCGGTGACGTTGGGCTTGGCGCCCGCCGCCAGCAGCATCTGAACCGACTCCACGTCCTGGCGATCCACCGCCCAGGCCAACACCGTGGTCTTGTCGGGCAACAGCGCATTGACGTTCACATGCGCCGCGAGCAGGCGCTTGATGGCGGCGTGATCATTGTCGCGCACGGCCTCCACCAGCCGGCCATCCGCGCCGCTGCTGGCAACGGCCGGCAGCGCGCCCAGAAGGCCCAACAAACCAAGTCCCAGCAGCTTTCTCATCGTCCTGGCTTAGGCCGCGAAACCGGAGAGACGGCCAGAACTGTCGCCGATGCTGTGCACCTCCACACCCAGCGTGTCCATCATGGACAGCATCATGTTGGTCATGGGCGTGTCCTTCTCGACCATCACGTGACGGTTGCCCTTGATCAGGCCGCCGGCCACGATCACCGGCAGGTTGCGATGGTCGTGACTGTTCGGGTCGGCAAGGCTGGCGCCGGCCATCACCATCGTGCTGTCGAGCAGGCTGCCTTCGCCTTCCTTGGTTTCGCTCATGCGCTTCAGGTAATAGGCCACCTGCTCCATGTGCAGGGTGTTGATCTTGGTCAGCTTGGCGATCTTTTCCGGATCATGGCCGTGGTGGCTGAGCGGGTGGTGCGCGTCCGGCACGCCGATCTCCGGATAGGAACGGCCCGACACTTCGCGGCCGATCATGAAGCTGGAGACGCGGGTGATGTCGGCCTGCATGGCCAGGACCTGCAGATCGATCATCATGTGCGAATAGTCTTCGAAACTGTCCGGCACGCCCGAGGGACGGGCATAGGCGGGAAGCGCTGTGGCCTGGGTGCCACCCTGCTCCACCTTCTGGATGCGCTTCTCGATGTCGCGCACCGAGTTCAGATATTCGTCCAGCTTGTGCTTGTCGCTGGCGCTCATCCGGTTGGAAAGGCGCTTGGCGTCGTCCGCCACGAAATCCAGGATCGAGGCCTGGCGGCGAAGCTGTGCCAGCCGGCTCTTGGCGTCCAGGCTGTCGCCGTCGCCGAACAGGCGCTCGAACACCTCGCGCGGGTTGATGGTCACCGGCAGCGGTGTGGACGGATCCGCCCAGGAGAGTGTGTTGGTATAGGCGCAGGAATAGCCGCTGTCGCAGCTGCCCACCAGGCTGGGAGGTTCCAGGCCCACTTCCATGGAGGGGATCTGGGTCTGCTCGCCGAATTGCTTGGCCACGACTTGGTCCATGGAGATGCCGGCCGTGATGTCGGCGCCCTCGGTCTTCTTGACATGGGTGCCGGTCAGGTAACCGCCGCAGCAACGGCCATGGTCGCCGGCGCCATCGCCCAGGGCCTCGGACTTGACCTGGGAAAGACCGGTGAAGACGACGAACTGGTTGCGATAAGGCTCCAGCGGCTTGAGAATGGGAGACAGGGCGTAGCCCTCGCCCGCGGCGGCCGGCGTCCAGTTCTCCATCATCATGCCGTTGGGCGTGTAGATGACCTGTAGGCGCTTGCGCACCGCGGCGGCTTCCTCC
>CAYQZM010000318.1:0-4977 GCA_964421935.1 uncultured Rhizobium sp. | reverse complement strand
CGGAAGGTCCACTGGACCTTCCGCTGATGCGGCTCACCCCGTTGCCGCCTACCCACCTTCTGTGTATTGTCCCCGTCACGCGGCGTTACGGCCCGTTACAGTGAAGCGCACCTGGACTATCTCCCTGCCGCCTTTCAAGTGCGCGCCTGGACGGTTGAACCAACTTCCCTGCAACACCCGGAACGCTCGTTCCACCCGGCATACCGCCGGAGGGAAAAAGCAATGCAGGAAAAGACTATGACGATCGGAACCGTGAAATTCTTCAACACCTCCAAGGGCTTTGGCTTCATCGCGCCGGAAGGCGGCGGCAAGGACGTGTTCGTGCACGCCACCGCCGTGGAAGCGGCCGGCATGCGCTCGCTGACCGAGGGCCAGAAGGTGTCGTTCGACATCGTGCCCGACGCCCGCGGCGCCAAGGCGTCGAACCTCAAGGCCGTCTAAGCACGGTTCGAGATTTCGCAAGAAAGCCGGCGGAGCAATCCGCCGGCTTTTTCTTTTCCAAAATAATTCCCGTTACTGGCGGGGCGGCACTACGACCTTCGGCGCGGCATCGGCCGGCAGCGGCGAGGCACCGTTCGACGCCACCGACGGTGGCCCCGACGGAACCGGGAAAGTGATGGTCACTTCCTTCTGGCCCGAAGACGGGGCGGTGAAACTCACCGTCCGCGACATGCCGCTGCCGCCGATCAAGGTGGCGGTCGCGCTGTAGCTGCCGGGTGCGGCCGGGCGCATCAGGATCCAGGGTGCGTCACAATCAAGCCCCGCAATCTCCTTGCCACCCTTGGCGAAGCTGACATGGGCATTGGCCAGATTGGCGCCACCGGTGGTCGCCAGCACGACCTTGACCGGATAGGCGCTCCAACGCGGATCGTCCTTGGCCGAGCCGACGCCGGTGCAGACCACGTCGTTGCCGTTGATGGTGACGGGCTGGTCTTGCACCGCCAGGGCGCCGGTAGCCAGCATCAGGGTCGAAAGCGTGAAACCGACCGCGGCCGTGGTTATCACGAACAGGCGCATGGTGAATTCTCCCTTTTCCCCTGCGGGGTCTTCCGGGGCAACCGCGAACCCGCAGCAAAGCGGAGGGCCTCGCGGCGCGACCATTCAACAAAGCGTGCAGACCGGCCCGGGGTTCCCTGGTTGCACCGGCTGTGGCAGGGTCGCGGCGTTCCGGGGGGCATCGTGCCGCGTCTGTTAATCCTGTGTTTGCTGGCGCTCGGCGTGGCTTGTTCGATTTCCGGCCCCGCCATGGCCGCCCGCAAGGCCCATGCCGTGGCCCGGCTGGTCGACCGCCAGGGCAAGCCGGTGGGCTCGGTCGAGTTCGCCACCGTCACCAGGGGCATCCTGGTCACTTTCGACCTGCACGACCTGCCGCCCGGGCCGCATGCCATCCACCTGCACACCTCGGCCAATTGCGACGCCAAAAGCGGTTTCACCGCCGCGGGCCCGATCCTGACCCTGATCCCAGGCAAGCAGCACGGCTTCCTGGCGGACGGCGGGCCTGAAGCCGGCGACCTGCCCAACCAGTTCGCCGGCGCCGACGGGAAGCTGCATGCCAGCACCCTGACCAGCGCCTTCAGCCTGGGCAACGGCAAGCGCTCCATCTTCGACCGCGACGGCGTTGCGGTGATCGTGGATGCGCGGGGCGACGATTATCGCACCCAGCCCTTGGGCAATGCCGGCGACCGCATCGCCTGCGGCGTGGTCATCCGCACCGTGGGCCCCGCCGCACGACCCAAATTCCCGGTCAAGCACTGAGTCTGGGCGCAGGTAGCAAGGCCCGCCCGCGCATGACATGATCCCGCCATGGGCCTGGAAAAACCCGTTAACCTCGCGCTGCGCGAGCTGATCGATGCCGATGTCCTGCGCCGGTCGCTGACCGCGCTGGCGCACGAGACCGGCGATCCCGGCACCTTGCGCAAGCTGGGGCTGGACCTGATCAAGGACGCCTTCAACAACGGCAGAGACCGCGTGCGCTATGCGGTGGAAAAGGAAGGCCTGCCCGGCCTGGCCGCCGCGCGCGCGCTATCGGCGCTGCAGGATGCCGTGATCCAGGTCATCTACGACTTCGCGGTCAAGCATGTCTATTACGCCCAGAACCCCTCCAGCGCCGAGCGCATCGCGGTGGTGGCGACCGGCGGCTATGGCCGCGGCGAGCTGGCGCCGGGATCGGACATCGATCTTCTGTTCCTGCGTCCTTTCAAGCAGACCGCCTGGGGCGAAAGTGTCATCGAATTCATCCTCTATATGCTGTGGGATCTGGGCCTGAAGGTCGGCCATGCCACCCGCAGCCTGGCCGAGAGCGTGCGTCTGGCCAAGCAGGACGTCACCATCCGCACCGCCATCCTGGAGACGCGCTATCTGTGGGGCGACCAGGGCCTCTATGACGAGCTGCGCAAGAAATTCTGGGCCGAGGTCGCCACCGGCAATGGCCGCGACTTTGTCGAAGCCAAGCTAACGGAACGCAGCATCCGCCATGAGCGCCAGGGCGAAAGCCGCTATCTGGTCGAGCCCAACATCAAGGAAGGCAAAGGCGGCCTGCGCGACCTGCAGACACTCTACTGGATCGGCAAGTATCTCTATCATGTGGAAGATACCGCCGACCTGGTGGATCACGGCGTCTTTACCCGCGAGGAATATCGCACCTTTCAGAAGGCCGAGGCCTTCCTGTGGAACGTGCGGGTGCGGCTGCATTACCTGCTGGGGCGCGCGGAGGAGCGGCTGTCGTTTGACGTGCAGCCGGCCTTGTCGGCCGAACTGGGCTATGTCGATGCGCAAAAGCCGCGCCGGGCGGTGGAAGCCTTCATGCGCGCCTACTTCCTGGTGGCCAAGGATGTGGGCGACCTGACCCGCATCTTCTGTGCCGCGCTGGAAGAGCAGCACAAGAAGCCGCGCCGCGACCTGACCCGCATCCTGCCCGGCTTCCTGCGCCCGCGCACCGCGGACGACGAGTTCTATGTCGAGAACGGGCGGCTGAACGCCAATCCCGCCATCTTCCGCGCAGATCCCGCCAACATCGTGCGCCTGTTCCATATCGCCGACATCAAGGGCGTGGACATCCATCCGCATGCCTTGCGCACCGTCACGCGCTCCCTGGACCTGATCAACGACCAGGTGCGCGAGAACCCCATCGCCAACCAGGCCTTTCTGGAGGCGCTGACCTCGCGTCACGATCCGGAGCGGGCGCTGCGCCTGATGAACGAGGCGGGCGTGCTGGGCCGCTTCATTCCCGAATTCGGCCATGCCGTGGGCCTGATGCAGTTCAACATGTACCACCACTATACGGTGGATGAGCATCTGATCCGCGCCGTGGGCCATGTCGCGGAGATCGAGCGCGGCACCCACAAGGAAGACCATCCCCTCTCCAGCGATATCGTCAAGCGCATCCAGTCGCGCGAGGTGCTGTATTGCGCCATCCTGCTGCATGACATGGCCAAGGGGCTGCCCGGCGACCACAGCGATGTGGGGGCGGCCATCGCCACCACCCTTTGCCCGCGGCTGGGCCTTTCCGCCAACGACACCGCGGCCGTCGCCTGGCTGGTCAAGAACCATCTGGTGATGAGCGACACCGCCCAGCGCCGCGATGTCTCCGATCCCAAAACGGTGCGCGATTTCGTCGAACTGGTGCAGTCGCCGGAGATGCTGCGCCTGTTGCTGATCCTGACCGTGGCCGACATCCGCGCCGTCGGACCCGGCGTCTGGAATGGCTGGAAGGGCCAGCTTCTGCGCGAGCTTTATTACGCCGCCGAGAACATGATGACGGGCGGCGACCAGGTGCCGTCACGCTCCAGCCGAGTGGCCGCGGCCAAGGAGGCGCTGGAAGCGCGGCTCTCCGACCTGACCCCGGAGGAGCGCGAAAAGGCGCTGACCCGCCATTACGACAATTACTGGCTGGCCTTCGAGGAAGACGAGCTGGAACGCCATGCCCGGGTGATGACCTTGGCCGATTCGGAAGGAAAACTTCTCACTCTGGACGCGGTGACCAACAACTTCCGCGCCATCACCGAGATCCTGCTCTACACGCCCGACAATGCGGGCCTGTTCTCGCAATTCGCCGGCGCCATCGCCACGGCCGGCGGGTCGATCGTCGACGCCAAGGCCTTCACCACCAGCGACGGGTTCGCGGTGGATGTCTTTTCCATCCAGGACCAGGACGGGGAGGCTTTCAGCGATGCCGGCCGGCTGGAGCGGCTGCGCCAGACGATCGAAAAGACCCTGCGCGGCGAGCTGCGTCCCCGGCGCGAGCTGGCCCGCAGGAGCGCGCGCACCAAGGCCAGCGCCTTCACCATCAAGCCCAAGATCCATTTCGACAACGAAGCCAGCCGCATCGCCACCGTCCTCGAGCAGGAGTGCCTGGACCGGCCGGGGCTGCTCTACGACATCACCCAGGCGATCTTCGAGGCGGGACTTTCCATCTCCACCTCCATGGTGGCGACCTATGGCGAGCGGGCGGTCGACGTTTTCTATGTGCGCGACGGCTTCGGCCACAAGATCGTGCATCCGGCGCGGCTGCAGGCGGTGGAAAAGCGGCTGAAGGCGGCTCTGGCGCCTCCGGCGCCCGCGCCCCTTGCTGGACCTGCGCCCGCCAAGGCATAAACCCCCGCCATATTTTATGGTCTATCGCTCCGCACCTTGAGACCCATGACGCACAAACAACTCGTTCTTTCGGGCATGCAGCCCACCAACACCTTGCACCTGGGCAATTACCTGGGTGCGCTCAAGAACTGGGTGCGGCTGCAGGAAGAGATGCCCTGCCTGTTCTGTGTGGTGGACATGCATGCCATCACCCAGGATGTCGGCTATGGCCATCCGCGTGAGCTGACCCAGGCGACCCGCGAGGTCGCGGCCGCCTATATCGCCGCCGGCGTGGATCCCAAGCGCTCGCCCATCTTCAACCAGGGCCAGGTACCAGAGCATGGCGAGCTGGCCTGGGTGTTGAATTGCGTGGCGCGGCTGGGCTGGATGGACCGCATGACCCAG
>CAYQZM010000317.1:0-8226 GCA_964421935.1 uncultured Rhizobium sp. | reverse complement strand
GCCAGGCATGTGCTGCGGCTGCGGCCGCTGGATGGGCTGGATGAGGCGGTTGGCCCGCTGGAGCGCGGCAACATCCTGCACAAGGCGCTGGAGCTGTTCGTTGCGGGGGGTGGCGGCGATGCTGGCCGGCTGATCGCTCTGGCCGACGAACTCTTCCAGCAAGCCGGCATCCCGAAGGCGGTACTGGCGCTCTGGCGGCCGCGTTTCATCGGCGCCGCCAGGGCCTTCGTGGATTTCGAACAGGAACGCCGCGGCGCCATCGCCGCGTCCCATCTGGAAAAGCGCGGCACGCTGGACCTGGGCGGTTTTACCCTGACGGGCATCGCCGATCGCATCGATATCCTGCGCGACCGCCGCGCCGCCATTCTGGACTACAAGAGCGGCGCGATCCCCAGTGCCAAGCAGGTGGAGCAATTGCTGTCGCCGCAGCTGCCGCTGGAGGCGGCCATGCTGGCCGAGGACGGCTTCGGTATCGGCAAATTCACCGCCGAGGAGCTGATCTATGTCAGCCTTGCGGGTGGAGCGAAAACCCGCGATCCCAGCTATGTGCGAAATCCGGTCACCTTGGCCGGCGAAGCGGTGGCCCAGCTCGCGCGCCGCATCGCTTGGTTCAGCCAGCGCGAGACGCCTTACCGCTCGCGCGTCAAGCCGTACCGCGCCGAGATTGCCGGCGACTATGACCATCTGGCGCGGGTCAAGGAATGGTCGCCCTCCGGCTGGGGTGAAGAGCCATGAGGCGCGATGCCTCCATGATCGCCTCGGACCCGGATATCTCCGCCTGGGTCGCGGCCAATGCCGGCGCCGGCAAGACCTACACGCTCGCGAACCGGGTGGCGCGGTTGCTGCTGGCAGATAGTCCCCCACAAAAAATCCTCTGCCTCACCTTCACCAAGGCGGCCGCCGCGGAAATGCAGGAGCGTTTGTTCCGCCAGCTGGGCGAATGGGCCATGCTGCCAGACGAGGATCTGCGCGATCGCATCATCGCCATCGGCGGCGAGGCCCATACCGATCTGGCCAAGGCGCGGCGCCTGTTCGCCGGCGCGCTGGAAACGCCGGGCGGGTTGAAGGTTCTGACCCTGCACGCCTTCTGTCAGATCCTGCTGTCGCGCTTTCCCCTGGAAGCAAAGATCCCGCCCGCCTTCGACGTGCTCGATGACCAGACGGCGCAGGAAATGATCGCACAATCGCGCCAGCGCGTGCTGGAGCGAGCCGGGTCCGGCGACGCGGCGCTGAACGCGGCCGTGGCGAAACTGGTGACCGAAACCAGCGAAGCCACCCTCAACGGCCTCTTGGAAGCCGCGGTGGGCGGCGATCGCCGCAAGCTGGACCGCTATTTCGCGCGCGTGCAGGATTTCGCCGCGGCGGTGCGCGATCAACACGATCTGGAAGAAAATGAGGACGAAGACGGGATCGCAACCAGCTTCTGCAGCGAACTGGCGCGGGAGATCGAGCAGCTTCGTGCCGCCCAGGCATGGCTGGCGTCAGGGGGCAAGACCGATGGCGAGATCGCCGGCCATCTGGCCGCGACCCTTGCCGATCTCGGCAACGGCTTTGTTGCGGTGGGACGCGCGCTGCTGACCGGCGCAGGCGAGCCGCGCAAGCGGTTGGCGACCAAGCCGCTGGCCGAAGCGCGGCCTGACTTGCTGAACTATCTGATCACGCTGCAGGAGCGTTATTGCGCCGCCGCCGAACGGCGCAAGGCGGCGCGCGCCGCGGCGCTGACGCAAGCCGCGCTGACTGTCATCGACGAAATGCGGGATGACTACTATCTCGCCAAGCGTCTGCGCGGGGTGCTGGATTATGACGACCTGATCGTGGAGACCCGCAATCTCCTCACCCGCCGCGGCGCGGCACAGTGGGTGCTCTACAAGCTGGATGGCGGCATCGATCATGTCCTGATAGACGAGGCCCAGGACACGAGTCCCGAGCAATGGGAGATCGTCAAGAAGCTGACGGAGGAGTTCTTCGCCGGCCTGGGCCGAGAGCGGGGCCACTTGCGCACCATCTTCGCGGTGGGCGACGAGAAGCAATCCATCTTCAGCTTCCAGGGCGCCGATCCGACCCAGTTCGACATCAACCGCCGGCACTTCGCCGAAGTGCTGGCGGGCGCCGAACAGTATCTTCAGGAAGTGCCGCTGGTCACCTCGCGCCGCTCCGCGCCGGAAATCCTTTCCTTCGTGGACACGGTGTTCGAAAGCGAGCAGGCGCGGGCCGGCCTGACGGTCAGCGGCGGTGCGATCGGGCATCGCGCCCATCGCGAGAAGGCAAGGGGCGGCATCGAATTCTGGCCGGCGCTGGTGCCGGAAGAGGACGAAGAGGTGGACTATTATGCCCCGGTGGACACGGTCCAGAAGGAAAGCCCGGTGGCGCGCCTGGCCATGCAGGTGGCCGACAAGATCGCGGGCTGGTTGAACAGCGGCGCGCGCCTGCCCGATCACAAGCGGGCGATTCAACCCCGCGACATCATGATCCTGTTGCCGCGCCGCCAGCCTTTTGGCGGCGAGGTGATAAGGCAGTTGAAGCTGCGGTATATTCCGGTGGCCGGCGCCGACCGGGTGCGGCTGACCGAACAGATCGCCGCCATGGACCTGATGGCGCTGGGGCGCTTTGTGCTGCAGCGGGAAGACGATTTGAACCTGGCGGCGCTGCTGCGTTCCCCGCTCTGCGGCCTTGGTGAAGAGGAACTCTTTTCTCTCGCCCATGACCGCAAAGGCGATCTATGGAGTGTGCTGGTCTCGCGCCAGAGCAATTTCGCAACGGCGCATGGCTTTCTCGCCGCCATGCTGGAACGCGCCGACTATGCGCCGCCCTTCGAATTCTATTCCCATGCCCTGACCGCGCTGGGGGGGCGGGAAAAGCTGCTGGCGCGCCTCGGCCAGGAATCCGCCGACGCCATCGAGGAATTCCTTTCCCTTACCCTGACGCACGAACAGGGCCATTCGCCGTCTCTGGAGGGCTTTCTGGACTGGGTAGAACGCGGCGAGATCGAGATCAAACGCGACATGGAGCGCGGCCGCAACGAAGTGCGGGTGATGACGGTACATGGCGCCAAGGGATTGGAAGCCGATATCGTAATCCTGCCCGACACCACCTCCCTGCCCGAACCGCCCAGCCGCAAGGGCCATCTGCTCTATCATGGCGATGGCGTGCTGTTTCCGCTTTCCAACACGGATGCGCCGGAGATCGTCAAGCGTGCCAAGGCGGAAGCCGAGGCTGAGATGCTGCGTGAGCATCGGCGGCTCTTCTATGTCGCCCTCACCCGCGCCCGCGACCGGCTCTATATCTGCGGCTTCGAGAACAAGAAGGGCGTCAAGCAAGGCTCGTGGTATGAACTTGCAAAGGCAGCGGCCGAAAGGCTTGGCATAAAAGTCGCGCGTGGCGACGGCGAGATCACCACAATCGGCACCCTGGACGAGGACGCGGACACGGTCGAGAAAGCCGCTTTCGAAAAATCCGCCCTGCCCGCATGGATGGCGGCGCCGGCGCCCTCCGAACCAGCTTCGCCGCGCCTGATCCGGCCGTCAGAAGCCGCCGGTCTCGAGCCGCCCACTTTATCGCCGCGCGGCAACACCCGTTTCCGCCGCGGTCTTGTGGTGCATGCCTTGCTTGCCCGCCTGCCCGAGATCGCGCCGGATAAACGCCATGCGCTGGCATTACGCTATGCCAAGGCGCAGGGCGTCAAAGACGCCGAAGCGCTGGTGCGCGAAACCCTGGCTGTACTGAACGATCCCGCCTTCGCCGACGCCTTCGCACCCGGCAGTCAGGCCGAAGCGGGCCTGGTCGCGGAATTGCCGGAACTTGGTAAAGGCGCGCGCGTCAACGGCCGCATCGATCGGCTGGCGGTGACCGAAAGCCAGGTTCTGATTCTGGATTTCAAGACCAACAGGCCGGCGCCGCGCGATGAGGCTGAGGTTCCCAAAGTCTATCTCGCTCAGATGGCGCTTTATCGCGCCGCGGCAGCGCGGATATTCCCCGGCCAGCGAGTCGTTTGCGGCCTGGTTTTCACCGACGGCCCCCGGCTTCTACAGCTTTCGGACCGTGTTTTGGACGCCGAGATAAAGGGTATGGCGGCGCGCCTTGACCCGCCGGGGGTGGGTTCCTAGATATGGTGGCGCCATTGTTCAAAGGACCGATCTCATGCCCGTCAAAGTGTCCGATGCCTCCTTCCAGGCCGATGTCCTGGATGCCAAGAAACCCGTGCTGGTGGATTTCTGGGCGGAATGGTGCGGACCTTGCCGCATGATCGCGCCGGCGCTGGACGAGCTCTCCACGGAACTCTCGTAGAAGATCACCATCGCCAATCTCAACATCGACGAGAACCCGCATGTGCCGACCAAGTATGGCGTGCGCGGCATTCCCACCATGATGATTTTCCAGGACGGCCAAGTCGCCGCGACCAAGGTCGGCGCGCTGCCCAAGTCGAAGATCAAAGAGTGGATTGAGAGTTCTATTTAGTACTTCTGTTATGGCCTGCCTCCGGCCGGCGCTTCCAACGGGTGAAGCGCATGGAAATGATGGATGGCCTGGGGACATTAGCGACAGCGTAACGACGCCCCGCCATGACATTTTGGGGTGAGCGTCAGCCGTTCTCGGCCAGCACTTTTCCGGACAGATACAAAGACCCACAGATCAGGATGCGCGGCGGCACGTCAGGCTCATCCAGCCGCGACCAGGCTGTCACCTGAAGCATGGCGTCATCCAGGTCTTCCGCCGGCGCCGCATCCAGCCCCGCACGGCGCGCCGCATCATAGAGCGCCCCTGCCCCCAGGCTGCCCGCCTCTCCGGGGATAGCCACTGTCACCACATGGCGCGCCAGGCCGTTGAAGGCCCGCAGAAAGCCCAGCGCATCCTTGTTGGCCAGCATGCCGCAGATCAGATAGAGCGGCCGCTCGCCATGCTCTTCCATGTCAGCCATGGCGCGTGACACCGCTTCGGCGCCATGCACATTGTGGCCGCCGTCCAGCCAGACCTCAGCACCCTTGGGTGCCGCGTCCACCAGCGGACCCTTATGCAGGCGCTGCAGCCGCGCCGGCCATTCCACGCTCGAGAGGCCTTTTTCCACGGCGTCGTCGCGGCCCCAGCCCAGTCTTTTTCCCTGATAACTTCCGGCATGGCGCAGAGCGGCGATGGCGACGCCGGCATTCTCGATCTGATGGCGGCCCGCAAGCCTGGGCAGCGGCAGATCGAGCAACCCCGTCTCATCTTCATAAACCATGCGGCCATGTTCCTGACGGGCAGCGAAGTCCTGGCCGAATTCAAACACCGGCACGCCAAATTGATCGGCGCGGCGCAGGATCACATGGCGCGGCACCGGGCTTTGCGGGCCCACCACCAGCGGCGAGCCCTTCTTGATGATACCCGCCTTCTCCGCCGCGATGCCGGCAAGGTCATTTCCCAAAAACTCCCTGTGATCCATGCCCACGGGCTGGATTACCGTCATGGCGGGACTGGGTACCACATTGGTGGCGTCATAGGTGCCACCCAGACCCACCTCCAGCACCACGGCGTCGGCCGGCTGGCGCGCGAAAGCCAGGAACATGGCGGCGGCGGTGATCTCGAAGAAAGTAATCTCGCGGCCGTGATTGACTGCTTCCACCTCTTCCAGCAGCGAGACCAGCGCCTCTTCCGAGATCAGCTTTCCAGCCAGGCGAATGCGCTCATGGAAGCGCACCAGATGCGGCGAGGTATGGACATGCACGCGCAGGCCCTGCGCCTCCAGCATGGCGCGGGCGAAAGCGCAGGCGCTGCCCTTGCCATTGGTGCCGGCGACATGGATCGCCGGCGGCAGCTTCAGTTGCGGATTGCCCAGATCGGCCAGGAGGCGCAGCACGCGGTCCAGCACCAGGTCGATCTTCTTGGGATGCAATGACAGAAGGCGCGCGAGCACCGCGTCGCTGCGGGTGGTTGCCGATAAGGTCAAGGCCCACTCATCTAAGGAATCGCGGCCGCCCCGCCATTGCCAGACCCGTTGCCCTGGCGCCGCGGCATGGAAAGCACCTTGCTGCGGGGTTTTGCCCGTTTCATCAGGATATGCAGCACGCGCGACAGCGTGGAGCGCATCTCCTTGCGGTGGGTCACCATGTCGAGCATGCCGTGCTCCAGGAGATATTCGGCGCGCTGGAAGCCTTCCGGCAATTTCTCCCGGATGGTCTGGGCGATGACACGGGCGCCGGTGAAGCCGATCTGCGCGCCCGGCTCGGCGATCTGGATGTCGCCCAGCATGGCATAGGAAGCGCTGACCCCGCCGAAGGTGGGATCGGTCAGCACCACGACATAAGGCAGGCCTGCTTCCTTCAACATATCCACACAAATGGTGGCGCGGGGCATCTGCATCAAGGACAGGATACCCTCCTGCATGCGGGCGCCGCCGGAGGCGACGAACAAGATATAAGGCCGCTTTTCCTTGATGGCGGCCTGCAGGGATTCGACCAGTGCCTCTCCCACCCCCAGTCCCAGGCTGCCACCCAGGAAATCGAAAGGCTGGACCCCGATCATCACCGGCAGGCCGTCAAGCGTGCCGCGCGCGGCGGTGAAGGCCTCCGGCCGGCCGGTCTTGGCGCGCGCCGATTTGATCTCTTCGGAATATTTCTTCTCGCCCTTGAAATGCAGCGGATCGGCGGGCACCGAGGGCGGCGTCAATTCCGTGAAGCTGCCAGGATCGAAGGTATAGGCGAAGCGTTCCGCCGGCCCGATGCGCATATGATGGCCGCAGGAGGGGCAGACATTGAGATTGGCCACCAAGTCGCGGTGAAAGACCATCTCGCCACAGGAGGGGCACTTCTTCCAAAGGTTCTCCGGCGTATCGCCGCCGCCCTTGCCCTTGCCGGCCATCAGGCCTTTGATCCGGGGGCGGACGATATTGGTGATCCAGTTCATGCCTTCACCTTATCACGGCGCGCCGCATGGGTGGAACCAGCCAAGGCCCTTGTCAGTTCCAGCACGTCGCTGATGATTCGTTCGCGCCCGGCGTTCATGTTTTCGGCCACCTTCGATACGATGGCCGACCCCACCACCACGCCATCGGCCACCCGCGCGATGGCCGCGGCCTGCTGGATGCTGCGGATGCCAAAGCCCACGGTGCAGGGCAGATCGGTGATCGCCTTCACCCGCGCCATGGCGGCACGGACTTCCTCTTCCGGCACGGCCTTGGTGCCGGTCACGCCGGCCACCGAGACATAATAGAGATAGCCGCTGGCCCCATCGGCAATGCGCTTCAGCCGCGCCTCGTCGGTGGTGGGGGTGACAAAGCGGATCAGGTCCACGCCCTGCGCCTTGGCCGGCACGCGCAGCACCTCGTCTTCCTCGATCGGCAGATCCACCACGATCAGGCCATCGACGCCGGCCGCCGCCACATCGCGGGCGAAGCGCGCCGTGCCGTAGGCATGGATGGGATTGTAATAGCCCATCAGCACGATGGGCGTGACCGCGTCGGTTTTGCGGAATTTCTCCACCATCTTGAGCACCTTGGCCATGGTGGCGCCGGCTTTCAGGGCCCGCACCGAAGAGGCCTGCACCGCGGGACCGTCGGCCATGGGATCGGTGAAGGGCATGCCCAACTCGATCACATCGGCGCCGCAGGACGGAAGCTGCCCCAGAACGGCGAAGCTGGTCTCCATGTCCGGATCCCCGGCGGTGATGAAGGGCACGAAGGCGGCGCGTCCTTCCCGCTTCAGGCGGGCGAAGGTCTCCGAAAGCCGGCTCACAGCTTCTCTCCCAGCTTTTCGGCGACCGAGAAAATATCCTTGTCGCCACGACCCGACAGGCAGACCGCGATCAGTTCATCCTTGCGCATCTGCGGCGCCGTCTTCACCACATGGGCAATGGCATGCGCGGATTCCAGCGCGGGAATGATCCCCTCCAGCTTGGAAAGCAGCATGAAAGCGTCCAGCGCTTCCTGGTCGGTGACCGAGAAATACTTCACGCGGCCGATATCCTTCAGCCAGCTATGCTCGGGTCCGACGCCCGGATAGTCCAGGCCCGCCGAGATGGAATGAGCCTCGATGATCTGCCCGTCCGCGTCCTGCAAAAGATAAGAGCGCGCGCCATGCAGCACGCCGGGCGAGCCCTTGGACAGGGTCGCGGCGTGGCGCGGCGTGTCCACGCCGTCGCCCGCGGCTTCCACGCCATGAATCGCGATATCGGCATCATCCACAAAAGGATGGAACATGCCCGCGGCATTGGAGCCGCCGCCGACACAGGCCACCACCAGGTCGGGCAACCGCTTTT
>CAYQZM010000316.1:0-24457 GCA_964421935.1 uncultured Rhizobium sp. | reverse complement strand
TAGACCGGGATGGGCTGGCCGCGCTGCAGCACCGCATGATCGGCGAACATGGGATGAAGCAGGGTGGCGGCTTCTGCCGGTCCCGCCGCCAGCAAGGCAAGTGCAAACGTCAGTGCGCGCATGATCCCCCCGGATGTGAGCTGATTTCTAGCACAGCCCTGGCGGAGAGCTAGGTATCGCTCCAGAGCCGGAGAAGATTGTGATAGCAGCCAGCCAGTGAGACCAGCGATTTGTGCCCCGGCGCATCGCGGCCCAGCGTCTGCAGGGCGGTATCGAGCTCGAACAGCAGGTCACGCTGGGCTTCCTCGCGCACCATGCTCTGGATCCAGAAGAATGCCGCCAGCCGCACGCCCCGCGTCACCGGCTCGACGTGATGCACGCTGGTGGCGGGATAAAGTACCATGTCGCCGGCCGCCAGTTTGATGCGCCGGTGGCCCAGACGGTCCTCCATCACCAGTTCGCCGCCCTCATAATCTTCCGGCGCCGACAGGAAGAGGGTGGCGGACAGATCGGTGCGCACCCGGTGCGGTGTGCCGGGCACGGGCCGCACCGCGCCGTCGATATGGCCGCCATAGGCCTGGCCGCCGGTGTAGCGGTTGAAGAGCGGCGGGACCACTTTCAGCGGCAATGCCGCCGAAATGAAAAGCGGATGCGCGTCCAGCACGTCCAGGATCATGTTGCCCAGCTTGCGCGCCACCGGGCTGGTCTCGGGCAACTGGGCGTTATTCTTGACGGCGGCAGACAGATAGCCGGCGGTGTCGCGGCCATCGACCCATTCGGCACTCTCCAGGGCCTGGCGGCATTGCGCGACCTGGGCCTGGTCCAGCACGCCCGGTATATACAGCGGCATGTGTTTCGGTGAATCTCAGTAATTCAGGTTGATCGTCAACAGCGCCGTCCTGCCTTCCGCCGGCACCACATGGAAGAAGTGTAGCTGGTCATAATAATATTTGTCGAAGACATTGTTGACGTTGAGCTGGACGGACAATTTCTGGCTCAGCGTGTATCTGGCCATGGCATCGGCGGTGAAGAAGCCGGGCACGGTCTTGATCGGCGGCACATTCTGGGTGAACTGGGATGAGACATAGCGGCCGCCGCCGCCGATTTCCCATCCCTCGCCCAGGTTATAGGTCGTCCATCCCGTGATGGTGTGCTTGGGCGTATTCATGAGCGGGGAGCCCACCGGCGCCGCCCCGGCCGCCGACTTGGCCACCGAACTGTCCAGATAGGCATAACCGGCCTGGACCTGCCAATTGGCGGTGATCCGGCCCGTGGCGCCCAGCTCCAGCCCGTCGACGCGGAAATCGCCGCCCAGCACATTCAGGATCGTATTGGTGGGATCGGGCACGCGGGCATTGTCTTTTTCGGCCCGGAACAGTGCCGCGGTCAGCGCCAGCCGGCCGCCGAACGCATCCCACTTGCCGCCCAATTCCAGATTGCTGTTCTTCTCCGGACTGAGATCGGCGTTGCTGAGATTGAAGGAGCGCGAGCTGACGACAAAAGAAAGCTCCTCGCCCGACGGATTGAACGAGGTGCCATAGGCGAAATAGAGGCTGGCATTGGTGTCGGGCTTGTAGACCAGAGCGCCGCGATAGCTGAACATGCGATCGACGCGCGGGATCGTGTCGGTGCGAGTGACCAGGCCCGGTGTGGTCGTGGAAAAATTCTGGTCCCGGTAGACCAGGCCGAAATAATCCCAGCGCACCCCACCGGTCAGCTCCCATTGCGGGTCGAGCTTGACGGTGTCCATGACATAGGCGGCAAAACTGTTGGCGTCGGTGTTGGTCTTGAAGCGCGGAAAGGTGCTGGTGGCCGTGAAGGGCACATCCGGATTGGGCGACAACAGCGGCACCGAGGGCACGCCGCTGCTGTTGTCGAATTCCGGCTTGGCGATCTCGTGCCCGCCCTCGATTCCCGCCGCGACCGTGTGCTTGATCGATCCGGTGTCGAAATGCGCCACGCCGTCCAACTGATCCCACAGCATGGACTGGGTGTTGATCCCGGTATTGACGTTGCGGGTGACGGTGACGGCACTGAGCGGCGTGGTCACCGGGACCGAGGCGGCGATCAAGGGCTCGCTGAAGCGGAAATTCTGCGAATAAGCGGCATAGCGCAGCTTGTTGGTGAGCGTGACGCCGGGCATGAAATCATGCTCGGTCGTCAGGGTGACGATATCGGTGCCGGTCTTCAGATAGTCGCTCTTGAAGCCGTAGAAATTCTGCCGCGGCACCGCCACGACCTGGGTGCCCAGATAGGGGATGCCGTAGTCGGGAATGTCGTTGGCGGATTCGTGTAGATAGGCCAGGGTCAGCCGCGTCGGGGTGCCCAGGCCCAGCGACAGGCTGGGGGCAAAGCCATAGCGGTTCTGTTCCACCACATCGCGGCCGGTCACATCGGCTTGGTGGCCCATCGCGACAATGCGAAAGGCGGCGCCCGATCCCAGTTCAGGCAAGGTCTCGTTGACGTCCACAGTGACGCGACGGGTGAGGTCGGTGCCAGCGGTCAAGCTGCCTGAGATGAAACCGGCAAGCTGAGGCTTCTTGGTGACCTGGTTGATCACCCCGCCGGTCGAGCCGCGGCCGAACAGGGTGGAGGCCGGCCCTTCCAGAACCTGCACCTGCTCGAAATCGAAGGTGTCGCGGTAATAGTCGCCGATGTCGCGCTGGCCATCGATGAACATGTCGGTGCGGGCGACAAAGCCGCGAATGCTGGGCGAGGTGCCCAGCGATTTGAACTCGCCTGCGCCGATGGTGATGGTGGGAATGTTGCGGAAGGCGTCATTGAGATTGGTGATGGCGCGGTCCTGCATCAGCTGCTCGGACACCGTGTCGATCGATTGCGGCGTGTCGACCAGGGGTTCGGTGAGCTTGGACAGGCTGGGGGTCAGGACATTGTAGCCGGGGGAGCGCTCGCCCTCGACGATGATGTGTTCGGCGTGCCTGTAGGGGTCGTCCTGGGCGTGGGCGGGCTGCAGGAGGGCAAGGCTGGAGCCGGCCAGAAGCGCGGCGCGCAAGGAGGTGCAAACCGCACGCGGAAGTGAACAGCCCATCCCAAAGCCCCCGTCGCCAGCATCGCTATATACGTGGAAATATAACGAGGCTCAAGAACGCTACGGCACGCGAGTGACCATGATGGCGATGGACGGATCGTTATTGCGCGAGAGTTGGATCACATACTGTCCCGGCTGCAGCGGAAACTGGACGGTCTTGCGGATGTCCGAACAGGGCAAGCCGTGACTATGCACGCCCGACGGCACCACCGCGCCGTCTTTCAGCATGTCGATCCAGGCGCCGGAGCTCAGATTCACCTGATAGGTGCCAGCCTGCGTGATGGGAAGCTGCAATAGCCCGCCATAAGACGTCGTGCCGCTCTTTCTTTCCGGCTGCGCGACATAGTGCATCTTGGGGGCGTGGCGCAGATTCACAGCCACGGCCTTGCCGGGCGTGAGCCGTGCAGCGTTCAGGCCCGCCGCATTAGCAGCGGCGTCAAGACTGGCTTTGTCGGCCCAGCCCGAGAGCGCCGCGGGCAGGGGCTTGGCATCGGCGGGACAATTGGCCGGCGCATGTCGCATCTCCTGCGCCAAGGCCGGCGCGGCAAACAGAAAAGCAGAGATGAGAAGTGCAGACGTTTTCACGGAAGCTCTCCGCGTGAAACGCCCCATACTGCCACGGCTATTTTCGACTGTATATAACGCCCCGAAACACGATGGCGCCGGGAAAACGGGCCGCTGCTATGGAACGGGTCCGCCGCCGGTACCCGGATTGGTGTCCTGGATCTGGGTGGCGGACGAGCCGGGCGTCGCCTTCAGCAATTCCTGCAGGAAAGTGGTCTCGCGGCCGCGTGCGGGCGTGGTGCGGGTCTCGAAAGCGATGACATGGCCGTCGCGCAGGCCGTAATGGCGCACGCCCGTAACCTTGTTCTGCTTGTCGAAATAGACCGCCAGGATCTGGCGCTTGAGGATGGTGGGATTGAAGAAGGCGACCTGCTTCTCGGTGGCCGAGATGTAATACCAGCTGTCATTGCCGAAAGTGGCGGTGGTGGAGGCATAACCCAGCCGCTCCTGCACCGTGGTCTTGGTGTCGGTGCCGCTCTTGATAGAGGACTCCGGCGCGGGATCGGGCAGATAGCCGCGCTGGCTGATCACCGGGGCGCAGGCGATCAGGATGACGGCACCGGCCAGCAGGGCAGTGGAAGCAATGGCAAACTTCATGGCTCGACCTTCGAAGGAAGCTATGTGCTATCGTCTCGGTAACTTGGCTGCAACCCCGGCAGCCGCCCCAGGGACGTTTCGATGTTGAATTTGCTCAAGGAATCGGCGGCGCGCAAGCAGGCGGCGACCCGCCTTTATGAGGCTTTGGTAAGCCGCGCGCGGGAACCTGTCTTTTTCACTGCTTTTGCGGTGGCCGACAGCGTGGATGGCCGCTTCGATCTCTTGGTGTTCCACGCCTGGCTGGCGCTGAAGGAACTCGGCGGACGCTCGCCGGCGCAAGGGTTGACCAACGCCATTTTCACCGGCTTCGACGAGGCCATGCGCGAGCAGGGCGCGGGCGATATCGGCATCGGCCACCGGCTGAAAGACATGGCCAAGGCCTTTTACGGCCGCATGGCGGCCTATGAGGCCGCCAGGAATGAAGAGGAACTGGCGGCGGCCCTGGCCAAAAATCTCTGGCGCGGCGCCGGCCATGAGGCGCATGCGCGCGCCCTGGCCGCCTATGCGGCCACCGCGCGCCGGAAGCTGGCCGCATCCCTGCCGGAGGCTTTGGATTTCGGGCCTTTGCCCCCTATCTGATTGTCATGACCCAAGGCCTGCCACTCAGCCACGATTATAATCTTGCCCGCCTCGGCAATGCCGGGGACGAGGTGCGTTTCGCGGCCGATGCCGAGCAGCGCGCCGCCATCGCCCGCTGGTCCGGCGTGGTGTCGGTGGAGAAGCTGGAGACGCGGGTGGAGATCCGGAAGATCTCGCCCACCCGTTTCGGCCTGACATTTCACCTTTTGGCCGATGTCACCCAGGCCTGCGTGGTCACGCTGGAGCCGGTCGTGGACCACATGGCGCACAGCTTCAGCCGGGAGCTGCATTTTGCCGGCACGGTCCGGCACAAGCTGGCCGAATCGGAGCCCGAGCTGGTCCTGGATTCCGACCCCGAGGAAGGCCCGGAGGAGATCGAAAGCCTGCATTACGACCTGGCGGTGCCGGTCCTGGAGGAATTTGCCCTCAGCCTGGAGCCTTATCCCCGCCGGCCGGGTGTGGAATTTGCCCCCAAAACCGACCCGCAAGACCGTCCCGAAAGCCCCTTCGCCGTCCTCAAGGGCCTCAAATCCGGGCTTTAAGCCCTTAAAAGCGCGGGCTTTTGGCTTGAAACAGGCCCGGCTTTCCTGCTACCCACGCCCCTCGTTTGCGCCGCCTTCAGATTTGGAAAGGCGGCCTTACCCAGGAGTTTCCCGCCATGGCGGTCCCAAAACGAAAAACCTCGCCGTCGCGCCGCAACATGCGCCGGTCCCATCACGCCCTGACGGCTGGCGCCCATGCCGACTGCCCGAACTGCGGCGAGCCCAAGCGTCCGCATCATGTCTGCGGCTCCTGCGGCCATTATGCCGACCGCGAAGTCGTGAAAGCCAAGAGCTGAAGCCTTTCTGCCAGAAAGGTGTTGAGTGGCTCGCGCCCTGACCGTCTCCATCGATGCCATGGGCGGTGATGCCGGCCCTGGTGTTGTCGTGAGCGCGCTGCTCAAGACGCTTCAACGGCATATCGACGTGGATTTCATTCTGCATGGCGATGAAGCCGTGCTGAGGAAGCTTGTCGACCGTCAGCCCAAGCTGAAGGCGCGCTCTGTCATCGAGCATGCCTCCGCCAAGGTCAGCATGGAGGACAAGCCCAGCCACGTCCTGCGCCGCGGCCGGGACACATCCATGTGGCACACCATCCAGAGCGTGAAGGATGGCAAGGCCCAGGTTGCGGTCTCCGCCGGCAATACCGGCGCGCTGATGGCGGTCTCCATGTTCGGGCTCGGCATCATCGAAGGCATTTCCCGGCCCGCCATCGCCATCATCTGGCCCACCTTGAAGGGCCAGTGTGTGGTCCTGGATGTGGGCGCCAATGTCAGCGCCACCGAGGAACAGCTGGTGGATTTCGCGGTGATGGGTGAGGCGTTTGCGCATGTGCTGCTGGGCCTGCCGCGGCCCACGGTGGGCATTCTGAATGTCGGCGCCGAGGAGCAGAAGGGCAATGACGGGGTGAAGGGCGCGGCCCAGATCCTGCGCAATTCCAACCTGCCCATGGCCTTTCACGGTTTTGTCGAAGGCGATGACATCGCCAAGGGCACGGTCGATGTGGTGGTGACGGACGGCTTTACCGGCAATATCGCGTTGAAAACCGCCGAGGGCACCGCGCGCCTGGTCGGCACCTATCTGCGCCAGGCGCTGAAAAGCTCGCTTATGTCACGCATGGGCGCGGTGATCGCGAGCGGAGCCCTCGACATGCTTCGCCGCAAGCTCGATCCGCGCACCCAGAATGGCGGCGTCTTTCTGGGCCTCAACGGCGTGGTGGTGAAAAGCCATGGCAGCGCCGATGCCGTCGGCTTTGCCAGCGCCGTGGACATGGCCATCGACATGGCGCGTGCCGATATCAACGCCCGCATCACCACCGACCGCTCGGCCATCTCGGCCGAAAGCGCCGGTGCGCGGGCCGCCGAATTATGAAAGGCCCTACCGTGATCCGTTCGCGCGTCATCGGCTGCGGCGCCTGTCTGCCGTCCAACATCGTCACCAATGACGATCTGGCCAAGAAGGTCGAGACCTCGGATGAGTGGATTCGCGAGCGCACCGGCATCCGCCAGCGCCATATTGCGCTTGAGGGCGAAAAGACCTCCGACCTGGCTCTGGGCGCGGCGCGCGAGGCGCTGAAGGATGCCGGCATCGATGCCGGCGAGCTGGACATGATCATCTGTGCCACCACCACGCCGGATGAAAGTTTTCCCGCCACCGCCACCATCGTGCAGTCGCGGCTGGGCATGGCGCATGGCGCGGCCTTCGACGTGCAGGCCGTTTGTTCCGGCTTCATCTACGGCATGTCTGTCGCCGACAGCCTGATCCGCACCGGCGCGGCGCGCACCATTCTGCTGATCGGGGCCGAGACCATGTCGCGCCTTTTGGACTGGAGCGATCGCACCACCTGCGTCTTGTTCGGCGACGGGGCAGGGGCGGTGGTGCTGCAGGCCCATAGCGGCGTGGGCGACAATTCCGACCAGGGCATCCTCAACACCAAACTGTTCTCGGACGGCCGGCTGCACGACATGCTCTATGCCGATGGCGGGGTCTCCTCCACCCAGACGGCCGGCAAGCTGCGCATGCAGGGCAAGGAAGTCTTCAAGCATGCGGTCACCAACATTGCCGCCGCCATCGAGGCCTCAGCTGCCGCCTCCAATATCCCCCTTTCGGAGATCGACTGGTTCGTGCCCCACCAGGCCAACCAGCGCATTCTGGACGGCACCGCCAAAAGGCTGGGGATCGACGCGGCCCGGGTGGTCTCGACCGTGGCCAGCCATGGCAACACCTCGGCGGCCTCGGTCCCGCTGGCCCTGGTGACCGCGGTCCGGGACGGCCGGATCAAGCGGGGGGACCTGGTCCTACTGGAAGCCATGGGTGGAGGCTTCACTTGGGGCGCAGCCCTGCTGCGCTGGTAACCAAACGGGAACCCGATTCGGGTAAGATCTGAGTTCCCGCCTGCAAGTCTTTGATCTTGACCGGTATTCGCTGAGAAGGTTACGGTTCTTCAGACAAGGAAAGAGTCGCACATGACCACGGGGACACTGACCAGGGCCGATCTGACCGAAGCCGTATTCCAGGCGGTAGGGCTTTCCCGTACCGACTCGGCACAGATGGTCGAAGATATGCTGGAAGAAGTTTGCGGCGCTCTCTCGCGTGGCGAGACCGTCAAGCTGTCTTCCTTTGGTACTTTTGCAGTGCGTCAGAAATCGCAGCGCATGGGGCGCAATCCCAAGACGGGCGATGAAGTCCCGATCGCGCCCCGCCGTGTGCTGGTGTTCCGGCCAAGCCATGTGCTGAAGGCGGTCATTAACGGTCAGGCGCCGCCACTTGAGGTTGAGGACTGATGTCATCGGCGGCAATCGCCTATCCGCAAAAGTCTGCTGAAGCCTTCCGCACCATCAGTGAAGTTGCCCTGGAGCTTGACGTGCCGCAGCATGTGCTGCGCTTCTGGGAGAGCCGTTTTGCCCAGATACGCCCGGTCAAGCGCGCCGGCGGGCGCCGCTATTACCGGCCCGACGATGTGGACCTGCTGAAGGGCATCCGCTCGCTGCTTTACGTCGATGGCCTCACCATCAAGGGCGTGCAGAAGGTGCTGAAAGAGCGCGGCCTGCGCCATGTCACCGAAGTAGGCCGTGGCAACGCGCCACCGCCGCAGACCCTGGTGATCGAGCGGCCTGTGGTGGTCGAAAAGATCGTCTATGTCGAAAAGCCGACACCGGCGCCGCAGCCTGTGCCGGCCAAGAAATCGCGCGCGCATCTGCGGCCCGTGCCCGATGCCATGTCGCTGCCTTTCTTCGATGCACCGGAAGTGGCCGCTGCGCCCGTGATCAAGGAGCCGCCCGCCGCGGTGATCGAACCCGTCATCGAAGCGGTGGAGACCGGGCTCGGGAACGTGGAACGCGAAAAGCTGGATGCGCTGCTGGACGAGTTGATGACGCTGAAATCCCAGCTTCAGGCGGCCAGGGAACGCGTCAGTTAGACCGAAATCGCCGGTTGCCGGGGCAGGGGGCGGCCACTATAGTCCGCCGCCTTTCGTACCCCCTGGGTTTAAAAGCCCATCAAAAACAAGTCGGAGCGTGGCGCAGCCTGGTTAGCGCACCAGTCTGGGGGACTGGGGGTCGTGGGTTCAAATCCCGCCGCTCCGACCACTATCCTCCTGAACCACCGTTAGGCGGGATTCCCGGCCCTTCGCTTGCGCTCAGGGCGTTCGCCGTTTTCGCATGTCCGCTGGACATGCTCGCGCCCTGTGGGCGCCACGGCTCACCCCGCCGCTCCGACCATTCGTTTTCCACGCAGTCCGCGTGGAAACGAATGCCAAGCCGGCCTGCCGCGACAGCGGAAAGAGGGCCGGCGCGGCAGCGCCCATAATCGCTGCCCCTCGCTCAAGCTCGGGGCGTTCGTCGTTCAAAACGGTCCGCCGGACCGTTTTGCTTGCTGCGCAAACCACTCCTCACGGATTCCCGACGCCTTCACGATGCTGCGTCTGCCTGCCGAATCGCACATGCTGGGGACGGTGCACTCCCGTGCGGGTTGGGGGCGGGATGCGTAGAGTGGGCATCGCGTCGGAAGTTTGCCGCAGGCAAAGCAGCACATGACTGATCTGGAGACACGAACGATCCGCAAGGTCACATGGCGGCTGATGCCGTTCCTGATGCTCTGCTATTTCGTGGCTTTTCTCGATCGGGTCAATGTCGGTTTTGCCCATCTGCAGATGAGCCAGTCTCTTGGCATGTCGGAAGTCGCATATGGCTTTGGCGCCGGCATCTTCTTTATCGGCTATTTCCTGGTCGAGGTCCCGTCCAACGTCCTGCTGGTACGCTTCGGCGCGCGGGTCTGGATTGCACGGATCATGCTGAGCTGGGGGCTTGTATCCACCTGCTTCGGTTTCATTCCGCAATTGTCCGCTCTTACCGGGCTCAGCGCGGACCTGTGTTTTTATCTTCTTCGCTTTCTGCTCGGAATATGTGAAGCCGGCTTCTATCCCGGCGTCGTTTATTATCTCACCAGGTGGTTTCCCGAAATCTATCGCGCGCGGGCGATCGCCTTTTTCATGCTGGCAGTTCCCGTGTCCTCTGTCATTGGGGCGCCGCTCTCAGGCGCTTTGCTGAACGTTGCCGGCCTGGGACTGCAGGGCTGGCAATGGCTCTACATCCTTGAAGGACTGCCGTCCGTTCTGCTCTCTGCCGCTGTATGGGCTTATCTCACCGACCATCCGCGCGATGCTGGCTGGCTTCGGATGGAGGAAATCGACTGGCTTCAGAAAAAGATATCCGAGGAGCAGGCTCTTGCCGGCAAAGGGCTGCATTATGGTCTTCTGAAGATGATACTGGATGTCCGGGTCCTGATGTGCGCGTTTGCAAATTTTTCCATGCAGGGCGCGGCTTATTCCATCACGCTTTTTTTGCCCGCACTGGTTCTTCAACTGGGCTACAGCAACGTTCAAACCGGCTTTATTCTTGCCTTTCCGCCCTTCATAGGCGCGATCGGCATGGTGCTGTTGAGCCGGCACTCCGACCGCACGGGAGAACGCAAGTTTCATGTCGCGGCCACCTTGCTGATGCTGGGTTGCGGGATTGCCGGCGGGGCGCTGCTCCACAATCCGGTGGTCAGACTGTTATCCTTCACCCTCGCGAACATCGGCGCCGTGTCCCTGGGGCCGATGCTCTATCCGATGCCGACCGCCTTTCTGCCCAGGCCGGCGGTAGCGGCGGGGATTGCGGCCATCAGCTCGCTTGGCGCGTTGGGTGGTTTCGCCGGCCCTTATCTGTTCGGCTATGTGAAAGCGCTCACCGGAGCGGCGACGCTCAGTCTGCTTCTGATGGCCGGTCTTGCGTTGGCTGGTGCGGCCGTAGCGGCGTCATTGAGGGTCGGCAAGACACGCGGGGTGGCGGCGTAAAAGCCTTTCGATGCTCTGGGGGCTTGCCGCAGAGAAGTGCGTCATTCTACATTCGAGCGATCCCCGCGACGAGGCGCAGATACTGAGATGTCGGCATTTCAGCCGCCCAAAGACCTGCCGGATTTTTCCGAAATTCGTGCCCATATCGCCAAGCTGCCGCGAGTCGGATTGATCGAACGGCCCACGCCGATGACGGAGGCGCCGAATCTTGCCCGTGTGCTTAACCAGGGCAAGCCGGGCGGACCGCGCATCTTTGTCAAGCGCGATGACCTTACAAGCCTGGGCCTCGGCGGCAACAAGTTGCGCAACCTGGAATTTCGCCTGGCCCGAACCCTGGCCGACAATCCCGACACGGTCATAGTCGGGCTGGATCTGCAATCCAATTCCGCCAGGCAGACCGTCGCCGCGTGCAACAAGCTCGGCCTGAAAACCATCCTGGTCCTGGAAGGGCGCAAACCCAACGTCATTCAGGGCAATTTGCTCATGGACTACCTGCTCGGTGCCGACGTGCATTTCGCGGCCAGCCGGGAGGAGCAGAGGCAAATGCTTGACGGCCTTGCCAGCCAGATCCGCAAGGCGGGTGGCCGCCCACATATCCTCAACGACAATCCCATGTTCGACATCGCGTCAGCTGCGGCCTATCTGGAAGCGACGCTGGAAGTTCTGGAGCAATTGAACGAGCACGGCTTGGCCCCGACCTGCTTTTACATGTCGTCAAGCGGCAAGGGCCAGGCCGGCATCGTTCTGGCGCAAAGGCTGACCGGGCTCGGCTTTCGCATGCATGGCGTGACGGCAACAAGCGAGTTTCATCTGCCGTCCCGCACGGCAGGGATCGCCAACGAGACGGCAAAGGCGCTGGGCCTCGATCTGGTCGTAACCGAAGAGGAAATTGTCAATTTTGATGGGTTTGTCGGGGAGGGCTACGGCATACCATCGGCGGCAGGCGTTGAAGCGGTAAAGCTGTTCGCCCGCACCGAAGGCGTAATTCTGGACCCGATTTATACGGGTAAAGCCGCCGCGGGGATGATCGCGCATGTTCGGGAAGGGCGTTTCGGACCCGACGACGTGCTTGTATTCGTTCACACAGGCGGAACGCCCGCAAACTTCACATGGGCGGATCTCTGGCTCGACGGCACGATATCCGGGCAAGCTTGAATTGATCGGACACTGTCCCTGAGGAATTCCACGATGGTACCGGGCGTAATCGATTGCCATGCACACATCTTTCCGCCTGCCGCGGGTGCGTCCGGCTTCGCCGATGTGGCCTCGCACCGGATTCACCAGCAGCGCGCGATGCACATGCATGGCAATCAGCCCTATCGCCGCTTGAGCGACAATTCCATCACAACGGAGCGCATGTTGTGGGATCCCGATGATCCGTCCCCGGCCGGGGCCAAGGATGTTTCATTTTCGGCTGGCGCGTTTGGACGCTTCCAATGGCGCAGCGGCGCCGAGGGCTACTATGTCCAGTTTCTTCCGCCCTGGATGGAGGACCTGTCCATGAGCCCGGAAAAACTTATCGCCTTAATGGACCATGCCGGAATTGCCACGGCTGTTCTGCAGAACGACCATATTTATGGCAATCTGGCGGAGTATTTTGCTGAAGCAGCAGTGCGCCATCCACACCGGTTCGTCGGCCTGGCCCAGGTTGAGGAGGCCTTTGCTTACGAAGATGCGGAAATCGATCGCCTGAAGGGCCAGATCAACCGCCTGAAAATGGTGGGACTTTACTTCACCACGACCGGACTCTTCCGTAGCGGTTACAAGCCCATGCACTCGGACAGGATCTATGATCCATTCTGGGCGGAAGTCGAAAAATTGAATATTCCCGTAAGTTGGGTGCAATCGGCGCGGTCACCCGTGGGGACATATGACGACGAGCTCCGGCATCTTGAGGCCATTATCGAAAAGTTTCCCGGGATCCGCCACGTCCTTGTCCACGGTTTGCCGACTTCGCTTTACGCCGATGAAAACGGAAAGTTGACGTTCCCATCGATCGTCAAGACGCTCATGACCGAGGCGCCGGTGACGGCAGAGCTGCTCTATCCGATCGCCGTGGGTGGCAAGATGGAATATCCATATTCCAAGATCCATACGCACATTCAGCAGTTGCTTGACGCTTTTGGACCGGGCCGCTTCATGTGGGGCTCCGACAGTCCAAATGTCGAGCGCTACTGCACCTATGCGCAGTCCCTATCGTATTTTACGAGCAATTTTGGTCATCTTCCGGCGGCGGATCTCCGCGCTATTCTGCACGACAACGCGGTGGGCGTGTATCCATGCCTGGCGCGCGTTGCGCAAGGACGCGGCAGCCCTCAGAGGATCTAGCTTTTCACGGATTGCATAAGGCGGGCGCAGAAGCTCTACGGCCGAGCGACCGAGCTTATTCATCCGCTTGACCCTTACTGGAAGAGGTGTAGCTCAGGCGAAGACGAAGGCGCTCTCGGGGATCTTGCCGCCGCCGGCGCCGTTCAGCACCGTCCAATGGATGGTTTCGTCGGCAGAAATCTGCGCAAAAAGCTGGGCCAGCTTGCGATCATGCAGTCCTGCGATCTGGCCGGCATACCCACTGGCAGCCTCTCGCTCGAGCCTGGTGGCTAGCCGGATCACATCTTCCTGCGTTTTCAGTTTTGAGAGATCAAGACCACGGACGTATTCAGGGTCCGTGAGGGGTTCGACCGGTTTTGCTCCTGCCAGGCGGATGAGCTGAGCGAGCGCGTCCCGGTGTTGCTCATGGTGACCCAGGAATATTCGTGCCACGGACAAAGTGTCGGGAGAGAGCAAGCCGCTGCCCCCGGCGAGACGGTAGGCGGCGATACCTTCGTGTTCGAACCCCAGTGTTGTCTGCAGAACATCGATGTCGGCCTTGGGATCGATGCCGACTAAGCGGGCGGCTGATTTGTCAGGCATGTTCATTGGAGGGCCTCTCTGCATGGAGCATCGTGGGATGATACTGCGACCACGTCTCTTTGCCCATTGATGGCTGGGCATGAATTGGATGTCCGTTGGTTATGGAGAAAGGAGGTGACCTGGTTTCCAGTTCCACCAGCGTGCACTACCTGAACCCCTTCCCCTTCGCAGCGAGTTCCGTGACTGCTGAGGGAACTTCCGGCCCCCGATGAAATCAAGTTATTTGGTCGCCTGTCGCGACGAAACCGTGATCGCGAATTTTGCCGGGGCTCCCTCGACCGGATCGATGAGGCGTCCACGCGCGTCAACAAGCACGACAGCGCTCCGAGCTGGGACGCATGAATTGTGCCGCACAGCTATCGGTAATCCCATGTTCCAGACGGCAGGTTAGACGTCTTCGAGCTGTCACGCGCGGACGCGGACGATCGTCTTCCCCGGTTGTTTCCTGGTCGCGTTGAACGCGGCGACGGCGCCGTCCAGGGTCGCGACGGTACCGATATTCAGTCGCAGTCGGCCGTCCCGCACGCGCTGGACGATTTCACTCAGTTGGGCGCGATCGGCCTCAACAACGAAGTCAACCGTCCGGCCGCCGGCGGGCCGCGCCTCGGTCGGGCCTGCGACGGTTACCAACGTTCCCCCGGCTCGAATTACGCGCACTGACCGCTTCGCGATGTCCCCGCCAAGGACATCAAAAACCAGGTCAACTCCGGTGACATTGTCCAGCGCGCCACTATCGAGGTCGACATACTCTTGTGCGCCGAAGTCGAGAGCTGTCTGGCGGCCGGCGGCGTGCCCGGTGCCGATGACGTACGCGCCGGCAGCGCGCGCGAGCTGGGTTGCCATCGACCCGACTACGCCGGCCGCGCCGTGTACAAGGACACTCTGCCCCGAACGAAGGCGGCCATGGTCGAAGAGACCTTGCCATGCGGTCAGTCCCGGCATGACGAGGGCCGCGCCCACCGTAAAGTCAACGTCGCCCGGAAGCGGTGCGAGGTTGCGCGCCTCGACGGCCACATACTCTGCCAGCGTGCCGTCGCGATACCAGTCGGTGAGGCCGAACACCCGCTGCCCCAATGAGAGCCCCGTCGTGCCGTAGCCAAGAGCAGTGACGACGCCGGCCAGTTCGTGGCCGGGAATCGACGGTGTCCGGTCGCGGTTTAAACGATCGGTCCAGGTCGGCGACCACGTCAGCTCATCCCCAGTGAATCCCGATGCATGAACCTGAACGACGACGTCATTGATCGCTGCCTGCGGCTCGGGCCGCTCTAGCAGCTTCATTCCGGCAGTCCCCGCAGCCTGATCCATCACAACGATTGCCTTCATGGTCCATCCTTATGGGTCATCGTCATCATCTCTCGAAGCCTAAAGTCCAAACTTATGATGCCGTAAGTCCGGGATGGCTCTGATGCAGGGTCTGGAGAGGGGACGCCGCATGAAGAGACCAGTCACGCAGCCGCGCGACTTTCACGAAAGCGTCAAGCGCCGGCGAGTAGCGACGGCCTTGCACGGCGAGAAGCCGAACCTCTCTGCGTACAGGATCTCCCTCGATCGGAAGGGCCTTTAGTGAGGGTAGCCGCGGCATATGCTCGGGAGCGAGGACTATTCCGAACCCCGCGGCCGCCAAGTGCTGCAGGTGCAGGTCCCGGTTGCTGCTATGATTGTGGTGCGGCGGCGTATCGGGAAAGAACAGGCGGTCAAATTTCGGAGCAACGTCGCAGTGGAAGCTGTCCAGAATGGTTGCTTCGCGAAGCGCCTCCATCCCGATCACTGGAAGATCCGCAAGCTCATGGGATGGGGAAAGAACCGCAACATAGCGCTCTTCGAATAGTGGCCATTCGTCGATCCGTTCTGGTGTGTCTTCGAGATCACCGACCAAGGCGACATTTACTTCGCCTTCCAGCAGCAGCTCAACAAGGCGACCTGGGGGCTCTTCTCGGAGCTCGACGTGGAGGCCGGGAACAAATTTGCGAATTTCAGCGATCGGCTCAAGGACCAGCGAAGCGGAGATGGACGGGGCGAGACCGATCGTCAGGGGGGCCAATTGCTTCTGCTGAAATTGACGTGCCCTGCGCCGAACGGCCTCCGTCGAGGCAAGTGCGCGCTCAAGCATCGGCAGCACCGTCTTGCCCAAGTCGGTAAGATGAGTGAGTTGACGCTCGCGGTAAATCAGCTGGCCGCCAAGTTCCTGCTCGAGCTTTTGGACACCCTTGGTCAATGCCGGCTGTGTGACGTTGCATATTTCGGCGGCACGCGTGAAGTTCAGCGTGCTTGCAACGGCTAGAAAATATCGAACCTGGTGGAGCTCCATCGGATGTTCACCGTCAACTAGCCCTGCCACAACCGAGCGCTTGTGCTGGAACAGCATCACCAGGCGCGCAAGGGCGCTATATCCGAAAGCTATGTTGCCACCGCCGCTGGCGGGATGAAAGCAGCATCAGACAGCCTTGGACGGGCGGACACGCTTTCTGGAATCCAGAACTGTCCCATGCCGCGTATCGGCGCACTGGTCTTGCTCTAGGCTGCTGTCACCAGCAGGCCGCGCTGTACCGCCGGACGTGCGAGGCCAAGGTTGAGCCATGTCTGCACATGCGGGAAACGGTCAAAGCCGACCAGTTCGCGCGCTTCATAAAAGCCGATGAGATTTCGCACCCATCCAAGCAGTGAAATATCGGCGATGCTGTAATCAGCGCCCATCACCCAATCGCGGCCCGCGAGCCGTTCGTCCAGAACACCGAGCAACCGCGCTGCTTCGGTTGCGTAGCGGGCCCGTGGGCGCTTGTCCTCGTATGATTTTCCGGCAAACTTGTTGAAGAAACCCACTTGGCCGAACATCGGCCCGACGCCGCCCATTTGCCACATCACCCATTGGATCGTTTCGTAGCGGGTGTTCGGATCGGCCGAGATGAATTGTTCCGTCTTGTCAGCAAGGTAGAGAAGGATCGCGCCAGATTCGAACAGCGCCAGCGGCGTGCCGCTCGGTCCGTCTGGGTCGTAGATCGCAGGAATCTTGCCGTTGGGATTGAGCGCCAGAAAGGCCGGGTCTCGGTTTTCGCCCGCCAGGATGTCAATCCGGTGCGGCTCGAAGGCGAGGCGGGTTTCCTCAAGCATGATGCCGATCTTTACGCCATTGGGCGTGGGCGTAGAAAAAAGCTGCAGCCGATCGGGGTGCTGGGCCGGCCAGCGCGTGAAAATCGGATGATCGAGCGTCACTTTCTTCCTCTTGGACTGTCGGTGTATCGGAAAAGCCCGAACGCCTTCCCAAGAATCTTTCCTGGGGCATCCGGGCTTCGGCGCTACGGTCGCAATGTCCGGGTGTTTGGATTTGCGAGAAGAATGGCTCCATCGCCGAGAGTTGCCGGGGCCAATCTATCAGCCGGGATGTCGCACCGCAGTTCCCTGATTATTGTCGATGATGTACCGCCAGGCGCCATCTGCGCCTCGGCGCATGATATCGCTCGCTGTGCCATGCATGTGCATGGGCTTGCCGTCAGGCCCGGTTCCGTCAATCGACCAGTCGCACACGATTTGCGCGGTGTCGCCACCGACGAACACATGACGCACATTGGCCTTCAGTGGCGCCCCCAGGTTCATATCGCGCTGGAATTGAGCTCCAAACTTGTGGCGGTCCGTGATGACTCGCCCGTCGTGCGCGACGAACACGGCTTCCGGGGAATACAATTCCATCATCGCCTCGAGGTTTTTTGAATTAAATCGCTCAACAAGCGACGGGATAACGTCTTCCGGCTTTGTCGGAAGCGGAAAGGACTTGGACATGAAAGGACTCCTGCTCGTATTGTTGAACTGCGGTGATCCGCCGGTTGTGGATTGGAGGTCGGTGAGAAGCCTGCGCGCCCGATGGGACGCGAAGGCCGCAGATCGGGTGATGGCCTGTCACATGGCGCCGACCCGGGGCGGCGGCCCCCATGCCTACCGGCTCAGGACCGGATAGCCGCTTGTATAGATCCAGTCGGACTGTCGCGCCGGTTCGTGGCAGGCCTGACAGTCCGTCTTGTAGTCAGTGGATGTGGTTTTTTGGGGATCCTTCGCATCAAACCAGGACCAACCCCAGCCGTCACCCCAAAGCTTGTTTCCTTGGAAGCGACCGACTTTGTCTTTCACCATGACGAACCAACCGGCGAGGGTGCCGGCACTGCTTACAGTACCGGTCGTCATAGGCTTGGTATTCGCATTGAACACTTCCTTCACGAGAACGGTGCCGTCGGGAAAATGCCCGTCCCTGCGATATGCGGCGACAGTGCCAGGCGAAGCATAAACGACGTGCAGTTGCTTCGAGCCCTGACCTTCGGCCTTAGCCACTGCCCAGGTGCCCAGAGCCTCATAAGTGGTCCGATAGTCGGCGGGTACGCGCAGATTCCCCTTGCCGTCGACGATCATCGACGCTCTTCCACCATATTGCGAGCGTGTGCTGACTTGCGCGAGGGCAGTGACCGCGCCGACTACGACCGTTCCTGCCAGGGCGATGCAAAAGATACCGACGATCCTCATGACACTGTTCCTCGTATTGGTGAACCGGTACAGCACCCATTGATTGCAGCGGAGAAGGGAAGTTTCCAATGATCGATACGCATGGTTTCCATAGCAGAGCGGAATAGGGCCTCGGGCGATCCTCACTGCCGCTCGCAGCTCAAGGCAGTTTGCGTAAGCCGTGGCGCCGCTCCGCGCGGTAACCGACAATAGCGATCGGTTATCGAACCTATGGCGAGAGGTGATTTCCTCGCGAGGAATTCGGGCGCCAAAGTGTAGGCCTACGTCAAAAGCACCCACGGGAAAAGGTGTAGCTTCATTACAACGCTTCCGGTTGCGCTTTGATCACCGAATAGTTCAAACAAGGAATGCAATTCCGATGCTGCACAACAACGATGTGTTCCCCTCGCTAACCTTTGCCCGCGCTGGCGGTGGCGAAATCCATTTGCCGGGCGATTTGGCTGGTTGGTTCGGAGTAATTCTGTTCCACCGCGGTTCTTGGTGCCCATACTGCAACGCTCAGCTTGCCGCCTTTTCACGAGCCCGGAACAAGTTCGCTGAGGAAGGGATCAAGGTCGTCTCCGTATCGGTGGAGGATCGGAAAACGTCCGAGGAGCTTGTCGAAAATCACAGGCTCGGTTTCCCGGTTGGCTACGGCGCCGATGCGCGAGCGGTTTCCGCAGCCACGGGCGCCTTCATTCATGACGACCCCACCTTTTTGGAGGCGACAGGCTTTGTCCTCAATCCCGAGGGCCGGATCTTGACAGCCGTCTATTCGACCGGCGCGATCGGCCGTCTGCTGCCCAACGATGTGCTCGGTTTCGTCCACTATCTCAAATCATCGAAGAAAAGGCGCGGTCCGCCGGCAGTTTAAGGCGGCTGTTTCGTAGCCCAGCCGTTGGTGATCGAAACTATGGGCGCGGCGTACTGGACACTTTTGGTTCGCGTACGCATCTTCTTTCCCAGGAACTCGAAGGAGCGTAACCATGGCTAGCTATGAGAAGACAGAAGCGGCGATCGCCAAGCTGTCGCCCGAAGAATATCGGGTGACGCAACAGAGGGGGACTGAACGTCCGGGAACCGGCGCGCTTCTCCACAACAAAAAACCGGGCATTTATGTCGACATTGTCTCGGGTGAACCGCTGTTCGCATCGTCGGATAAATATGAGTCGGGCTGCGGATGGCCAAGTTTCACCAAGCCGATCGAGCCCGCAAATGTGAATGAGTTGCGCGACGCCAGCCACGGCATGATCCGCACGGAAGTGCGCTCAAAGCATGGCGATAGCCATCTGGGGCACGTTTTTCTCGACGGACCGAGCGATCGCGGCGGCCTGCGCTATTGCATCAATTCGGCGTCGCTGCGCTTCGTGCCCCGCGATGAAATGGTGCAGCAGGGCTACGGCGAATACCTCAACCAGGTAGAGGACATCTGATGGCGACGGAACGTGCTGTTCTTGCCGGCGGCTGCTTTTGGGGCATGCAGGACCTGATCCGCAAGCTTCCCGGTGTGATCTCGACACGGGTTGGATATACCGGTGGCGATGTGCCGGATGCGACGTATCGCAATTACGGCACCCACGCCGAGGCGATCGAGATCAACTTCGATTCCGCGAAGACCACGTATCGCCGATTACTGGACTTCTTTTTCCAGATCCACGATCCTACGACGCGCAATCGTCAGGGAAACGACCGCGGTTTGAGCTACCGCTCAGCGATTTATTTCTCCAGTGATCAGCAGAAGGCTGTTGCGCTCGATACGATCGCAGATGTTGATGCATCCGGATTGTGGCCGGGCAAGGTTGTCACCGAAGTCGAGCCAGTCGGTGACTTCTGGGAGGCCGAACCTGAGCACCAAGACTATCTGGAACGTATCCCGGACGGCGTATACCTGCCATTTTCCACGTCCGGAATGGGTGTTGCCGCACAGGGCGGATGCTGGCGCCTAGCGCGTTTTGCAGCTGAGTGGAGGCTTTCATGGAGAAGGGAATTTTAGGCCTGCCTGCTCCTGAGCTCGAGCACGTCCGCTGGATCGATGAGAATGGCGACGAACGAAGCCCCTTGACCCTGGCCGACTTGGGGCCGGGCTTCAAGATACTATACTTCTTTCAGGATTGGTGTCCGGGTTGTCATAGTCATGGTTTTCCCACCTTCGTGACATTGGCCAAGGAACTGCACGATAAAGACGTCGGCTTGGCGGCGATTCAGACTGTGTTTGAAGGATCGGATGTTAACACCTTCGATCGCGCGAGAGAAAACCAGCGGCGATATGGACTACGTGTTCCCTTTGGACATGCAGTCGCTGACTCGGATTCGGACGACGCTGTGCCCGCAATCATGAAGGCATATCGTTCAGGCGGGACTCCCTGGTTCGTCGTGATCGCGCCCGATCGCCGCGTCGCGTATGACGGATTTTTGCTCGCCGCGGATGGCCTCATCCAGGCTCTTCGACCGCTCGACACCTGAAGAAGGGGTGCGTTTGCATGCTGTCAGGTAATTGGTTCCGATCGCGCCGCCAGTGGATTCGGAACGAGAAGTTGAATGGCCCCTGCCGATGCCAAACAGACCATGGCGCACCACAACATTGCCGTGTGCATATGCGCTATTGAAATCTCTCCGACACCGCTCAGAAGACCGCCAAGCGAAGCGATCGCCACCAGTGAGCCGGCTCTGGAAACGGCGCCGTTGAAGCCTGAAGCGATGCCAGCATACTTATCTTCTACCGACGTCAGAACCAGGGTCGTTAACGGTGCGACTGCGAGGCTCATCCCGACAGACATCAGCAGGATCGGTGGAAAATAGCCCTGCCAGTAGTCCATTGCAGGTGTGATCCGCAACATAAGGGCGCACCCGGCTGCCGTGATGACCGCACCGATTGATAGCGGTGCGCGATGTCCGATGCGGGCGCATACCACAGGCGCCAAAGGTGAAATCGCCGCCATCAGAACTTGAAGCGGTATGAACGCTATTCCGGCAACGCTTGCGGACATACCGGAGCCGCGAATCATGGTGTAAGGGATCATTGTCAACAGAACTGCAAATGCACCGTACAGCAACGCCGTGTAGAGGTTGATGCCCATCAGTGTGCGCGAACCAAAAAGAGTGGAAGGCAACATGGCCCTCTCGCCAAGCCGCCGCTCAAGCTGCAGCAACAGGATCAGGGCGACAACGCACAACGCAAAACCTGCAATGACGGCTGGAGAAAGTCCGGCCCGGTTGGACGCCTCCGTCAGAGACCAGCCCAAGCAACCAAGAGCAACCGCCGACAGGATTGCTGCTCCGATGTCGATGCTTCCACGTTTTCGCACGGGATCTCGCGGAACCCATGCCCATGTCATAAGTATGCCCAGTGCCGCCAAAGGCACGTTGATCAAAAAGGCGGCGCGCCAGTCAAAGTGGTCGAGCAGAAAGCCGGCGATTGCCGGTCCGACCGCGGAAATGACAGCAATGCTCGCGGACCAGATGCCGATAGCCATGCTTTTCCTGTCGAGTGAGTAGGCCTGGCCCACGATAGTGAGGCCGTCGGGAAGGATCAAAGCTTCAGCCAGGCCCTGGAGGAACCGAGCGGGCAGCAGAGTTGCAGGATCATTGGCGAAGCCCGCAAGCAACGATGCGAAAAGGAACAATGCGATTCCCGCCAGAAATACATTCCGGCGACCGCAGCGATCTCCCAAAGCGCCGCCCGCCATCGAAATGGCGGCCAGCGGCAGAAGCTCAGCATTCAGAGTCCACTGGATATCGGCCTCCGAGAAACGAAGCCCGCTTCGGATCGCGGGTAGCGCCACGCTGATTACGGAACCGCTGAGAAAGACGAGACTGGAGCCAACCGTCGAGGCGGCAAGCTCCTTGGTCCCCGATGCAGCGCCCGGCTTCAGCAGTTCGGCCTGAATATCGATTGCGTCCCGAATGGCTTGCGCGACACCGTTCATGGAAGTTCCTTCGCAACCGCCGCGCCGGACGCGCCCGCAGGAGATTATGGGGGATGATTGCCGGGCCCCATGTCAAGGTGGGGCGCATCGCGGAAATTGGACTCCTGGACACAAAAAGCGGACGTTGCGCGCGCGAATATCAGAATCCGGATGGCAGACGGTGGCCCATCAGCGGTATTGTAACCGTCGCGAATTGCGAGGGCGGCGACCGAATTCCATAACGTCAAAGGTAGAATGCGGAGAGACTGGAATGAGCGAATTTAAGCCCGGAGATTACATTTCCGACGATCGCTCAGGCCAGTCCGTCCGCGCCGTGGTATTGGCGAAGCGCAAGTCTGGCGAACTGGAGCTTTTGTGGATTCCCGAGCACGGGTGCCAGGTCGTACCTCCAGCCGATGTGCAGGGCTTTGCGTATGGTGCCATTCCGGATGCCCGCTGGGTTGAGGTCTATGAGAAAGGCAATCAAGAACCGATCTTTGCCGCCTATTTGCCGACCTTTCAGGCGGCCTTGGGCGTGCTGAAATGGTTCAACGATCAAAAAGCCGATTTCAAGGTCGATATCTTCACCGCGAACGATTACGAAGAACAACTGATCGACGAATTCCTCGACCCGCAGAGTGCCAGAGGTTATTCGTGACGCTTCGCGGAAGAGGCCTTCAGGGCATCCCGCAAGCTCTCGCGAGCGGCGGCCCGAAACTGGGAAGGATCGCTGCCAAGGCTTTTTTGGAACGCCCGAAAAAAGCTGCTGCGGCTCGCATATCCGCAAGCACCGGCAATCTGGTCGATGGAGAGCGCGTCAGCTTCCAGGAGCGTAGCCGCGTGCCGCATCCGGATCTGGCGCAGGACTGCCATTGGAGAAGTGCCAAATGCCTCTCGGAACCGAACCATGAAGGCGGAACGACTTAGACCAGAGGTATGGCAGAGTGTGACCACGGTATGCGGTGAACCAGGCCGGGCAACCATATCGGCAAAGGCACGTGCGACTTGAGGGTCCTTCAGGATGGAGAAACGCTCCACCCAGAGACTTTGCGAGGCAAGGGATCGACGCAGCACGCTTACGAGAACTTGTTTCATCAGCGCCGCCGACATCGCGCCACTTCCCACTTCCTGGGCGATCAATTCGGCGACGGCGTCCTTCAGCTTCTGTTCCAGGCGGTCCCTGGCAGCGAAGGACTCGACGATCGGACTATTCAGGTGGCTGAAGACGTCGATTGATGATCCATAGGACGCTTTGAAATAGCCACAGATCAGAACGATCTCTGGACTGTTCGCGTCACCAGCCACGAAACGCTGCTGCAGAGAGCCGGGCTTGAACTGGGGTTTATAGTCCACATGGGTCAGGTTGGTGAACTGTCCTCGACCATTTGGCGCCTCCAGCCGAAACGGGTGCCCAGGTGGCAGGATCACCAACGTATGCGGCTTGAGCTCTATCGGTGCAATCTCACCGACCACCAATCGTCCGAACCCCGATAGGTTATAGTGCATGCCTGGCATGGCGGCGGCGCCAATCTGCAAGCTGTTGCCGCTGCTGATCACGCATTCCGTGAGCATCACATAGCTGACGTCCAATGTCGCCATGAGACGGTCGAGCTCCGGTGCCGCGATGCGGGCAATCGGATGTTGGGTCAAAATTGCCCTTTTAGGTTCGTTCATTCACCCAGGCCTCGGTTCAAAATATCCTAGTTCAATTTGCGGCGGAGTTTCCAGCACCGAAGTCCCTGCCGCGGTTGCTGTAACAGTTTCGGTCTGCACAAAAAATTCCGTCTTCACCAGTTGCTTCGCGACCATGCCATAAAGGCCGGCTTTACCCCGGCGAGCCGCCAATTCGGTATCGGCCTAGGTCGCTTCGACTGACGGATAGTACTGCGGCGCTTCCCGGCGATCGAACATCCCATAATCGCGTATGATACGTATGCGACGGGTTCGCGCGTCCTTTGGAGCCTCGACCATCAAATCTTCATAGCTGAGCGCTGCGGACTCATCTTTCCAGCTTATCAGAAGGATCAGATCGTCAGGTGTGAGCACGGCTTCGAAAATATCCCAGGACACCATATCCGCCGCATACGGGTCCAGGCCGAGATATTCTGAGCAGTCGGCTGGATTTCCAGTCTCCTTGAATTCAGGTGGCCGCTTGGCATCAATCAAGGTGATAACGCTGCCTTCGCCGACCTCTGTCAAATCCAGCCGTTGTTCGCGCAGTTCGCAACCGGCGGGAAGCCGGGTATCGGCCGTGAGCTGGCCTACTCGCAGATGATAGTCTTCGAAAATCTCGCCTCGCCCGAGCTTCTGGATTTCGTGGTGTTTGGCGGTGGTGCGCCAGCGAACCAGCGCTTTTTCGTCTCTCCAGTTAGACAGAGAAAGAATCCAACCGTCGCGGGTCAGGCTCTTGTAACGGATGTTGTCAACGAAGCCGTCAATCCTTTCAAGCTCAGGGCGCAACAGCTTGGCGTTAGCAAGATACTCGTCAAGCTTT
>CAYQZM010000315.1:0-8986 GCA_964421935.1 uncultured Rhizobium sp. | reverse complement strand
CCGATTTGCGGCACGGTGACGTGGCTTTCGTCCACGAACACCAGCGCCTCGTCCGGCAGATATTCGAACATGGTCGGCGGCGGCTCGCCGGGTTTGCGCCCCGTCAGCCAGCGTGAATAATTCTCGATGCCGGCGCAGCTTCCCGTGGCCTCGATCATCTCCAGATCGAAAGTGGTGCGCTGTTCCAGCCGCTGGGCTTCCAGCAATTTTCCCTTGGCGCGGAAGTCGGCCAGGGTGGCGATCATCTCGGCCTTGATGCCCTTCATCGCCTGCTGCAGGGTCGGGCGCGGCGTCACATAGTGCGAGTTCGCATAGATCTTGATGGCGTCCAGGGTGCCCGCCTTGGCGCCGGTCAGGGGATCGAACTCGCTGATCGTATCAACCTGGTCGCCGAACAATTCGACGCGCCAGGCGCGGTCTTCATAGTGGGCGGGAAAGATGTCGATCGTGTCACCGCGCACCCGAAAAGCGCCGCGCGTGAAATTGTCGTCGTTGCGCCGGTATTGCAGCGCCACCAGATTCTGAATGGCGGCCTGGCGATCGATGCGGTCGCCGCGGTTGATGCCCACGGCGGTGCCGGAATAGGTCTCGACCGAGCCGATGCCGTAAATACAGGAGACCGAGGCCACGATGATCACATCGTCGCGCTCCAGGATCGCCCGCGTCGCCGAATGGCGCATGCGGTCGATCTCTTCATTGATCGAGCTATCCTTCTCGATATAGGTGTCGGTGCGTGGGATATAGGCTTCCGGCTGGTAATAGTCGTAATAGCTGACGAAATACTCGACCGCGTTCTCCGGAAAGAAGGTCTTGAACTCGCTGTAGAGCTGCGCCGCCAGGGTCTTGTTGGGGGCCAGGATCAGGGCGGGCCGCTGGGTCGCCTCGATCACCTTGGCCATGGTGAAAGTCTTGCCCGAGCCGGTGACGCCCAGCAGCACCTGGTCGCGCTCATGGGCGCTGACGCCAGCCACCAGTTCCTTGATGGCGGTGGGCTGGTCGCCGGCCGGAGTGTAATCCGAGACCAGCTTGAACTTCTTGCCGCCTTCGGACTTTTCGGGCCGCGCCGGGCGGTGGGGCACGAACGCGCTGATCGGCACCGTCTGGTAGGCGGGGTCGATGGCGGCGTCGCCCTCCAGCTTGAAGACGCCCAGCGAATCCACCGCAGCCTGGTAGCGGGCGGCGTTATCGGCGGCTTTTTCGGACATCCCTTTCGGGCCGCGCGCCTTCCTTTGCCGGGGAACCATGCCGTTGTTGTGAGCCATGGGGACAATATAGGCTTCGGAGGGCTTTTTTGTAGGCTTTCGCCGCCTTTTGGACCCTATTTGCGGCTAGGGAACCGGCTCGGCCGTGGAGGGGCATGCATGCATCAACGCAACCTGTTCGAGACGGTACTGGAACAGACCCTGTTCAAATCGCGCTGGCTGCTGGCGCCCTTCTATCTGGGGCTGGTGGTGTCGCTGCTGCTGCTGCTGGCGGCCTTTGTCGCCGAGCTGATCCACGCTCTGCCGGTTGCGATGAACCTGGCGCAGGTCGATCCCGAACAGGTGATCCTGGCCACTTTGGGGCTGATCGACCTCTCGCTGGCCGGCAATCTGGTGGTGATCGTGATCTTCTCGGGCTACGAGAATTTTGTTTCCAAGATCAACACCGAGAATGCCGAGGACCGGCCCGGCTGGATGGGGACCCTGGATTTCTCAGGCCTGAAGATGAAGTTGATCGGCTCGATCGTGGCGATCTCGGCCATCTCGCTGCTGCGCGCCTTCATGACCCTGACCGAGACGGAAGTGCCGCTGGACGAACCGCGCCTGCGCTGGATGCTGTTCCTGCACCTGACCTTCGTGATCTCGGGTCTGTTGTTCGCCACCATGGATTACATCGGCAATCGCGCCGAGAAGCCGAAGGAACTGCACGGCTGAAAGCAAAAGGGCCGCTGCGAACAGCGGCCCTTTCTCATTCTTGTGCACCAGCCTTACTTCGCCGCCGCTGCGACCGCGTCGGCAGTCTCCTTGGCGGTCTTTTGCGAGGCGGCCAGGTCACTGCTGCTCACGCCGGACTCGGCGGTCGCGGCGATGGAGGTCAGCTTGGCCTTCTGCGCGGCGTTGGTCGAATCGGGGATCGCGCCATTGCCGGCCTTGCCGCAGGGATTGCCGGCGGCAGCGTCAAAGCCCTTGCCGTTGGGGCCGACCAGGCAGTTGATCGCGTGCTGCAGATGCTTGTGCACCATGGCGATGTCGGTCTGGGTGGAAGCCATGCCGGCATGGGTCTGGGCGGTGGAAAGCTCGCTCGCCAGGTCGGCGAAGGCGGGCGTCGCCAGCAGCGCGGCGGCGCCGGCCAGGAACAGGATCTTCTTCATGGGGTATCCTCTCAACGATAGAAAAGGGGCGCCCGGTTGTTCCGGACGCCCCGAGCCTACTCCGCAAATATGGCAGGTTACCAGCGATTAGCGATTACCAAATGCTGGCCAGGTTGCGCCGCAGCGCACGAGCTTCGGCGGCCGGGGCCGGGGTGGCGTTCTCGTCCTTGTCCTGCTTGATCACGGTGCCGTTGAAGGTCAGGCCGGCATAAGCGCCGGTGCCCGAGGTCCAGACCACAATGTCACCGCCATGGGTTGTGGTGGCGCCTTCCGCGCCGCTGGATAGATTCACGACCGTCAGGCCAGCGCCGGCGCCCAGCTTGACCTCACCTTTTTCGATGCCGGCCAAGGCCCGGCGGGAGTTGATAATGAAAACCAGTTCGGCCTGCTGCAGCCCGGCCTGAAGCCCGAAGCTGGCCGATCCCATGCCGTAGAAGCGCGGTTCGCTCCAGCCATGGCCGGTGCGCTTCAGGAGCACGCCATCACCGCCTTCGGCGCCAAAGATGAAGCCGCCTTTGACCAGCTTGGGCACGATGTATACAGCCTCGGCGCCCTGCAGCATGGTGCGGGCAGTGCCGAAAGCCGGGTCGCTCCGCAAATGATTGACCACGCGGTTGGCGTCGTGCAGCAGCTCGGCGCGGTCGTCGGCCTGGGCGGGACCAGTGAAGGCAAGCGCGGCCAGGGCGGCGGCGGAGGCCAGTTTGGCCAAGGTCTTGAACATGGGACTATCCTTTTGGGGTCAAATACGGGCTTAAAACGGACCGACCGTACCAAAGTTCCATGCGTTATTGGTCGCCCCCACCGGCCTTCGCAACTTTGCTTGACGCCTTTGCCGTCGCAAAGGCGTCTGCGCGTTGCTACGGCCACCTCCCCCGCGATGCGCATGCGCGCCGCGGGGGAGGCGGGTCCGTGCCAAAGGGAAAGAATCAGGCGGCGGTGGTGTCGATGACCGTGGGGCGCTTGATCAGCGGGGCGTCGTCCTGCGCCCGTTCGCCGAAGCCGCTGCAGAAATCATGGAAGATGAGAGCAAGCTCGTCCGCATCGATATTGGCCGGCGCGTCCTTCTGGAAACGATAACGCCAGAAGCTGACAATGTGGGAGATGGCGCCCAGCTTCTCGCCCAGCTCCAGGAACAGGTGAGGGGCGCTCATCAAGAAGTCGCGGAAGGTCTTTGGCGTCTGTTTCTCCACCAGATCCCGGAAGGAGGTGTCATAGACCGCCAGCACCTTGTTCACATGATTGCCGTTGTCGCGCACCATCTCGATGATGGCGCGGCGCTGGGCGGCGAGGTCCTCCCGCTGGATCGCCGACACCGCGCCGATGGGCTGGATCTTGTTGATCTCGCGCAGCACGCTGACCACATCGGGCCAGAACTTGCCCATGGACCATTTGTAGTAGAGAAAGCCGCGCCAGCTGAAGACGCCTTCGCGAAAATCCTTGGGCGAAAGGCCCAGGGTGGCGCGCAGGGGCTCCAGCTTCTCGTCGATCTGGTTGGAGAGCAGCGCCGAAACCATGCGGCCGGATGCGGCATCGTCGCCGGCCAGCACCACAAGCTGGGTCATCTCATTCTTGACGAAGCGGTACATGCGCTCCTGGTCGCCGTCGGAGATGGCGAAATAGCAGGGCGCCACCTCGATCTGGTTGTTGCGCAGATATTCGCGCAGCAGGAAGGGATCGAGGCTCGGCACTGCGTCCAGAAGTTTCAGCACCCAGAGGTCGCGTTGCAGCGCTTCATCGTGATAGTTGCCCGCGGCGCGCAGCGCGTCGGTATAGCCGCGCTGCTCCACCAGCACAGAGCGGCCGCCGGCTTTCAGGTCATTGACGTCGACGGGAATGATGATCTTGGTCGCCGCGGTGCGCGAACCGGGGAACAGATAGGATTCATCGGCACGGATGCGATGCTTGAGCACAAAGGACCGGTTGACGATGGGCGAGGCAAAGAAGGGCGCTTCCTGATGCTGCGCATTGTCCCTCTGGTCCACGGCGATACGATGCAGGTTCAGCACGCGGCTGGTCGAGGCGCCGCGAAGGGCGGCGAGAAATCTCACAGTACGATCGGTAGCCAAATTTGCCCCCGGCACGAATATCATTTGATCATGACAGTGGTGGCTTAAGGATTGCTTTACCGCCACAGCCCGCACAGGCAAGGTGACGCCGTCTTCATGCGGATTAAGGGATTGTTGAAATTCGATCGCGCGTTGGATGTTTCGTACGGCGTTCCGGCGCGTCTGTCGCCGCTGGTGTCGCGCATTCTGGCGCCCAATCCGGGGCCTTTCACTTTCAAGGGCACGGGCGTCTATCTGGTGGGCACGGGCGAGGCTGTGGCGGTGATCGATCCCGGTCCCGACCTGGATGAGCATTTGTCAGCCCTGAAGCGGGCGATCGGGGCGCGGCGCGTCAGCCATATCCTGGTCACCCATAGCCACCGCGATCATTCCCCGGCAGCAGCCGCGCTGAAGGCCTGGAGCGGCGCGCCTGTCTATGGTTTGCCCGATCATACGGCGCCCTCCCGCCAGGAAGGCGCGGTGGACGAAGCCCATGACCATGACTTCGTGCCGGACGTGATGGTCCATGACGGCATGCGGATCGCCGGTGACGGCTTTGTTTTCGAATGTGTCGCCACGCCCGGCCATACGGCGAACCATGTCTGCTATGCGCTGATGGAGGAAAAAGCCCTGTTCAGCGGCGACCATGTGATGGGCTGGTCCACCAGCGTGGTGGCGCCGCCCGACGGCGACATGGGCCAGTATCTCGCCAGCCTGGAAAAGCTGCTGGCGCGCGCGGAGACGCTCTATTACCCCACGCACGGCTCCCCCGTGCCGGAGGCCAAAGCCTGGGTGCGGCAACTGATTGCCCATCGCCGCGCGAGAGAGGCGCAAATCCTCCAGGCCCTGGGCACAGGCGGGTGCGATGTCATGCAACTGATGCTGCGCCTCTATCCGGATATCGCGCCGGGCTTGCAGCGTGCGGCGGCGCACCAGATCAACGCCCATCTGCTGCATCTGGCGGAAAAAGGCGCGGTGATGCGGGAAGGGGCGTCATGGGCCCTCAGAAATGGAATTCCCTGAAGAAGGCCTTCAGCCGGGCCACGTTACGGCCATGGTCATTGCCGGCCTCGCGGCTCATGGAGCGGACGTCAATCCGGCTGCCGATGGTGCCGGCCTGGCGCACGCGGATCACGATGTCGCTGGTACGCCCGAACCAGAAGCTCCGATCGGTGGCTTCGATGCGCAGATCCTTTTCATCGGCAGCCACGATGGTCCAGCCCAGTCTCTGGGCCACGCCATAGGCGCGCCAGAAAATCTTCTGTGGCGATACCATGAACCCGTGATGCGGGTGGGTGAGGTCGGGATATTTGTCGTGAAAGGCATAGTCCACCGTGACATCGGTGCCGCGATAGCGGGCATCCGGACCGGTGTAGGGAATGCGCCGGCTGCCGTCATAGATGCGCGAATTGGCCGAGGGCACCTTGGCCAGCGCCACATATTGCGGCGGATGTTCCGGATCGGTGGTGGCATCGTGGATGGGAAGCGCGGCAAAGCCGTAATAGACATAGGTCAGGGGCGAGTAGAGAAACGCCAGCGCGCCGAAGAAGGCGATCAGGCCCAGCCTTTTTCCCGTGCCCTCATTGCGGGAGAGGGCCGAATAGAGCCAGGCCGCGGCCAGCGCCAGCGCCACCAGGCCCAATCCGACCGCCGGTATCATCAAATTGGTGCCGGCAGGATCGGAAAGCTGGCCCAGCCGCACGCCGGCCACGGCTGCGGCGGCCATCAACACCCCCAGGACCAGGGTGGCAAGGGCGGCCCGCGCCGCGAGCAATTGAAAGCGCATGGCTGCTAATAGTCCCTCGGACATTTCGTGAAGCGCGCACTCTAGGGTAGATTCCCGCCCGCTGCGATAGCCGGAAATTGAGCCGATGTCTTCTCCTGCCAATTTGTCCAACACCCAGGCGCGCGACATGGCAAGCCTGTTGCATCCTTTCACCAACCTCACCGTGCTGCGCCAGACCGGGCCCCTGGTGCTGGAGCGCGGCAAGGGTGTCTTTGTCTATGGCGCCGACGGCAAGGATTATGTGGAAGCCATGGGCGGACTGTGGTGCACGGCGCTGGGCTGGGGCGAGGAAGAACTGGTGCAGGCTGCCGTGGAGCAGATGCGCAAGCTCTCCTTCTCCCACATCTTCGGCGGCAAGAGCCACGAGCCGGCCATCGCGTTGGCGGAGAAACTGAAAGAGATCGCGCCCTTTCCGGTGGGCAAGGTGTTCTTCGCCAATTCCGGCTCGGAGGCCAATGACAGCCAGATCAAGCTGATGTGGTACGCGGCCAATTCCCGGGGACAGAAGGGCCGCAAGAAGATCATCGCCCGCAACAAGGCCTATCACGGCGTCACCTTGGCCAGCGCCTCGCTGACGGGTTTGGACGCCTTCCACAAGAGCTTCGACCTGCCCTTCGATTTTACGGTGCGGGTGCCGGAAGCGCATTATTATCGCGGTGCGCGCGACGGCGAGACCGAGGAGCAGTATTCCCAGCGCCTGGCCGATGAACTGGACACGACCATCCAGCGCGAAGGTCCCGAGACCATTGCCGCGATGTTCGTGGAGGCGGTGATGGGCGCCGGTGGCGCCATGCTGCCGCCCAAGGGCTATTTCGAAGCCATCACCAAGGTGCTGGACAAATACGGTATCTTCCTGGTGGATGATGAAGTGATCTGCGGTTTCGGCCGCACCGGCAATGCCTTTGGCTGCCAGACTTATAATTACCAGCCGGATTCGATGTCCATCGCCAAGGCCCTGTCCTCGGCCTATCTGCCGATCTCAGGGGTTCTCTTGTCGCCGGAACTGGTGGAGATCATCGAGGAAGAGGCGGTGCGCATCGGCGGGCTATGGCATGCCTTCACCTACAGCGCCCATCCCGTGTCGGCCGCGGTGGCGGTCAAGACCCTGGAGCTTTACGAGCGCCGCGACACCTTCGGCCATGTGCGCAAAGTGGCCCCTGTTTTCCTCAAGCGGCTGCGCGCCCTGCGGGAGCACCCGCTGGTTGGCGAGGCCGATGGCGTGGGCCTGCTCGGCGCCGTCGAACTGACGCCCGACAAGAAGACCAGGCGCAATTTCGAAGCCGCCAAGGGCGTGGGCGCCAAATGCAACCAGTTCTGCCAGGAGGAGGGCATCATCGTGCGGGCCCTGCTCCATGACCGTATCGCGCTGTGCCCGCCACTGGTCATCAACGAAGCGGAGATCGGCGAGATGTTCGACCGCTTCGAACGGGGCCTGAACCGCACCCTGACGTGGGTCCGCAGTGAAGGCCTGATGGCGTGATCACGCACTCAGCTGGTGGTGATGCATCATCCTGCGCTCCAGCATCACACTGGGGCGGGTGTAGATCAGTGTCTCACCGCTCCACACTTCCAGCCGCTTGGCGCTGGGCAGCTTCATGGCATGCGCCAGAATCTTTGCCCGCTGATCATCGTCACAGGTGGCCGAAAATTTGTAGGTGAGCGATCCGTCTTCGTCGAGATAGCAGATTTCGTATGCAGGCATGATCGGCTCCGAGAAGCTCTCTTGCGTTTACCTACCCCGCTTGTTTGCTTTTTGCGCGACCACGCCGCGAATGTCGAATGACATTTGAGTTACAGGCAATCACGAATTGTCGCCGGAAAAAAGATTCCGCTGCGGCCTCTTGCAGCGGAGCTTTTGGGAGCCACATGCGTTAACGGGAAACCGCGATTTTATCTGTAAAGGAGTTGTCATGGCTGCCCCCTTCAAGCTCGCACCCTTGCCCTGGGACGAAGATGCCCTTGCCCCTACAATTTCCGCTAACACCATCTCGTTCCACTATCACAAGCATCACCAGACCTATGTGGACACGCTGAACAAATTGGTGCAGGGCACAAAATTCGCCGAGATGAAGCTGGAGGAGATCGTGCGGGCCACCGCCGGCGCCAGTGACGCCAAGGAAAAGCAGCTCTTCAACAATGCCGGCCAGGTCTGGAATCATGATTTCTACTGGCGCAGCCTGACCCCCGCCAAGACGCAGCCCTCCGGCAAGCTTGACAGCGCTATCGCAGCATCCTTCGGCTCGAAGGATGAGCTGATCGCCCAGCTCGCCGAAGCGGGCAAGACCCAGTTCGGCTCCGGCTGGGCCTGGCTGGTGAGCAAGGACGGCAAGTTGTCGATCGAGAAGACGCCCAATGCCGAGACGCCGATGGCCAAGGGCGTCAATTGCCTGCTCACCGTCGATGTCTGGGAGCATGCCTATTATCTCGATTATCAGAATGCCCGGCCGAAATATCTGGAAGCGGTCCTGGGCAAGATCATCAACTGGGAATTCGCCGCCGAGAATTTGACCAAGGAAGGCCAGGCGGTCAGAGCGGCAGCCGAATAGTTACAAAATCAACGGCGTCTTAACGCTGCCGCTTTACGGAGCGGAAAGCCGAGAATCCTACCCTCACGGCTGCTAGTGTCCTGATTCCGAAATTCGCGTGCCCTCTATATCGGGCTCTGTGCGAATTTCGGAATCGAAGGACGCTAGCAAGTTATTGATTCCTAGTGTCGTTTTGTTTTTAATTTGTCATTTTTGGTGTTATAGTGGTTTTTTAGAAAATGGTAAAAACCAAACAAGGGGGGGGTGTGGTTTTTTT